>JALNWL010000040.1 GCA_023230905.1 Syntrophales bacterium
CAGGCCGCAGCACGCCCCGCAGGACTTGCCGCCGTCCGGCTGGCACAGATGGATGAAATCGCTTGCTCCCGTATTCAACGGATCCACCCTCACAGGCGCCGGCCCTCGGAAAATAGGGCGCTGTCCCTATTTATAGGGCGCTGTCCCTATTTTTTCCCACCGCCTATAAAATGTCTCCCGTTGCAGGTCAAGGACAAAGATGGTAAAGACAACGCCACGCGACGGGGAATGGGAACGCCGGGGCGGGAAAACCGCCGGCGGAGGGGTCGCCGTTCCCGATGGGGGCATCATGAAGACGCTGGTGGAAACCACCGTTCTGGACAATGGCCTGACGATGGAGGTCTGGGACCGGTCGCGGCCGATCGCCGCGGACACGACGAAGGTCGAGCTGTACGTGCGCGTCCCGGTCCGCCTCGAACGGGATTTCTTCCCGGGCGACGAGGCCTTCGACGTCGTCCGGCGGATCTGGGACGATCCGATCGTCTACGAGTACGTCCGCGAGCGCACCTTCGTCGGCAACGACGCGCGGGAGGCGGTTTTCGCCGAACTGCTCGCGGCCTTCCGGGCCCACACCCTGCCCTACCTCGGCCGTCCGGACTTCGCCCGCGGCCTCGCCCTGGCCCGCTACCGGGAATACCTGAACAACCCCCACACGTTCCGGAACCGGCTCCAATGAGAGAAGAGGCCTTCCTCACCCGGGTCGAAAAGCCCGGCCGCTACCTGGGCGGCGAAGTCAACGCCGTCGTCAAGGACCATGCGGCCTGCCGCCTGAGCATCGCGCTGGCCTTTCCTGACGTCTACGAGGTCGGCATGTCCCATCTCGGCCTCCAGATCCTCTACGGCATCCTCAACGCGGAGCCCGGCGTCGTGGCGGAGCGGTGCTACGCCCCCTGGCCGGACCTGGAGGGCGAGCTCGTCCGCCGCGCCCTGCCGCTTGTCACGCTGGAGTCGCGCACGCCGCTTCACGCCTTCGACCTCGTCGGCTTCTCCCTCCAGTACGAGCTGTCCTACACGAACGTCCTCGCCATGCTGGACCTGGGCGGCATCCCCCTCCGCGCGGCGGCGCGCGGGGAGGACCACCCCCTCGTCATCGCCGGCGGCCCCTGCGCCTTCAACCCCCTGCCCATGTCGCCCTTCATCGACGCCTTCGTGATCGGCGAGGGGGAGGCCGTGATCGGCGAAATCGCCCGGGCCCTGATGGCCGCGAAGTCGCGGGGCGAGCGCCGGGCCTCGCGGCTCGCGCGCCTGGCGGAGATCGAGGGGGTCTACTGCCCCGCTCTCCACACGCACGGGGAGATCATCCGCAAGCGGACCGTCCCGGACCTGAACGCCTGGCACGGACCCGTCTGCCCCGTCGTCCCGTTGGTGAAGACCATCCACGACCGTCTGGTCCTGGAAATCGCCCGGGGCTGCACCCGGGGATGCCGCTTCTGCCAGGCCGGCATGCTCTGGCGGCCCGTCCGGGAGCGCGATCCGGACATTCTCCTGCAGATGTCGGACCGGATGCTCGCCGCCACGGGGCACGAGGAGCTCTCGCTCCTGTCCCTGAGCGCCGGCGACTACCCCCACATCGAGGCCCTCCTCGGCCTGCTCATGGACCGGCACTACGCCCGCCGCGTCGCCCTGGCGCTCCCCTCCCTGCGCGTGGAGACCCTGACGCCGCGGCTCATGGAGGTCATCCGCCGCGTCCGGAAGACAAGCTTCACCCTCGCCCCGGAGGCGGGAACCCAGCGCCTGCGGGACCGGATCAACAAGGGGAACACGGAGGCCGACCTGATGGCGACCGCCGGCAACGTCTTCGACGCTGGCTGGCGCTCGCTCAAGCTCTACTTCATGATCGGCCTGCCCGGCGAGGGCGAGACGGACCTCGACGGCATCGTCGACCTCGCCCACAAGACCCTGCCGCGCGGAAAGGCGCCCGGACAGGTCGCCGTCAGCCTCTCGACCTTCGTCCCCAAGCCCCACACGCCCTTCCAGTGGGAGCGCCAGATCGACCTCGCGGAAACGGAGGCGCGTCAGGCGTATTTCCGCAGGCGCCTCCGCCATCCCCGCCTGACCGTCCGCTGGCACGACGGACGGATGAGCCTCCTCGAGGGGCTGCTCTCCCGGGGGGACGAGCGTATGGGAGATCTCTTAGAGCGGGCCTACGCGCTGGGCTGCCGCTTCGACGGCTGGGGCGACCGCTTCCGGTTCGACCTCTGGGAGGCGGCGCTCGACGGCCTCGGCGTCGACCGGGAGGCCGCCCTGGCGGCGCGCCCCCCCGCGGCCGCGTTGCCCTGGGACCGCATCGCAACCGGCGTCAGCGCCGATTTCCTGCGAGAAGAGGCGGCGCGGGCGCTCGACGGACGACTTACCGAGGACTGCCGGACGGGCCCCTGCCATCGATGCGGCGTCTGCGACCACGAAACGATCCGGATCGTCCCCGCGGGGCCGCCGCCCGAGACCGCCGCCCCGTCCCAACCCGGAACGCCGGCGCCAAGCCGTCCGCCCGTCTATCGCCGCTACCGCCTCCGGTTCGTCAAGGAGGGCCGGGCGCGCTTCCTGTCCCACCTGGAGCTGGCCGCCATCCTGATCCGGGCCATCCGCCTAGCGGGGCTCGACTTCCGCTACAGCGAGGGCTTCCACCCCCACCCGCGCCTGTCCTTCGCCGTGGCCACGTCGGTGGGAATGGAGAGCCGCGAGGAATACGCCGACATCGAGCTGATCGATCCGGGGCTCGACCCGGAGCGCCTGCGCGACGCCATCAACCGACGCCTGCCGGCGGGCATCGCCGTGACGGACGCGGCGCCGATCGACCCCGCCACCCCGTCGCTGGCCGACGCGATCGGCGGCTTCCGCTACGAGATCACCCTGCCCGACGACCTGGACGAAACGGACGGACGCGCGATCCCGGAGCGCGTCTCCGCCTTTCTCGCGGCGGACACCTGCCCCTTCGTCCGCGAGGGCAAGGGAAAAACGCAGACCCGGGATATCCGCCCCTACGTCGCCGACCTGAAGTGGGCGCCGGAGGCGCGGCGGCTGACGGCCTCGGTCCGGTTCGACGCGCGGGGCGCCGTCCGGCCGTCCGAACTCCTCATCCACGTCCTCAAACTGCCGGAGGCAACCGCCCGGGAGGCGCGCATCGTCAAGACCGCCGTCCTCGGAAAAGAAGGGGGAAGGGAATCGGCGCGCCCGGCTCAAGATTTATGTTGACAAACGGCCCCGTTTTTTTGTAAGGATGCCGTTCTAAATTTTCGGCAAGGATGACAATCATGTATGCGGTGATCAAGACAGGCGGAAAGCAGCACCGGGTCGTCGAGGGTGAGGTGCTGAGGGTTGAGAAGCTCGAGGGGAGCCAGGGCGATACGGTCGTCTTTGAGGACGTCCTCCTGGTCGCCCGAGACGAGGACATCCGCGTGGGCGCCCCACGCGTGGCCGGCGCCCGGGTAACCGGGGAGATCGTGTCGCAGATGAAAGGCCCCAAGATCGCCGTCTTCAAGAAGAAACGCCGCAAGGGATACCACAAGAAGACGGGGCACCGCCAGCAGCTCACCGAAATGCGGATCAAGGAAATCTCGTTCTAAGCGGAGGTCGTCATGGCACACAAGAAAGGACAGGGCAGCTCCCGCAACGGCCGGGACAGCAACGCCCAGCGGCGCGGCGTGAAGGTGTTCGGGGGACAGTCCATCCGGGCGGGCGGAATCATCATCCGCCAGTTGGGCACGCGGATCCACCCGGGCGTCAACGTGGGCTTGGGCAAGGACTACACGATCTTCGCCAAGATCGACGGCGTCGTAAAGTTCGAGCGCCTGGACAAGCGGCGCAAGAAGGTCAGCGTGTACGCCGCCACGGCATGACGCGGTCCATCCCGCATCCCAAAGATTCCAAGGCACTGTCTTCAGTGCCTTTTTTTTTGCACGCACGAAAGCAGGCCTGAAAGAATAAGGGTTGCAATCCCCGGCGCCGGTCATTACAATGCGTCCCGTTGCGCACCCCCGACGGGAGGAAAATCGTTTCAT
The DNA here is from genome assembly GCA_023230905.1 of Syntrophales bacterium. GTDB lineage: Bacteria > Desulfobacterota > Syntrophia > Syntrophales > UBA2251 > UBA2251. The sequence goes on from JALNWL010000040.1 coordinate 3,999, forward strand.
GGGATTCAGGATCCGGCTGGACCGCTTCTTCACCAAAAACAAGGGCCTCTATTATAAACTCTCCCTGATTTTCGCTCTTTTTTTCGTGGCGCCGGTCCTGGGTTTCCTCTACTTCGCCGTCAAATACGACATCCTCGGCGACCGCTATCTCCCCCTGTTCTTCATTGTCCTGCTCATCGCCTTTTTCCTCGGCTTTGTGATCCTGCGCCGGGTTTTCGACCAGATCCTGAACCTCTCCCGGGACATTTCCCAGTCCCTCGCCCCCGAGCTGGCCGGCAACCGGGCAACGACGACCGACGAGTTGAACGGCATCTTCCACAGCTTCCGGACGCTGGAGGGGGAGCTGCGCAAGAACCTGGGCCATCTCGAAAAGAAGGCGGCGGAAATCTCCACCCTCAAGGAGCTCTCGGAGCTGTGCTACATCACCTTCAATCCCGACGACCTCCTGTACATCACCCTCGAGCGGGCCCTGAAGCTGGCGCGGGCGGATATCGGTTCGGTCCTGATCCTGTCGCCCCAGAGGGACGCCTTCCACATCCAGGCCTCCATCGGCCTGGGGGAGCATGTCAACATGGACGACCGGATTCCCTTCGAAACGAGCATCGCCAAGTACGCCGTCATCAACAAATCGCCGCTTCTGGTCGAGAATATCGAAACGGACACCCGCTTCGGCCGCTCCTCGCGCTCCCAGTACGCCACCCGGTCCTTCATCTGCATGCCGCTCAAGAGCCTCCAGGAGGTCATCGGCGTCCTGAGCCTCTCGCGCAAGCGGGAGGACATCCCCTTCACGCAGGCCGACGTCGACATCCTCACCCCGCTCGTCAGCAGCGCCTCCTTTACGTTCGACAACCTCCGCCTGCTCGCGGCCGGCCGGGAACGGGACCGGGCCATGGAATCCACGGAACTCTTCGCCCGGACCGTCAACTCGACCCTCCGGGGCACGGAGCTGTTTCACACCCTCCTCCAGGAGCTCCGCCGGCACATCCCCTACGACATCGCCGTCCTCCTGGACTGGGACCGAAGCGCGCCGGGGAAGGTCTCCGTCCTGGATGTCCTCGCCTTCGTCCCGACCGCCCTGACCCGGGGGGCGGCCTTTGACGGCGAGGGGTCGATGCTCGACCGCGTCATCCGGCAGCAGAGCGCCCTCTTCCTGGACGACCTGAGCGCCCTGGCCCCTCCCCTGGAGAAGGCGCTGTGCCCCCAGGGGACAAACGGGACGTGTCTGCTGGCCCCCCTGAAGGTGGAGGGCCGGATCACGGGTGTTCTTTTGCTGTACAACGTGACGCGCGACGCGGTCGACAAGCGCGGGCGCCTCCTGTCGATGATGACGGAGGGGCTCTCGCTCGCCGTCGAAAAGGAAAACGTGCTCGCCTCCATCATGCGGCGCAACCAGGAACTCGCCACCCTCCGGCAGATCGGCAGCGCCCTGTCCTCTTCGACCTTCGAGATGGACAAGGTTCTCAACTACACGATGGACATGATCCGCGTCACCATGAACGTCGAGGCGGGCTCCCTGCTCCTGCTCGACGGCAATGAACTGAAGTTCAAGGTGGCGTTCAATCTCGACGAGGCGCCCCTGAAGCATTTCCGCATCAAGCTCGGGCAGGGCATCGCCGGCTACGTCGCCGCCCGGGGGGAGACGATCACGGCGCCGGACATCCGCAACTCTCCCCACTTCTCCCCGGAGATGGACGCCCGGACCGGCTTCCGGACCCGCTCCGTCCTGTGCGTCCCCATGATTTCCCAGGGGCAGGTGATCGGCGTCATCGAGGTCCTGAACAAGATCGGCGGGGTCTTCGACAACAGCGACATCCACCTCCTGCAATCGATCGCCACCTCCGTCAGCATCGCCATGGAGAACGCGCGCCTGTACCGGGAGACCCTGAGCATGGCCGAGGCGGAGCGCGGCATCCGCAGCCTGTTCCAGAAGTTCGTCCCCCGGGAGGTGGTGGACAAGATCCTCCTGCGCAGCGACGCGGAGCAGCCGCTGGTCGAGGAGTTCCGGAGCCTGACGCTCCTGAACATCGATATCCGCTCCTTCTCCCCCCTGGCCAAGAAGCTCGGCCCCCAGAAAACGGTGGCCATGCTGAACCACTTCTTCGCCCAGATGGGGGAGATCGTCTTCAGGAACCACGGCATCGTGGACAAGTACCTCGGGGACGGCTTCCTCGCCCTGTTCGGCGCCCCCGTTTCGAGCGCCAGGGACGCGGACAACGCCGTCGCCGCGGCCCTGGAGATGCAGGAGACCCTGCCGCTCTTGAACGCGTATTTCAAGGAGCAGTTCGGGACGACCCTGACCATGGGGATCAGCATCCACACGGGCGAGGTGGTCGTCGGGAACATCGGCTTCGAGAAGAAGATGGACTACACGGTCATCGGCGACGCCGTGAATTTTGTCTTCAAACTGCAATCCCTCTGCAAGTCCTGGCCGGACAACATCCTCATCAGCGAGAAGGCCTGCTCATCCGCGCAGTCTTCCCTGAACGCCGAGGAAATCGGCGTCTTCGAGATCGAACCGACCGTCGCGGCGCAGAAAATCTACCGCCTGCTGGGCATCAGAAAGTAGCCCATGAAATTCATCGACGAAGCCAAGATCTATGTCAAGGGGGGGGACGGGGGACGCGGTTGCGTCAGCTTCCGGCGGGAAAAATACGTCCCCCGGGGCGGACCCAACGGGGGCGACGGCGGCAAGGGCGGAGACATTATCCTCGTCGCCTCCGGGAGCCACCAGACCCTCCTCGACCTGAAGTACCGGCAGCACCACATCGCGAAGCACGGCGGCCACGGCGAGGGGAGCGACCGGACGGGGCGGAACTCCGAGGACATCCGCATCCCCGTTCCCGCCGGCACCGTCGTGAAGGACGCTGAGAGCGGGGAAGTCCTGGCCGATCTGGTCCGCGCCGGCGAGACGTTCATCGTCGCCCGGGGCGGCATCGGCGGCCGGGGAAACGCCCGCTTCGCCACTCCGACGAACCAGGCGCCCCGCTACGCGCAGCCGGGAATGCCGGGGGAGGAGCGGTGGATCCTCCTGGAGCTGAAGCTCCTGGCGGATATCGGAATCATCGGCCTCCCCAATGCGGGGAAATCGACCTTCATCTCCCGTGTCTCGGCCGCCCGGCCCAAGATCGCCGACTACCCCTTCACCACCCTGACGCCCAATCTCGGCGTCGTCAAGGTCGGCGACCGCGCCCCCTTCGTCGTGGCCGACATCCCCGGCCTGATCCCCGGGGCGCACCGGGGGCTCGGGATGGGCATCAAGTTTCTCCGCCACGTCGAGCGGACCTCCGTCCTGCTCCACTTGATCGACCTCTCCGGAGATGCGGCCCCGGCCGGAGAGACGATGGCGACGATCAACGCGGAGCTCCGGCACTTCAGCCCGGGCCTCGGGGCCAGGCCCCAGGTGGTGGCCATCAGCAAGATCGACCTGACCGACACCCGGGAGCGCCTGGAAGCGGAGACGACTGCCCTCCTGCGGCAGCGCATCCGGGCCTTCCCCTTCTCCGCGGTCACCGGCGAGGGGCTTCCCGCGCTGCTCCACGCCTTGGCCAACGCCCTCGATGCCGCGCGCGAAAAGAACACCGAGGAGGTAACCCCATGAATCCCATTCGCCAAACCGTCCTGGCGCCGGTCCGCAGGGTCCTCATCAAGGTCGGCAGCGCCGTCCTGACGGGGGCGGACGGCCTCGACCTGACCATCGTCCAGCAACTCGTCGACGACATCGCCCTCCTGACGAAGTCCGGCCGCCAGGTCGTTCTCGTCACCTCCGGGGCCATCGCCTCCGGCAAGCACCGGATGGGCATCACGGGCGAGCTCAAGAGCATGCCCCAGAAACAGGCCGCCGCGGCCATCGGCCAGGGGCGGCTCATGCGGGTCTACTCCAACGCCTTCGGGCGCCACGGGCTCTACGTGGCCCAGCTCCTGCTCACCCTGAGCGACCTGACGGACCGCAAGCGCTTCCTCAACATCCGCAACACCCTCTCCACGCTGATGGAGTGGGGCGTCATCGCCGTCATCAACGAGAACGACTCGGTCGCGGTGGACGAGATCAAGTTCGGCGACAACGACCACCTGGCCGCCATGATCGCCAACATCATCGAGGCCCACCTGCTCGTCAACCTGACCAGCACGGAGGGGCTCTACGACCGCAACCCCGGGGCCTCGCGCGAGGCCAGGTTGATCCCCCTGGTCCGGGAGTTCACGGAGGACATCCTGGAGGCCGCCACGGCGGAGACCTCCGACGTCGGCACGGGAGGGATGCGCAGCAAGATCCTGGCCGCCCAGAAGGTCACGGCCTTCGGGATCCCCTACATCATCGCCCCGGGCAAGCGCCCCGGCGTCCTCGGCGCCCTCTTCGCCGCCGAGGCGGTGGGAACGCTCTTCCTGCCCATGCAAAAGCACCTGACCAGCCGCAAGCACTGGATCGCCTTCACCCTGAGGGGCAAGGGGAAGCTCGTCATCGACGACGGGGCGAAGTGGGCCCTGCTGGAGCAGGGGAAAAGCCTCCTGCCGTCCGGGGTCGTGGACGTGGAGGGGGATTTCGGGATCGGCGACCCGGTGGTCTGCGTGGATGCGTGCGGGGCGCCGGTCGCCAAGGGACTCGTGAACTACGCCGCGGACGAGATCCGGAAGATCATGGGGCTCAAGACGGCCCGGATCGCGCAGGTGCTGGGCCACAAGGACTACGACGAGATCATCCACCGGGACAACCTGGCCATCCGGAAATAAACCGGCATCGCTCCCGGGAAAGGGTGAGACGGACCACCGAAGGCGTTCTTCAGAGATCTGTTTCCAAAGGGTGGGGCCGGCCTTCCCGTCGACGCGCGTCATCCGGCCAGGTGTTCGATCAGGATCTTGAGGCCGATCCCGATGAGGACGAGGCCCCCGACCGCCTCCATCCGCCGTCCCACGAGCCGGCCCAGGCGTTCGCCAAAGCGCATGCCCGCCACCGTCATCAAAAAGCAGACCGCGCCGATCACCGCGCTGGGGAAAAGGATCGGCGTCTTGAGAAAGGCGAGACTCAGGCCCACGGCCAGGGCGTCGATCGACGTCGCGACCGACAGCATCAACAGCGTCCAGCCCCGCGTGGGGTCCGCGGGCGGCGAGGCTTCCCCGCCCCGGAAGGACTCCCGGATCATCCGCCCCCCCACGTAGGCCAGCAGGGCAAAGGCGATCCAGTGGTCGTAGGCGGCGATGATGTCGGCCACGGTTCGGCCCGCGAGCCACCCGGCGACGGGCATGAAGAACTGGAAGAGGCCGAAGCTCAAAGCGAGTCGCAGGGTCGGTCCCCAGGTTCGCTCCCGGCGGGCGCCCCCGATGCCCACGGCCACGGACAGGGCGTCCATGCCCAGGCCGACGGCGATGATCAGAATGGCGCCGAACCCCATGTCCTCTCTCCTCTATCCTTGCCCGGCGGAACCGGTCGCCCGCTCCGCTCCCATCTTCGGGATTGGAACGGCGGCGGGTTCGTCCGGCGAACTCCTTAACAATCCCCGCCCGATTTTGCAAGCCGGCAGAGGCAGACCGGACGTTCGGGCATTCCGGGATCGACCCGCCCGTCGATGCGGATACGTCTGTGTTTTTTCCTTCCGTTATGATAAAAACAGGGAGCGTGCCGGCAAAGGAGGCAACGACATGAAGAAGATCCTTCTGATGATCTCGATTCTCTCCCTGGCGGGCTGTGCCACGGGCCCCGTTCTGTACCCCAATTCATACCTGCGGGAGGTCGGCGAGGCGAAGGCCCATGAGGATATCGCCGAATGCGAGACGCTGGCCGATCAGTACGTCCAATCCGACGCCGGGATCCAGGCGGCCAAGGACATGGCCATCTCGGCCGGAGGGGGCGCCATCATCGGGGGCGCCGCGGGCGCCGTCGTGGGCCATCTCGGACGGGGCGTCGGCGTCGGCGCCGCCACCGGGGCGGCGGCCGCCCTGGTGCGGGGCGTCATCAGGGCCTCGGAACCGAGTCCCCTGTTCAAAAGCTTCATGGACCGGTGCCTCCAGGAACGGGGCTATGAGGTCATCGGCTGGCAGTAGAACGTCCCCCCGTCATGATCCGCCCGTCTGTTAACCTCCGCCGCAGACAAACATATTCCGGCGCGGATGCGCGCAATTTCCCGTTTTCCGACCCACGGAACCCATCCGCGGGCAAGAGGCGAACCTGCCTGCCGCAAACGACGCGCCTGTCGAGGCCGATCGGCCGCGCATGGATGTGGTTCGTCGTCTACCTCGGGAGGGACAGCCCCGTCTGCAAACTGCCGTGAGCGTTTCGATCGGGCGGGGGTGGGGACCGTTCACCCTTCCGGGTTGAAGTGGCGGCGAAGCCTGAGGGCGGTCTGACGGCCCACCCCCGCCACCTTTTGCAGGTCCTCCAGGGAAGCGGCGGCGATCCGGCGGGCCGAGCCGAAGAAGGCGAGGAGATCCCGGCGGCGTTTCGGCCCGATGCCGCCAACGGCGTCGAGCGCGGAGCGAAAATCGTCCCGGGTCTTCAGCCGCCGGTGATAGGCGACGGCGAAGCGGTGGGCCTCGTCCCGGACCTGCTGGAGGAGAAACAGGGCCGCCGGCCTACGGGAAAGGTAGAGGGGCTCGCGGCGGCGGGGCAGATAGACCCGGTCTTCCCCGCGGTCCACGGTCCCCGGCATCCGGACGGCCTCTTGCCGCTCCTTGGCCAGGGCAAGGCAGTCCACCGTCTTCAGATCGAGCTCCTTCAGAACGGTGACGGCGACCTGGAGCTGCCCCTTCCCCCCGTCCACCAGCAGCAGATCGGGCAAGGGGGGAAACGGGCGCGCGCCGTCTCCCGGCGCCCCGGCAAGGGCCCGGGAAAACCGGCGCTTCAGCACCTCGTACATCATGGCATAATCGTCGGCCCCCGGGACGGTCCGCACCCGGAAACGCCGGTAATCGGCCTTCTCCGGCCGGCCGTCGACGAAGACCACCATCGAACCGACGGCGTGGCGCCCGCCGAGGTTGGAGATGTCGAACCCCTCGATGCGGCGCGGCGGGCGGTCGAGGCCAGCGGTCCGGGCCAGGATCTCCAAGGCCTCGGCGGGGTCGAACTCGGCCAGCCGCTTCGTGCGGAGGGCGTTCTCCGCGTTGTGGCGGGCCATCTCCAGCAGATCCCGCGCCTTGCCGCGCATCGGGATGCGCAGGGAGACGGCCCGGCCCTTCTTCTCCGCCAGCCACTCCGCGACGGCCGCCGCGTCCTCCAGATCGAGCGGCAGGAGGATCTCCCCGGGGACATGGGCCCCGGCGTCGTAAAACTGTTTGAGGAGGGAGGAGAGGAGCTCCGCCGTCTCCCCCGCGAGGCGGATCAGCGGGAAGAGCCGTTGACCGGAGAGCTTGCCGAACCGGACGGTGAGCAGGCAGACCTGGAGGTCGTCCCCCTCCCGGTGCAGGCCGAAGAGGTCCTGATCGGCCTCCGTCACGTCCTCCATCCGCTGGCGGGCGAGCGTCTCCTCGATGGCGGCGATCCGGTCCCGCAGGGCGGCCGCTTCCTCGAAGTCCAGGGCCTCGGACGCGGCCTGCATGCGCCTTCTGATCGCGTCCGTGAGGTCCCGCCCCCCGCCTTCCAGGAAGGCGCAGCTCTCCCGGACCAGACGATCGTAGGCCTCCGCCCCCACCCGACCGACGCACGGCGCGAGGCAGCGCCTGATCTCGAATTCCAGGCAGGGGCGGCGACGGGATTTCAGTTCCGCGTCCCGGCAGGTCCTGAGCGGAAAGACGGACTGGAGGAAGCGCAGCGTCTCGCGCGCCGCCGACGCGGAGGGATAGGGACCGAAATAACGGGCGCCGTCCTTTTTTGGCCGCCGCACGACCTGGAAACGGGGGAAGGGCGTCGCGGGATCGATCCGGAGGTGGACATAGGCCTTGTCGTCCCTCAGGTCGACGTTGTAGCGGGGGCGGTGGGCCTTGATCAGGGTGTTCTCGAGGATCAGGGCCTCCTTCTCGCTCGCCGTGAGGATGAGCTCCACGTCCCGGACGCGGGAGACGAGAAAGGGGATCATCGCGCGGCCGTCCGTCCCCCCGGCATACGCCTTCAGGCGGCTCTTCAGGTCCCCGGCCTTGCCGACGTAGAGGATCCTGCCCTCCCCGTCCTTCATCAGGTAGACCCCCGGCGCCCGGGGCGCGAGGGCGACCTTCGCCTTCAGAACATCCGGTGAAGCAGCGCCGGCCGTCATGCCTTCCCCCCCAGTTCCACGAGCAGGCCCTTGAGCTCCCTGATCTCGTCCCGGAGCGCGGCGGCCTTCTCGAAGGCGAGCTCCGCCGCGGACGCCTTCATGGCCGCCGTCAGGTCGCGGATCAGGGCGGCGATCTCCTCCTCCGTCCCGTAGGCCTTTCTCTTTTCCGCCACCGTGGGCACGGTGACGTAGTCCGCCTCGTAGATGGACCCCAGGACGTCGTGGATCGACTTGCGGATCGTCGCCGGCGTGATCCCATGCTTTCGATTGAACCGCTCCTGGAGCGAACGGCGGCGCCGGGTTTCGTCAAGGCAGGCCCGGATGGCCGGGGTGACGCGATCGGCGTACATGATGACCCTTCCGGCGACGTTGCGGGCGGCCCGGCCGCTCGTCTGGATAAGCGACCGCTCCGAACGGAGGAACCCCTCCTTGTCGGCGTCGAGGATCGCCACGAGCGACACCTCCGGGATGTCGAGCCCCTCCCTCAGGAGGTTGACACCCACCAGGCAGTCGTATTCGCCGAGACGCAGGTCTCGGATGATCCCGACCCGCTCCAGGGTCTTGATGTCGGAATGCAGGTAGCGGACGCGGACGCCCAGCTCCTCATAGTAGCTCGTCAGGTTTTCCGCCATGCGCTTGGTCAGGGTGGTCACGAGGACGCGCTCGCCCGCCTCCGCGCGCGCGCGGACCTCGGCGTAAAGATCCTCCACCTGGCCCGTCACGGGCCGGACGTCGATCTCCGGGTCCATGAGCCCCGTGGGCCGGATGATCTGCTCCACCACCCGGCCTTCGGCCGCCTGGAGTTCATACGCCGCCGGGGTCGCGGAGCAGTAGATCCGCTGCTGGGGGAAACACTCGAACTCCTCGAAGCGAAGGGGCCGGTTATCCAAGGCGGACGGCAGGCGGAAGCCGTAGTTGACCAGGGTCTCCTTGCGGGCGCGGTCCCCGCGGTACATGCCGATGAGCTGGGGAACCGTCGCGTGGCTCTCGTCGATGACCACGAGGGCGTCCTTCGGGAGATATTCCATCAGCGTCGGGGGAGGCTGTCCGGGACGCCGTCCCGTCAGGTGGCGGGAGTAGTTCTCGATCCCCTGGCAGTAGCCGAGCTCCTCCATCATCTCGATGTCGAAGTGGGTCCGCTGCTCCAGGCGCTGGGCCTCCAGGAGTTTGTTCTCCGCCTGGAACGCCGCCAGGCGCTCGGCCAGCTCCGCCCGGATGTCGCCGACGGCCCGGACGAGGTTGTCCCGGGTCGTCACGTAATGGCTGCCGGGATAGACGGCCAAGCGCGAGAGGGGCCCGAGCTTCTTCCCCCGCAGGGGATCGACGAGGGCGATGCCGTCGATCGTGTCGCCGAAGAACTCCACCCGGTAGGCGCGTTCCTCTTCGTAGGGGGGGAAGATCTCGACGCTATCGCCCCGGACCCGGAAAGTGCCCCGGTGAAAATCGATGTCGTTGCGTTCGTACTGGATCTCCACCAGGCGCTTCAGGACGTCGTCGCGGGAGATCTCCATCCCGCCCTCGAGCAGGAGGAGCATCCCGGCGTAGGCCTCCGGGGAACCGAGCCCGTAGATGCACGAGACGCTCGCCACGATGATCACGTCGCGGCGCTCCAGGAGCGAATGCGTCGCCGCATGGCGCAGCTTGTCGATCTCGTCGTTGATGGACGAATCCTTTTCGATGTACGTGTCCGTGCTGGGAATGTAGGCTTCCGGCTGGTAGTAGTCGTAATAGCTGACGAAATACTCGACGGCGTTGTCGGGGAAGAGCGCGCGGAACTCCTGGTAGAGCTGGGCGGCGAGCGTCTTGTTGTGGGCGATGATGAGCGCGGGGCGGCCGGCGGCCTCGATGACCTTGGCAATGGTGAAGGTCTTGCCGGATCCCGTCACCCCCAGGAGAACCTGGTGGGGGCGACCGGACGCCAGGCCGGCCGTCAGTGCGTCGATGGCCCGGGGCTGGTCGCCTTGGGGCGTGAAATCGGTCATCATTCTGAATGCATCCATCGTTCATCCCTTCCCTCGCCGCCTTTTCGCATACATCGGGACCTTTTCGCAACGGCAAATCGTCTCAGGACCGGTGAGACGGAAGGGTTATCGGGGGCGTTGCGGAACTCCCGGTAGAGCCGGGCGGCGAGCGTCTTGTTGCGGGCGATGACGAGCGGGGGGCGGCCGGCGGACGGGCAAAAAAAATCCCCGGTCGGGGGGACCGGGGAGCGAAATGGCGGACAGGGAACGGCGCGATCAGCTGACCAGCGTCTTCAAGGCATCGACGACCGGAGCGGTGAACAGGGCCACCATCACCGTGTACAGGGCGAACGACCCGAGGGCCTCGCTCAGATAGATCCGGTTGTACTTGTGCTTGAGCGAAACGATGATGAGCCCGCCCACAATCAGGCACCCCAGATGGAAGTAGGGAAAGTCGCTCGCGCCGGCGGCCGTGAACTCGGCGTATCCGAAGGTTGCCGTCGTCAGGAGCACGAACAGCGTCACCCACAAGGTTTGCATGAATTTTTTCATTGTCGATGTCCTCCTTTGTTCCAGGGTCGATCTCTTTTGCTTGGGTTATATGAAAGATCCATGCCAGACCGTGCGATCTTTCCCATAAGATAAACGGACGGCTGCCACCGGCGCCGGATCACCGGCGCCGGTGGACCGTTTCGACAAGCCGGACGTTTCCCCGAGGAAGCGCACAAGTAATCGATAATAAAAGTTTTTACCCGGAAAGGCGCCGCCGTCAAGACAGGACGGGCGCGGACCTCGCCCCTTTTCGCCCCCGGAGGGGCCGGAATGAGGTACCACCGTCCCTTCGCCCCACCCGACCTCCGGCGGACGATCCTTTGCTGAACGAAACGTCGCCCACGCTGAACGAAACGTTCAATTCCCGCGATTCCCATTTGAATCTTGACAAAGACGACCGTTTGTGGTTTATGGGTGCGCTTAATAACTGATCGGGGTGCCATCATGAAGAAGAACCTGACAGCAGTCACGAATGTGAAGCGCAAAAGGACCCACGGATTCCTGGTCCGCATGGCGACCAAGGGGGGACGTCGGGTCATCAATCGAAGAAGGGCCAAGGGGAGGAAGCGCCTGACGGTGTAGCATCCTCTACCCCTCATGACGGCCCGGCCCCGCGGGGGGTCCGCTTTCGACACCATGGAACGAAAGACCTTTGCGCCGCATGAACGCATCCACAAGAGAAGAGACTATTTGAAGGTATACGAGCAGGGGACGCGGGAGCACACGCCGAATTTCACGATCATTACCCTGGAGAGCCCATCCGGAACCAGAAGGCTGGGGATCACGGTCAACAAGAAGGTCGGGAACGCCGTCAAACGAAATCGCATCAAGCG
>JALNWL010000041.1 GCA_023230905.1 Syntrophales bacterium
CATACGGCGATCGACGCGATGCCGGCCGTCGCCCGGGCCGGGGTGCTTTTCCTCGGGGCCTACTGGGTCATCACCGACCACTGGTCGCTGGGTTCTCTGTTTGCCTACCAGGCCTATCTCGGGTACGTCTTCGGTCCCGCGCGGGTCCTGGCGACGGCCAACCTTCAAATGCAGGCCGCAATGGCTTCCGTCGACCGGGTGGCCAATCTCTTTGACGTCATTCCGGAACCCGGTGTGGGGGAGGGGATCCCCGTCGAGAAACTCAGGGGCGAGATCACGTTGAGGGGGGTGTCGTTTGCCTATGATCCCGCCCGCCCCATCCTGGAGCGGGTAACCTTTTCCATCCGCGCCGGTGAGCGCGCGGCCATCACCGGCGTCAGCGGCGTCGGCAAAACGACCCTGATCAGTCTGCTGCTGCAGTTTTACCGACCGACGGGGGGCGACATCCTCTACGACGGCCGCCCGGCGAGCGACTTCGATCCGACGTCGCTGCGGCTGCGCCTGGGATACGTTTCCCAGCAGCACATGCTCCTGTCCGGAAGCATCGCCGAGAACATCGCCTATGGAACCCCCGGGGCCTCGGACGCGGAGATCGCACAGGCGGCCGTGACCGCGGGCATCCACGATTTCATCGCCGGCCTTCCTGAGGGGTACCGGACGCCAATCGGCGAGCGGGGTATCCTCCTTTCCGAAGGGCAGAAGCAGCGTCTATGCATCGCGCGTGCCCTGCTCAAGAGCCCCGATGTCATTCTCCTGGATGAACCGGCCGCCGCCCTGGATGGCCAAACGGCACAGACGCTGCTCGCATCCCTCGGGCCTGCGCTGGCGGGCAGGACGGTCATCGTCATTTCCAACGACGAGGAATGGCTGGAGGCGTGCGACCGCGTCCTCTATATCGAGGACCGTCGCCTGTCGGCCGTCGGCGCCCATGCCGAGCTGATGGGTTCGAACGAGGCCTACGCCGCCCTTGTCAGGGGCGCCCCATGAAAACGACGTCATCGAAAAACCCCCCGCTGCGCCTGATCCAGGAGATTCTTTTCGGGGCGTCGCCTCACCTGCCGGAGGCCGATGACGCATTCTGGCAAGGTTTCGTCGCGCGATGTCAGCGCGAGCGCGTGGAGGGATCCGTCTATTATCGTCTCAAGAAAAAAGGTCTCGATGTCGCCTTGCCCGCCTTCTGGCGGGAGAACCTTGCCGGACGCTTCCAAAGGAACCTGATCGCCAACCTGACCCTGAAGCACCGTCTCAAGCCGGTCCTGGCCGGATTCAACGCGGCCCAGCTCGACCACCTGCTCCTCAAAGGCCTGGCCCTCGCGGAATATCTCTACCCCAGCCCGGGCATGCGGGGCATGTCCGATGTGGACCTCCTGGTCCGGAAGGACGAACTCCTCCAGGTGAACGCCTGCCTGGAGGCATTGGGATACCGCGCCGTCGACGGCGATGCGGCCGTGGCCCTCGCGAATCCCGAGGGGTATCTCGCCAGCCTGGAATACCACCGCGCCGATCGGATGCCGCCGATGCTCCACGTCCACTGGCACCCCGTGAACACCTCGGTGCCGGCCGAGGCTTTTGCACCCTTTTTCGACGTCGCTTCCCTTTGGGAACGGGCCGTCACCGTCCGATTCGATGACGTGGAGACGAAAATACTTTCACCGGAGCATCTGTTGATCTATCTGTGCGAACACGCCCTGAGGGTGAATCACACCTTCGACCGGCTGATCCTGGTGTATGACCTCGTTTGTCTGCTCGATACCTTCGCGGGGCGCCTCGACTGGGATGCCGTCGCCCGGGAGGCCGGGGCGTTTCACCTCTCCGGACTGGTCTACTTCGCCCTTAAGCAGGTGGTACACGATGCCGGTGTGACGTTGCCGGCGGGGATTCTCGATCGGCTGCGTCCCCCCCGGATCACGTTCGAGCAGCGGATTTTCAGCCTGCTGCAGCGGCGCGGCCTCCGGATCCGGGGCAGCAGTTACCTGCTATACCTGTCCATGAACGAAGGCCCCGCGAAAAAGATCCTTTTTTTCCTGAGAACCCTCTTCCCGCCGAGGATCATCCAGCGTCAGCGTCGCGGGGCACACGACGCGCACCGCGCCTCGCGGCTCGAGCGGGCAAGGGTTATCGAGATCGTCGCACATCTCGCGCGCGTCCTGCCCGACCTGCTGAGGGGAAGGTCCGTGGACTGAAACGGGTTGAAAAGTCGGGAAGACAAGCGGACGCAGGGGGTGAGCGGCCTGAAGGACGTCAGCGTCCGACCCCAAGCTACATGGAATCCTGAATCACCTTCCGGATGATCTCGACGTCCAGTTTGGTGTACTTCATGCTGAAGCCGATCAGGAGCGACAGGTCGCAGATGTTGTTGATCTTCCGCGGCAGGCCGTCGGAGTGGCTGAAGATCTCGTCCATCGCCTCCTGGGTGAACATGTTTTCCGGCCGCCCGGCCTTCTGAAGACGGAAGGCGATGTAGTTTCGGACATCCTCCAGATTCAGGGGATTGAGGTGGTAGCGGATGAAGATGCGCTGATCGAGCTGCTTGTGTCCGCGGATCTTTTCCCGGAGTTCGGGCTGCCCGATAAGGATCAGATTGAGGAGATAGCGGTCGTTGAGCTGGAAATTAAGGAGCAGTCGAATCTCTTCGAGGGTTTCCATGGGAATGAGCTGGGCCTCGTCGATAATGATCAGCATCGTCCGGTTGTTCTGGACGTTCTGCATCATGCGTTCGTTCAGGACGGTGAGCAGTTCGCTTTTGGCCGTGGCCTGGGTGTTGACGCCGAACTGGAAGAGCATCTCCCTGACGAAATCCATGGGTATCAGCGAGGGATTGGTGATGAGCCCAATATCGTAATCCGATTCCGCGAGTTCGCGGATGAAGACGCGGCTCAGGAGGGTTTTGCCGCATCCGATCTCGCCGGTCAGCAGCATGGCGCCCTTGTTTCGCTTGACGACATAGAGCAATCGCGCCAGGGCCTCTTCGTGCTCCGTGGAGTAGTACATGAACTCGGGATCGGGAACGTTCTCGAAGGGAAACTTCTGCAAACCCCAGTATTCTAAATACATGTGATCATAGCCTCCACGGAAAGGGAAATCTCGGCGAAGCACAGGCGATAGTGGAACACGGAGCGACGATAGGGATCGGCGATGTCGCCCAGTTGGATATCGTAATCCGGCAGGTAGGATTTCAGGACTCTCAGCCCGCCGGCGAATTCGGGGTATTGCGATTCGATTTTCCGCAATTGCGGCAGCTCCATTGTCAGGACCAGGTCGGCTTCACGGAGGATCTCCCCGGTCAGGAATCGTGAGGCATGGCCTTCGTCATCAATGCCGTGTTCGGCCAAAATTCGTCTCGCCGTTGTGTCCGCCGGTGCCCCGTTCATGTTCAGCAGGCCGGCGGAAGACGCCGATACCCCGGAAAGGCTCGACCGTCCGAGCCTATGATTGAATATCCGCTCGGCCATGAAGCTGCGTACGATATTGGCGTTACATACAAATAAAACCTTCGTCACAACCGACCGGAATCCGCCTACAATCGTTTTTGAGGCTGAAGTATATACATCTTGCTCGAAAATTCAAGCACTTTTCCTCGTTGACTTTTGTGGCCCTTTCGCCTAAGCACGCAAAGGAACGGGAGACGCTTCATGACCGCACCACCCCTCCTTGAGATTAACGATCTCCGGACTGTCTTCGATACCCCCGCCGGAACGGTGCGGGCCGTGGACGGGGTCGACCTCGTCCTGGGCCGGAGGGAGACCCTGGCGGTTGTCGGAGAGTCCGGCTGCGGCAAGACCGTCCTGGCCCTGTCCGTTATGCGGCTCGTCCCCACGCCCCCCGGCCGTATCGCTTCCGGATCGGTCCTATTCCGGGGCGAGAATCTCCTCGCACTGGATCGGAAGCGGCTGCAGGACCTGCGCGGCGACCGGATCTCGATGATCTTTCAGGAACCGATGACCTCGCTCAATCCCGTCTTCCGGGTGGGAGACCAGGTCGCGGAGCTCATCCTTCGCCACAGAAAGACCACGCGTCGCCAGGCCCTGGATGAGGTGGCCGGATTGTTCCATCGGGTCGGAATCTCCGAAGCGGATCAACGCCTGCGTGCCTATCCGCATCAGCTCAGCGGCGGTCTCCGCCAGCGCATCATGATCGCCATGGCGGTAGCCTGCCGCCCCGACCTGATCCTCGCCGACGAGCCGACCACGGCCATGGACGTCACGATTCAGTCCCAGATCCTCGCCCTGCTCGATCAATTGAAGCGGGAGATGGGAACCTCGCTCATACTCATCACCCATGACCTTGGCGTGGTCGCACAGATGGCCGAGCGCGTCATCGTGATGTACGCCGGCAAGGTGGTGGAAGAGGCTCCGGCGGAGGTGATGTTCGACACGCCCCGGCACCCTTACACGCAGGGCCTGCTCGCCTCCCTCCCGCGCCTCGGAACCGACCCCGCGACGCCGCTGCCGATCATTCCGGGACAGGTTCCCAGCCTGTACGATCTTCCCCGGGGATGCCGCTTTCAGGACCGTTGCCCCGATGTTCGCCCGGTGTGCCGCCAGGAGGAACCGGCGCTGTTGACGCCCTCCCCGGGGGGAACCGTGCGATGCTGGAATTACGCCTGATGATGACCGTGTTCAAGAGATCAACCTGTTTCCGCAAGACTGATTCCCGCCCGGGCGGGCATCCCTGAGGGACGCGATGCGCGATGTGCTGATGGAGATCCGGGGACTGTCGAAGACCTTTCACGTCTCCGGGGGGTGGACCAGGCGCGGTGCCCGCGAGGTCCGCGCCGTCCGGGACGTCACCCTGTCGATCCGCGCCGGGGAGACCCTGGGGCTGGTTGGAGAAAGCGGCTGCGGGAAATCCACCCTGGGGCGGCTCTGCCTCGCGCTCGAAAAGCCCACCTCCGGTGAAGTCAGATTCGAGGGCCGCAATATCTTCACCTTGACGAAGCCCAAACGGAAGGCTTTTCGCCGAGCGGTTCAACTGGTTTTCCAGGATCCCTACGCGTCGCTGAACCCCCGTCGAACGGCGGGCCAGACCGTCATGGAGCCCCTTTTGCTGCATGCCACCGATCCGAGGCTTGTCCCGGAGAACACCCGGAGCATCATGCGCACCGTAGGGCTGAGCGAAGAGCAGGCCCAACGTTATCCCCACGAATTCAGCGGCGGTCAGCGGCAACGCATCGGGATCGCCCGGGCGATCGCCCTGAAGCCGAAACTGATCGTCGCTGACGAGCCCGTCTCCGCCCTGGACGTTTCCATTCAGGCCCAGATCCTGAACCTGATGAAGCAACTCCAGCGGGATTTCGGCCTAACGTATCTGTTCATCACGCATGATTTCAGCGTCGTCCGCTACATGAGCGACCGAATCGCCGTCATGTACTTAGGACGGATCGTCGAGCTTGCATCGAACAAGGCGATTTTCGCGAATCCCCTCCATCCCTACACACGTCTCCTTCACCGCGCGATACCCGTTCCCGATCCCCGCGCAAAGCGCCCCGGGCAGCCGGCGGAAATCGACGATCATCCCCCCTCTGAAGAAGGGTGCCTGTTTTATCCCCGTTGCCCGGAGCGCTTGGACCGGTGCCGGGAATGGCATCCAACACTCTTCGAACCGGAAGCGGATCACCGGGTGGCCTGTATTCGGAAGAAGGGAAGTCTATGATGGAAGAAGCGGTCTCAATCGATGTCGGCAGCATTCGGATCGAGGGGAGGATGGCTCACGGAAGGGGCCGGGGAGGCGTGGTCGTTTCCCATCCGCACCCCCAGATGGGCGGCAGTATGGACAACAATGTCGTCGAGGCTGTCTGCGAAGGCTTTCGGTGTCTCGGTTTTACGACCCTTCGGTTCAATTTTCGCGGCACGGGACGGAGTGAGGGACGGTATGACGGGGGACGTGGCGAACAGGACGACCTCCGCGCCGCAATGGATTTTCTGGCCGGCCGCACGTCGGCGCCCCTTCTGCTCTGCGGCTACTCCTTCGGGGCCTGGGTGACGGCCAGCCTTTATGCCCGCGAGCCTCTCGCGTGTCGCCTCCTACTGGTTTCTCCCCCCATCGATTTCTTGGAAACCCCCTTAGATCCGCTCGCCGAAGGACTGATCGGCGTCATCTGCGGTGACCACGATACATTCTGTGACGTTCAAGAACTGACGGAGCGTCTCGGACGGATCAACCTTGTGCCTCAGGTTCTGACGGGAACGGATCATTTCTACATCGGCCGGGAAGAGGCGCTCGTCATTGCGATCAAAACTATTTTAAATTCATTCCTCAAAAATGCTTGATTTTTGAAAATTATGGTGATACGGGCGAATCGTCGGGAGTGTCGTGTTGGGTCTATTATTCAGGTTATCCCGGCGGATGGAGCATGCGAGCGTTCGATTATTTAAAAACTGCCTGAAGGGGGAGCCATCGGGGCGCGGATCTTTTGAGTCCGAGGCCGGATGGCTTTTTGATTTCTTGACCAAAGAAAGGAGGGTAAGGCTTTGGCAGAGGGGAAAGTGAAGTGGTTCAACGAGAAAAAGGGCTACGGTTTCATCGAGAGCGACGAGGGGGGAGACGTGTTCGTCCACTACAGCGCCATTCAGGGTTCCGGTTTCCGAACCCTGTACGAGGGGCAGCGAATCCGATTTGACATCGAGGAAGGGAAGAAGGGACCGGCTGCCGCCAACGTGCAGACGGTATAGGCATCATCGAATCATCGAAGACCCCGGGAGGGCACGCCTGACCGGGGTTTTTTTATCGCGCCGGGGAGGTGGGAATGACGGTAAACCTCGTGGCCATCCTCGGGCCTACGGCCTGTGGAAAAACAGCCCTTGGCGTACGACTGGCGCGCGAGATCGGGGGCGAAATCCTTTCCGCCGATTCCCGCCAGGTCTACCGAGGCCTCGACCTGGGGACCGGAAAGGACCTGGACGAATACCGCTCCGAGGCGGGCGTGGTACCCTGCCACCTGATCGATATCGTCGCGCCGGATGACGAGTTTCATGTCTTTGCCTACCAGCGGCTCTTCTTTCAACGCTTCGACGAAATCCGCAACCGTGGTGCGTTTCCGATCCTCGTCGGGGGGTCCGGCCTCTATCTCGAAGCCGTCCTCATGAACTATCCCTTCGAAGAAGTACCGCCAAACGAGGCTCTCCGGGCCGTTCTATCGGGCCTGGACAACGGACAACTGAGCGAGCGGCTGCGGCGCAGCCGTCCCGACCTCCACAACACGACCGACCTGGTCGATCGCGACCGCCTCATCCGGGCCATCGAGATTGCCGAGCATGCCCCATCCGGGCCTTTGGATTCCGGGTACAGGCCGACGGATCTAAACCCCCTGGTGATCGGGATCGCGATGGAGGTCGATGCCCTGCGGGAGCGCATCGCCAGGCGTCTGAGCCAGCGGCTCGAAGCGGGCCTCGTGGCGGAGGTCCGGCGACTTCACGATGACGGCCTGTCGTGGGAAAGCATCGATCGCTTCGGGCTTGAATACCGCTATGTGGCGAGATTTCTTCAAGGGCGGATCAACGCAGACCGCCTATATGAGGAGTTGAATACCCGCATTCACCAATTTGCCAAGAGGCAGCGCACATGGTTTCGAAGGATGGAAAGACGCGGCATACGGATACACTGGATTCCGGGGGACGACTACCCGGCTCTACGGAAGCTTGTCCTAGCACACCTGGAAGGCATGACCGTGGGCAACAAAGGCTGAAAAAGTATCTCGATCGATACGTTCTGCACGGCCCCTGGCGCCTTGTCTGCGGCGATCCATCCGAGGTCACGGTGACGGTCGTCATCCCCGCCCTGGCGGAGAAAGGGCACCTCTTCCACACGCTGGCGGCGCTTGCGGCCAATCCCGCGGATCAGCTCGCTGAGACCCTGGTGATCGTCGTCGTCAACAACGGGCCGCGCGAAACCGTCGATCGGGAAATGTTTACGGACAATCAGGAGACGATCGCCATCTTGAACGGCCTGATCGCCGGGCGCACCCGGGTGAGCGAATATACCGACGGAGGGCTGCGCGGCGTCATCGACTTCCTGCGAGGATCCGGGTTGCGTATCGGCCTGATCGACGCCTCGTCGACGGGATGCGAAATCCCGTCGTCTTTGGCGGGGGTCGGCACCGCACGGAAAATCGGTCTCGATCTCGCGCTCACCCTGCGGCCCTCGCCCCGGGAGCGTCCCGTTTTGGTCTGCCTAGACGCTGATACGATCGTGGCGCCCGATTATCTCCCGGCCATCCGACGGCACTTTCACGATCCGGAGCATGGGGCCGCTGTGATCGCCTTCAATCATCCGCTTCCGGACGACACAGACCGTCGCGCGGCCATTGTCTGCTACGAACTTTTTTTGCGCTACTACGTCTTGGGTCTGTTCTGGGCAGCATCCCCCTATGCGTTCCACAGCATCGGCTCGACAATGGTCTTCACGCCTGACCGCTACGTCGCCGTACGAGGCATGAGCCGACGTACCGCCGGAGAGGATTTCTATTTTCTGAATAAGCTAAGAAAGGCCGGTCCGATTTCGTCATTGACTGATACCTGCGTCCGCCCGTCCGACCGTATTTCATCCCGCGTTCCATTCGGAACGGGGAAGCGGATGATCCGCCATTTGGCCGGGGAGCGGGACGAGTATCTCTTCTACCACCCGGAAATCTTCGCCATCCTCCGTAAATGGCTCGCGCTGATGGATGAGGGTTGGCAACTCCAGGCGAAGGTGATCCTCGATGCCGCCTCAAGCCTGCACCCCGAATTGCGGGGATTCCTCGAGCGGCAGAACTTCGCCGAGGTCTGGCCGCGGATCCGGCGTCAAGTCCGGGAATACGCGGCCGCCCAGCGGGCCTTCCACACCTGGTTCGACGGGTTCCGCACCCTGAGGCTCGTGCACGAACTCGCAGCATCCGCTTACCCCCCGCAGCCCATGGCGGCCGCCCTGTCCTGGCTGATGAACGTATGGGGACAAAACGGCCCCGGTCCCGGAGAGGCCGGTTTCAGCGGCAATCTGCAAGCACAGGAGGCCTGCCTTATGACCTTGAGGAGCGTGGAAGCGCCCAACGTACTCCGGGGCGCGTTCTGAACTCAATATCTTCTTGACGACGTTCGTGGTTTCTTCATATACTCCCGATCAAGTCATGAATTCACGCGCCCCATCGTCCGGGATGCGACGAATGACGATGTGAGGCAGCGCCTGTCGGCCGTCCCCGATTCGGCAACCGTTCAAGGCCTGACCATGATCAAGAGTGAGGGAGGCTGTATGAGGCAAAAACCGTTGTGGGGAGTCGTCGCCGTCCTGCTGGGGCTCACGCTGCTCCTTTCGGCCTGCGGGTCGAAGGAAGAGAAGGCAGCGCCTTTGTCCGGAGGAGCCGGAGTTCAAGCCCCCCCGTCGTCAGCGCCCCAATCGGCTGAAATTCCGACACCCCGCCTGGGCCCCGCGGGCGCGGTCGTGGAGGTGGACGGGTCGATCCTCACCGAGAAGCAGCTCGACCGGGAACTCAAGGAAAAAATATCTGGGATGAAGGGAAAGATTCCCGCCGCGAAGATGGAGGAGGCGCGCAAAGGTCTCCGCCAGCGGGTGATCGAGGATTTTGTCGTCCGCACCCTGCTCTCGAATGAGGTCAGGCGCAGGAATATCCAGATCGCCGACCGCGAGGTGAACGAGGCCATGGAGCAGTTGCAGGCCAGTTTCCCGCCGGGGACGACGCTGGAGTCTCAGCTGAAAAAGAACAAGATCACAAAGGTGAAATTACGCGAGGAGATCGACTTCGGCCTGAAGATCAACAAACTGGTTCTGTCTCAGCCGAAGGCGAAAGAGAAAGCGACCGAAAAAGAGATCCAGGGCTTCTACCGGAAGAACTCGGACAAATTCAGGTCGCCGGAATCCGTCCGGGTGCGCCACATCCTTATTGCCAAGGCCGCAGGGGAAGACGCCGCGGCGGCCCAAACCAAGAAAAACAAGGCCGAAGATTTGCAGAAGCAGCTCGCGGCCGGTGGGAATTTTGCCGAGCTCGCCACGACGAACTCCGACTGCCCGAGCAAGGAGTCCGGCGGCGACTTGGGGACCTTTACCCGAGGGCAAATGGTTAAACCCTTCGAAGACGCGGCGTTCTCTCAGAAGATCAACGCCATCGGACCGGTCGTGGAAACGGAATACGGATACCACGTCATTCAGGTCCTGGAAAAGCATCCGCCGAAAACCATGCCGCTCGACGCCCAAGCGAAGGAGATGATCTCCTCGTACCTACAGCGTCAGAAACAGCAGGCGGCCTTCAACCATCTCGTCCGTGAACTCAGGGAAAAGGCCAACGTCGTTCTTTACCAGCCCTGACGACGAATCCCGACTCAGAAGGAATGTTCCGGACCCGGGAAGCCCCCCTCCCTGACATCGGTGATGTAGGCCTGCGCGGCCTCCTTCATCAAGGCATTGACCTGGGCGTATTTTTTTACGAATTTTGGCGTGAAGCGTTCGAACATGCCCATCACGTCGTGAAGGACGAGGACCTGGCCGTCGCACCGCGGTCCCGCACCGATCCCGATGGTCGGAATGGCGAGGGCGGCGGTGATGTCTGCCGCCAGGGAAGCCGGAACACACTCGAGCACCAGGGAAAAGGCGCCGGCCTCTTCGAGAATGCGGGCATCCTCGAGAATGCGGCGCGCGCCTACGTCATCCTTGCCCTGTACCCGGTAACCGCCCAGTTGATGAACGGACTGGGGGGTTAGCCCCAAATGGGCCATGACGGGAATCCCCGCCGCCACCATCCGCCGGGTCGCCTCTGCGAAATCACGGCCTCCCTCCAGCTTCACGCCCTGCGCACCCGACTCCTGGAGCATTCGACCCGCATTCCGCACCGCATCGTCAGGAGAACACTGATAAGACATGAAGGGTAGATCCGCGATAACCATGGCCCGCTGCACCGCGCTGGAAACCGCCCGGGTGTGATGAAGCATGACCTCCATCGTAACCGGAAGCGTGCTGTCGTAACCCAGCACGACCATCCCCAGCGAGTCCCCCACGAGGATCATGTCGATGCCGGCTTCGTCGATACAGAGCGCCGTCGGATAATCGTACGCCGTCAGCATGGAGATCTTCTCTCCACGCCGCTTCATGTCCCGTACCGTGGCGGACGTGACCTTGTTGAGTTTACCGTGAGTGCTCATCTTCGCATCCTCCTTTCAGAAGGTCCTTCATTTCGATGAGGATTTCGGGGGACAGCCGGTTTTGCCGCTGGCTCAGCTCGACCGTCATCAGCCCCATCAGACAGTACATTCTCAGGAATTCCGGCTTCCCGGTCCGGAGGGCGGCCAGATGACGGCGGAGGGTTCCCACATCCCCCCGGGCGATCGGCCCCGTCAACGCCTCGACCGGACCGCGCACTTCGATATTCCGGAGGGTGCCGAGGACCAGGGGCCAGAAGGCCTGACGGGCGCTCTGGGCATCCACACCCAGCGAACGGTAGAGGTCCTCCACCATGGACAGCAGGGTCGTCAGATAATTGGATGCCACGCACGCCGCCGCGTGGTAAAGGGTTTTCTCGGACTCCGCCACGACCAACGGCACCCCACCCAGATCCCGAACCAGTTGGCAGGCCCAGTCCAAAATCGAGGGATCGGCGGTAACGCCGAACGTGCTTCCCGGGAGGTTGGCGACCGCACCGTCTACATCCGCGAATGACTGGATCGGATGGATCGAGGCGACCTGGGCGCCGAAACGTCTGGCGGGGGCAAGGAGATCGAGTCCGCCCGCGCCACTCATATGGCAGCAAATGTCACCGGGGCGGATGCCGCCGTTTCGGCAGATCTCTTCGCAGACGGGTCCGATCCGATCGTCCCTCGTGGTGATCAGGATGCAATGGGCGAGGGCGGCGGCTTCAGAGCAAGCCTCAACGGCATGGGCGCCGGGGAACCGAGATGCTCGCTTTAACGCCGCCGCATCGACATCGGAAACGGCGACAATCGGGTATCCGGACGCCTGAAGCAGCAGGCCCACGGCCGTGCCTACCTTGCCCAAGCCGATGATGGCGAACGTATCCTTTTCCATGGACGTTATCCCAGCTGCCAGAATAAAAAAGACCTCCCCAGCTTGCGGAAGGCCCCAGAATAAACCTGCACCCAAATGTCAGACCGTTCCGTCTCAGTCCGAAAGGGATCCAAGCGGTGTCCATCTCGTATCACGACGGCGTTCGGCGGTCAACAGAAATGAAGTTCTGAGACGCTTCAAGCCCGGCTTGTCGCCTTTACATCATTGTTATTCGCCCAATCCGATGCGCCGCGGGCTTGAAATTCCCCACCCGGTCCGATATAGTCGACCTAAAGGCAGGGGCGTTCAGGCCGCAGGGTCCGGAAGAATCCACGCCCTCCGGCGCACGCATCAACACTGAAAAGGAGACTTGCGGATGAATGCAAAAAAACATGCGGTCTCCCTCATGATCTTCGATCTTGACGGCACACTGATCCGCTCCGGCGACGACATCGCCGCCTCGGTTAATTACACCCTCCAGGCGCTGTCCCAACCCACGATCGAGAGGGAAAAGATCCTCCGCTTCATCGGTGACGGCGTCCGGGTGCTCATCGAGCGATCCCTGGGGCACGCTGCGCCGGAACTCGTCGCCAAGGCCCTGGATCTGTTTTCCGCCCATTACGCCGGCCACATGCTCGATACGACGGACCTCTACCCGGACGTGCATCCGGTCCTGACGTATTTCGCACGTCAGAACAAGGTCATCGTCACTAACAAGCCTGTCGCGGCAGCCCGGACGATTGTCGACCGTCTCGGGATACGGGGTTATTTCACGGGGATCATTGGCGCGGATACGACCCACCGGAAGCCGGACACGGGTGTGCTCGCACCGCTTTATGAGATCGTTGCCCCGGATCCGAAACGGACGCTGGTCGTCGGCGACGGCGTCAACGACATCCTCCTGGCCAAGAACGCGGGCTTCATCAGCTGCGCACTTCTGAACGGCCTGAGCGACCGGGATGACTTGCTTGCGCTCGAACCGGATCACGCCTGCGAGCGCCTGTCGGAATTGGTCGATCTCTTCGCATGATCGTAAGCCATGAACCGTGGAACAGCCCAACTTACAGGGCATGCTTGGAGGAACAGATGTTCGTCAGGGCTCTTGAAAAAACGGTCCGCAGGCGCGGTCTTCTGGAACGCGGGGACTGCGTGCTCGTGGCCGTTTCCGGAGGTCCGGACTCCGTCGCGTTGCTGCGGGGCCTGATGGACCTCAGGTCGCGGTACGATCTCTCTTTGACGGTTGCTCACTTCAATCATGGTTTGCGCGGGCGGGCATCCGACGCAGAAGAACGATTCGTCTCGGAACTGGCCGTGAAGTGGGGGGTTGAGCTGCGGACCGGTCGTATGACGACCGCGTCACTCCGCCCCCGCGGCCGCTCCCTCGAAGACTGGTGTCGCGAACATCGCTACGCCTTTCTCGACGCAACAGCCCGTGAAATCCAGGCCGGCAAAATCGCCCTGGGACATCACCGCCGCGACCAGGCGGAAACGGTTCTGATGAACCTCCTCCGGGGAAGCGGGATCGAGGGGCTGAAGGGTATCCTCCCCATCCGGGACGGGAGGTATATCCGTCCCCTGCTTGACATGGATCCTGCGGATATCCGCACCTTTCTCAAATGCCGGTCCCTTTCGTTCAGGAACGATGCGTCCAACCGGGATGTCCACCACCTCCGGAACCGGATCCGCCACGATCTGCTGCCACAGCTCGAAGCGGTCTACAATCCCGCTATCGTGCGCGGCCTTACACGGATGGCGGAGATCGCGGGACTCGAAAATGGCTTCATGGAGTCGGTCCTTCCGGAGGCCTACGCCAGGGCAGGGGGACGGGAAGGGCAGGGGAGGATCCGGTTCGATATTCCCGCGTTCCTGACCCTCCACGAAGCGATCCAGAATCGCTTGATCCTTCATGTCGTCCGCAGGCTCGTGGGAGCGCCCTCCGGCATCACCCATGCGCATATCCAACTGGTCCGGAACCTCCTCGGCCGTTACGGATATGCGGAAGTCCATCTGGCGGGGGGGATTACCGTGACGCGATCCTACGATCAACTCTCTTTTCAGAAAACCGACGACGTCTCGTTGCCGGCCTCAAAATCGCAACATAGGCCTTCCCGCCTGCGAGGAAAAAGCACGGACGCCGAAGCCGGCTTTCAGTTCGACGTCCCTGTTCCGGGCGTACTGACCCTCGCACCCGGATGCCGCCTCCGTTTCGAGGTCGCGGGCGTCACACGGCCGGTTC
Source organism: Syntrophales bacterium (assembly GCA_023230905.1). Lineage (GTDB taxonomy): Bacteria > Desulfobacterota > Syntrophia > Syntrophales > UBA2251 > UBA2251. The sequence continues at coordinate 14,222 of JALNWL010000041.1, forward strand.
CGACCGGAAGTCAGATCGCCTGCCTCGATTACGAGCGGATCCGGTTTCCCCTCGTCTGCCGCGGCGTGCGGACGGGCGACCGCATCCAGCCCCTAGGCATGGCCGGAACGAAGAAGGTCCGGAGGCTGCTGCTCGATGCCAAGGTGCCCCTTGAGGAGCGAGGAAGCGTTCCGCTCCTCGTCGATGACGACGGCGTGCTCTGGGTTGCGGGGGTATGTTTGAGCGAACGCGCCCGCGTTTCGGATCGAACCCGGACCGTCCTAAAAGCAGAAATCATTTGATAAATGACTCGTATTGGTGTAGGAGTGAGCACCCATTCGAAGGCCGGATCCGTAAGACCGGTCCGTACGGGAGATGTAAACCGACGTGCCCCTGCACGTCGAAGCGCGAAGTAGACAACAGGAGCCTGATCGTTGAATCCCTTACAGAAAAATATTGCCTTGTGGCTGGTTATCAGCCTGGTCTTCGTCCTGCTCTTTCACCTTTTCAACGAGCCGAAGGCGACGCAGGGGAACATCGTCTACAGCGACTTTCTGACCCATGTGGAGCGCGGACAGATCGGCGAAGTGCAGGTCCAGGGTGAAAACATCACGGGAAAGCTGACCACAGGCAAGACGTTTAAGACCTACGCCCCCAAGGATGACGATCTCATCCCGCTCTTGAGGAGCAAGGGCGTGAGGATCGCGGCGAAACCCGTCGAGGATTCCCCCTGGTACATGACGATCCTCATCTCCTGGTTCCCCATGCTCCTGCTCATCGGCGTCTGGATCTTTTTCATGCGACAGATGCAGTCCGGCGGTGGGAAGGCCATGGCCTTCGGCAAAAGCCGCGCGAAACTCATGACCGACAAATCGAAGAAAGTCACGTTCGCGGACGTCGCCGGCATCGACGAGGCCAAGGCGGAGCTCCAGGAGGTCATCGATTTTCTGAAGGATCCCAAGAAATTCACGCGACTGGGGGGGAGAATTCCCAAGGGTCTGCTTCTGGTCGGACAGCCCGGAACCGGCAAAACGCTCCTCGCGCGGGCCATTGCGGGGGAGGCCGACGTGCCGTTTCTCAGCATCAGTGGATCGGATTTCGTCGAGATGTTCGTCGGTGTCGGCGCCTCCCGGGTGCGCGATCTCTTCACCCAGGGGAAAAAGCAGGCGCCCTGCATCATCTTCATAGACGAAATCGACGCGGTCGGTCGTCACCGCGGGGCCGGTCTGGGTGGCGGGCACGACGAACGGGAGCAGACGCTGAA
>JALNWL010000042.1 GCA_023230905.1 Syntrophales bacterium
CGAACGTCGTGATCAACGACGGCGACACGGTCGTGATCGGCGGCGTCCTCAAAACGACCGAGAGCAAGGGGGGCGAGGGGGTGCCCTGGATTTCCAAGATTCCCCTGCTGGGGTGGCTCTTCAAATACGAGAGCGTCCAGACCGGCAAGCGCGAACTCCTGATCTTCGTGACGCCGAAGATCGTCAAGGACGACGCCGTGGTTGCGGCTGCGTCGCCGGCCTGATCCCGCCGGGGTGGTTGACGGGACGCGTCTCCGGACGATCCGGAATTTGAAGCATGCCAAGAGATCGCCTTCGATAAGGCGATCTCTTTTTTTTGGGGAGAGACGGCTTGACTTCCGCCTTGACAGGTCCGGGCGCCTTTGTTAGCGTCGGCCAGGATCCGTGCCGAAAACAGGCGAGGGCTTTGTTGGTGCGGCGCTTTAAGCGGTCAGGCCCGAGAAAGCAGGGGTTCGGAAAGACAGGAAGGTTCGATCCATGGATGATGCAGATCAGCTCCAGGCCGGCGAGCCGGAGCGCAACAAGAGGGATCTTTTCCTCGACCAGGCGCGCGTCCGTCTGGAACAGAACCAGCCGCGGCTCGCCTTGGAGATGGCCGAGGCGCGGTTGCGGCGTCTTCCGGACGACATCGACGCCCGGACCATTCTCTGCCATGCCCTGATCCGGATGGGCCGTCCCGACGAGGCGCGGGAGATGCTGCGGCGGGTCGAGGGGACCCTGTTGGACTTCGCGAGCCTCTATGCGGTGCTGGGGGATTGCCGCCTCAAGGAAGGGTTTCCGGAGGAGGCGGCGGCGTACTACCGGAAGTTTCTCGCCTTCAATCCGCCGGACGCGGCGGCGGTCCGGGAGGTGTCCGGGAAGCTGGACGCGCTGACGGGAGACGGCGATGCCGGACGGCCGGAAGACGAGCGCCCCCTTCGGGTCGGGGACATCGCTCCCGATTTCTACACCGTCACCCTGGCCGATCTGTACCTGCGCCAGGGTCATCCGGAGATGGCCGTCGACGTCCTCACCCGGATCCTGGAAAAGGACCCGGAAGACGTCAAGGCCCGGTCGCGCCTCCGGGAGATTCAGACCGTCTCGGAGCCCCGCCCGGTCCGGCGTCCGGGAGGGCACGCGCGCACGATCGGGACGCTTTCCCGGTGGCTCGTGAAGCTCGAAGCATCGAGGCCGCATGCCTCCTGAAGCGACCCCCTACGCCCGGAGACGGTCGCGCCTGTCCGATCGCCTGCCCGACTGGGGCCTCGACGCCCTGCTTCTCACCGAAGAAGCCAACCTCCGCTACCTGACCGGCTTTGCGGGGACGGACGCGGCCCTTCTGATGACGGAAAGCCGTGCGTCGCTGCTCGTGGACGGCCGCTTCCTGACGGAGGCCCGCGAGACGGTTCCGGAGGTGGAGATCGTCGAAATCCGGGACCTGATCGAGGGGATCGCGACGGCACTGGCCGATGCCGCGCCCTCCCGCGTCGGGTTCGAAACCGCCGTTCTGACCGTCCACGTCCACCAGCGCCTGCTCGCCGCGCTCGGAGCGGGGGTGTCGCTGCGGCCGCTCTTGGACGAACTGTCGACGCTGCGGGCCGTCAAGGACGAAGAGGAAGTCCGCTGCATGCGAAAGGCGGCGGCGATCGCCTCCTCGGCCCTGCAGGCGATCCTGCCGGATCTCCGGCCCGGGGTCGCCGAGCGGGACATCGCCCTGGAACTCGATTTCCGCATGCGGCGTCAGGGGGCGGAGGGAAGCGCCTTCCCGACGATCGTGGCGTCCGGGCCGCGGTCCGCCCTTCCCCACGCCACTCCCGGCGCCCGGAAGATCCGGGCCGGCGAGGGGGTCGTGATCGACTACGGGGCCGTTTTCCAAGGCTACCGGTCCGACGAGACCTGCACGGTGTTCGTCGGTGGCGGTCCGGATCGCGAGGCGCTCGCCGCCTACGCGCAGATCCTCGAGGCCCAGACGCTCGCCATCGCCGGCCTTCGGGCGGGTGTCACCTGCCGCGACGTGGACCGCATCGCCCGGGACGCCCTCCGCCGGGGCGGGTGGGACCGCTTCTTCTCCCACGGCACCGGCCACGGCGTCGGTCTCGACGTCCACGAGGCCCCGCGGCTCAACGCCCGCTCGGAGAGCACCCTTGAAGCGGGCATGGTCGTCACGGTGGAACCCGGGGTTTACCTCCCCGGTCGCTGGGGGATCCGCATCGAAGACATGGTGCTCATCCGCGCGGACGGCTTCGAGGTCCTGAGCCGGGTGCCCAAGACGCTGACCCTCCTGAAATGACGAGAAAAAATAAGTTTCTCTATTGACATTCGCCCGGAATTCTTTTACTGGCAGGAAAACCTGTCGTTCACCGCAGGTATTGCACGTAGAACGTCCGCAGAGGATGGGGGCAATGAAGGTATTTCCTGAAGACTACATGTACAGTCGGGAGCACTTGTGGGTCAGGGTCGACGGTGACCTGGCGACCATCGGGATCACCGATTACGCCCAGGAAAAGCTGGGCGAAGTCCTCTCGATCGAACTCCCGGAGATCGACACCGAGGTCGAGCGGGACGAATCCTTCGGGTCGCTCGAGTCCGCCAAGGCGGTGATCGAACTTATCGCCCCCGTGGGCGGGCAGGTGGTCAATGTCAATGACGATCTTTTGGACGACGTAGGCATCATCAACAGCGACCCCCACGATACCGGGTGGCTGATCGTCATCGAAATGAGCGACCTCGATGAAATCGATGATCTCCTCGACACCCGCGGTTACAACGATTTCATCCTGGAAAGCGAGGAGGACTGATCCGGTGTGTCCAACTGGAGACTGATCCCCTTTCATGTATCCGATGCCTTCGAGAACATGGCCGCCGACGAGGCCATTTTCCGCCTGATGCCCCTGGGGCATACGCCGCCGACCCTCCGCTTCTACGGGTGGCGTCCGGCCGCCGTTTCGCTCGGTTATTTTCAGAACACTGCGCAAGCCTGCAACCTCGCGGTCTGCCGTCGGGAGGGGATCGACGTCGTGCGTCGTCCGACGGGGGGGCGGGCCGTGCTCCATGACGGAGATCTGACGTACGCCCTGTGCGCCGGCGTGGACGAGCCGCCCTTTCCTCCCGGGATCGCCGGCGCCTACCGCGTGATCGGCCGGTGTCTTCAGGAGGGCCTGCACCGTTTGGGGATCGACGCGACGCCCGCGCCCGGGAACCCGGCGCCGCCCGGGGTGCGCGACGGCTCCGTCGCCTGCTTCGCACGGACGGCCAGGGATGAACTGCTCGTCGGGGGCCGGAAGATCTGCGGGTCGGCCCAGGCCAGGTCGCGCGGCGCCTTCCTCCAGCACGGGTCGCTCCTGGTCCGGTTCGATGCGGCACGCGCGTCCCGGTGTCTTGTGGCCGAAGCGGAAGAGCGGGAGCGAACCCGCCGGATGCTGACGCGGGCCGTGACCGCCGTCGACACCTGCCTGGCGCCGCCGCCGGCGATGGACGCAATCGTCCGCGTCCTGGCGGAGGGGTTTGCCGCGGTCCTGCATGCGGATCTGCGACCGGGCGCCCTGACCGACGCGGAAGAGGCCCTGAAGGCGCGCCTGAAGCGGGAAAAATATCGGCCCGAGGCCTTAAACGGCGAAGGAGAACCGGATGAAACGGCTGCACCTCATTAGGGAAGAGATCCGGCGACAGCGGGCCTATCCCGCGGACGCCACGCCCTGCCAAATCAAGCTGGATGCGAACGAGAACCCCTTCCCTCTGCCGGAGGACCTGACCGGCCTGTTCTTTTCGGCCGTGACACGGGAGGTGGCCCTGAACCGCTATCCGGAGGCGGGTTCCCCCGCCCTGAGGCGCCGGTTTGCCGCGCGCTTCGGGGTTGCGCCCAATCAGGTTCTGCTCGGCAACGGGTCCGACGAATTGATCCTGGCCCTGCTCATCGCCTGCGGCGGCCCCGGCAAGAGCGTGCTGATCCCGACTCCGACCTTCGCCATGTACCGGATCTGCGCCTTGAACCTGGGGTGCCGCGTCCGCGAGGCGCCGCTCGCGGCGGGCGGAGACCTGGACCTGCCAGCGATGCTCGCGGCGCTCGAACGGGAGCGGCCGGTCCTGACCTTCCTGAGTTATCCCAACAATCCGACGGGCGGGTGTTTCGACGACGAGAAGATCGCCGCCGTCATCGAACGGGCGTCGGGACTGGTCGTCGTCGACGAGGCTTATGGCCCGTTTTCCGGCCGTTCCTTTCTCCCCCGCCTCGAGGCGTACGACAACCTCCTGATCCTGCGGACGCTCTCCAAGGTCGGACTGGCGGCGATGCGGATCGGATTCCTCGTCGGTCCCCCGGAAATCGTGGCCGAGATCGACAAGGTCCGTCTTCCCTACAACCTGAACAGCGTCTCACAGATGGCGGCCGGGTTCTATCTCGATCACGAGGCGCGGTTCATGGCCCAGACGGAGGAGATCGTCCGGGAACGAGTCGGACTGTGGGATGCTTTACGACAAACCGCGGGGGTGGATCCCTGGCCGACGGATGCAAATTTTATTTTTTTTACTTGCGATCGCGATATAAATCAGGTATATGCTGCACTTGTCAAAAGGGGTGTCCTCGTCAAGAAATTCGACGCCTCGGGAAGCGCGCCGCCGGCGATACGGGTCACGGTCGGCCGCCGCGAGGAAAATGAGGCGTTTCTCAAAGCACTCCGGGCAGGGGTTACAACGTTAGGGGCGTGATTTAATCTCCAGGCAAAACAAAGGGTAGTCGGCGACACGGCGTCAAGAGAAGGTGTCGAGCTGCCCTTTTTTTGCGCCTTTTTAAAGCTCTAATAAAATCAGAGAGTTATGTAATGAAGATGATCTTGCTTCTGGAAGACGGCACGTCTTTCCCCGGGGAGTCCTTCGGGGCGGTCGGGGAAGCGACGGGATGGGTCCATGACGAGCGCGGGGTGATCGGCTATCAGGAATGCCTGACTGATCCGGACAATCGGGGCTGCATCGTCAACATGACCTATCCCCTGATTGGCAACTACGGGGTGAACGACGAGGACGGGGAATCGGACCGGGCCCAGGCCGCGGCCCTCCTGGTCAAGGAGAAGAGCCGGGTCGTCAGCAACTGGCGCGCCGGATCGACCCTCGAGGCCTTCATGGACCGCTGGGGCGTCGTGGGCCTGGAGGGTGTCGATACGCGCGCCCTGGCCCTGCACCTGAGGGAACACGGGGAGATGCGCGGGATCGTCGCCCCGGCCGCATCTCCGACGGCGGCCCTCCTGGCGAAGGTCCGCGCCGACTCAGGCCCGCTCCCGGCGGATCGCCCCAGGGGAACCCGTTCCCATGCGGTTTCGGCCCGCCCCTTTGAAACGGACGGCGGTCCGCGCATCGCCATGCTCGATTTCGGCTGCCGGCGGTCCTATCTGCGCCAGCTGGAGGCCCTGTCGTGTCAGGTGCGCTCCTTTTCCCCGACGGCCGCCTGGGAGGAGATCCGGAGGAGCGGTCCCGACGGGCTGTTCCTCTCGAACGGTCCCGGCGCACCGGAGGCGTTCGAGCCGGCCCGGCGCATGCTGGCGGCCGCCCTGGGCGAACTTCCCGCGTTCGGAATCGCCCTGGGGTGTCAGATGCTCGCCATCGCCGCGGGCGGGAAGGCGACGCGCATGGGTCAGGGGCATCACGGCGCCAATTATCCCGTGCGGGATCTCCGGACGGGCCGGACGGCAATGACGCTCCAGAACCACGGTTGGGTCATCGACGAGACGTCGTTGAAGGGCGGCATTTGCACGGTGTCGCACCGGAACCTCAACGACGGCACGGTCGAGGGCGTTTCGTCGGAGCGGGGGCGGTTTCTAGGGGTGCAGTTCTCTCCCGTTCCGGATGACGACGGCCGTCCGAGCGCGTTGTTCCGGGAATTCGTGGAGAGGACGACCAGGACGGGCGGAAAAAGGCAGAAGGCAAAAGGTTAAGGGCGGAGGGGAAGAGAAAAAGGGAAAACGATGCCGAAGCGAACCGATCTCAAAAAGATCCTCATCATCGGGTCGGGACCGATCATTATCGGCCAGGCCTGCGAGTTTGACTATTCCGGCTCCCAGGCCTGCAAGGCCCTCAAGGAGGAAGGCTATTCCGTCATCCTCGTGAACAGCAATCCGGCGACGATCATGACCGATCCCGAGATGGCGGACCGGACCTACATCGAGCCCATCACCCCGGAGATTGTGGAGAAGATCATCGCCCGGGAGCGGCCGGACGCCATCCTCCCCACGCTGGGCGGCCAGACGGGGCTCAACACGGCGGTCTTTCTCGCCCGTGCCGGTGTCTTCGAGAAGTACGGCGTAGAGGTCCTGGGGGCGTCGGCGGAGGCCATCGCCCGCGCCGAGGACCGGGATCTCTTCAAGCAGGCGATGCTCGAGATCGGCGTGGGGGTTCCGGACAGCGGCATCGCCACCACCGTGGAGGAGGGCATGGCCATCGGCCTCGGCATCGGCTTCCCCCTCATCCTGCGGCCCGCCTTCACCCTGGGCGGCACCGGCGGGTCGATCGCCTACAACAAGGAAGAACTGGAGGAGTTCCTCGCCAAGGCGATCGAATACAGCCCCGTGGGGCAGGTCCTGGTCGAACGGTCGGTCCTGGGCTGGAAGGAGATCGAGTTCGAGGTCATGCGGGACGCCGCCGACAACGTCATCATCGTGACCTCCATGGAGAACGTCGACGCCATGGGCGTTCACACGGGCGACAGCGCCGTCGTGGCGCCGGCCCAGACCCTGACGGCCCCCGAATACACCCATCTGACGGCTCTGTGCCGCAAGATCATCCGCAAGATCGACGTCACCGGCGGCGTGAACATTCAGTTCGCCGTGAGCCCCGACAACGGCGAGGTGGTGATCATCGAGGTCAACCCGCGCCTGTCCCGCAGTTCGGCCCTTGCGTCCAAGGCGACCGGTTTCCCGATCGCCCGCGTGGCGACGAAGCTGGCGGTGGGGTTTACCCTGGATGAAGTCAAAAACGACGTGACCGGCCGGACGTCGGCCCTCCATGAGCCGACGATCGACTACTGCGTCTTCAAGATTTCCCGTTTCACCTTCGAGAAGTTTCCGCTGGCCGACCCGACCCTGAACACCTCCATGAAGGCCGTCGGCGAGGCCATGTCCATCGGCCGGACCTTTAAGGAAGCCTTTCAGAAGGGGCTCCGCTCCCTGGAAACGGGGCGCTTCGGTTTCGGCGCCGACGGCAAGGATGTCCCCTTCGAGGGGGACGGCACCGTCGAGAAGATTCGCGAGAAGCTGCGGATTCCGAACGCGGAGCGCTTCTTCTACATCCGCTACGCCTTCCAGGCCGGGCTCACGATCGACGAGATCTACGACCTCACGCGCATCGACCGCTGGTTTCTCTTCAACATGAAGGAGATTTTCGACATCGAGGAAGAGCTGGTCCGCTACCGGTTCCACGGTGTGAAGCGGGACCTGCCGGTCTGGAAGAAGGACTTCCCCGCGGCGCTCCTCCGGCGTGCCAAGGAATGCGGGTTTTCCGACGTGCAACTCGCCCACATCCTGGGCGTCGAGGAGGAAACGGTCCGGCGGATGCGCAAAAAGCTGGGGCTCAATCCCGTCTACAAGCTCGTCGACACCTGCGCCGGAGAGTTCAAGGCCGACCGTCCCTACTACTACTCCTCTTTCGAGACGCTGGAGGAGAGCCATCCCTCGGACCGCGAGAAGGTCATCATCCTGGGTGGCGGACCCAACCGGATCGGCCAGGGGATCGAATTCGACTACTGCTGCGTGCATGCCTCCCTGGCCCTGCGGGAGCTGGGGTACGAGAGCATCATGGTGAACTCGAACCCGGAGACGGTCAGCACCGATTACGACACCTCCGACAAACTCTATTTCGAGCCGCTCACCCGCGAGGATGTCCTCAACATCATCGAGCGTGAGAAGCCCGTCGGAGTCATCGTACAGTTCGGCGGACAGACTCCCCTGAACCTCGCCGTGCCGCTCGAGAAGGCGGGCGTGCCCATCTGGGGGACGACGCCGGACAGCATCGACCGCGCGGAGGACCGGAAGCGCTTCCAGATGCTCCTGAAGAAGCTAAACCTGATCCAGCCCGACAACGGAACCGCCCGTTCGTACGAGGAGGCCCAGCGGGTGGCGAACAAGATCGGCTATCCCGTGATCGTCCGCCCGTCGTACGTGCTGGGCGGCCGGGCGATGGAGATCGTCTATGACGACGAGGCCTTGGGAGACTTCGTGAAGAAGGCCATCCGGGTCTCGCCGGAGCATCCGATCCTGATCGACAAGTTCCTGGAGGACGCGATCGAAATCGACGTGGATGCCCTCTCCGACGGGGAGACGACGATCATCGGCGGCATCATGGAGCACATCGAGGAGGCCGGGGTCCATTCCGGCGACAGCGCCTCCGTGATTCCCCCCCACACCCTCGACCAGCGCCTGGTTCAGGTCGTCAAGGACAACACCTACGCCCTGGCCCGCGAGCTTCATGTCAGCGGCCTCATGAACATCCAGTACGCCATCCGCAACGACGTGGTCTATGTTCTGGAAGTCAATCCGCGGGCGTCGCGGACGGTACCCTTCGTCAGCAAGGCGACGGGGGTTCCCCTGGCCAAGCTGGCCACGAAGGTCATGGCCGGCCGGACCCTTGCCGAGATGGGATTGACGAAAGAGGTGGAAATCCGTCACGTGGCGGTCAAGGAATCGGTGTTCCCCTTCGCCCGCTTCCCCGGCGTGGACGCGATCCTGGGGCCGGAGATGCGATCCACGGGCGAGGTCATGGGGATCGACGTGAGCTTCGGCAAGGCCTTCGGGAAGTCCCAGATCGCCGCCGGGACGAACCTTCCTCAGACCGGGAAAGTCTTCATCAGCGTGATGAACAAGGACAAGCGCCAGATCGTCTTTCTGGCCAAGCAGATGGAGCACATGGGCTTCTCCATCCTGGCGACGGCCGGGACGGGCGGGGTTCTGAAGAACAACGACATCGCGGTGCAGATTCTCCCCAAACTCTCCGAAGGGCGTCCGAACGTCATCGATCTGATGAAGAACCGGGAGGTGGCGCTGATTATCAACACCTCGGGCGGCAAGAAGCCCCGCGCGGACACGGTCTTTATCCGGTCCACGGCGGTGCTGCACAACGTTCCGCTGATCACGACGATGTCCGGCGCCCAGGCGGCGGTGAACGCCATCGAGGCCATGCGGAAAGAGGCGGTGAAGGTCCGGACGATCCAGGAATATCACCAAGAGATCGGTATCGGGCGTTAGGGGAAAGGCGAACGGAGGGGGAGTGAATAATGAAGGGCGTTGGGCAATCGGTGTCGGACGTCGGGTGAAGAAAATCTTGAAAAAATCGGTGTCGGGCGATACGCATCGAGAATGGGTGAAAGGGGGACAGAAGCCCCCGACGCCCGGTGCCTAACGCCTGACGCCCAATGCACGATGGAAAGGAAGGCAGAATTTGGAAGTCAAGGTATTCGACAATGATGTGGACAAGGCGCTGAAGATCCTGAAGAACAAGCTGTCCAAGAGCGGTCTCTTCAAGGAGTTGAAGCTCCGCCGGGCTTACGAGAAACCGTCGGTCAAGAAAAAGCGCAAGGCCATCGAGGCCCGGCGCCGGCTTGCCAAGGTCCAGCGCCGCCGGTCCTCGTAAGACAACCGCGGGAGGGGTGACGTCGCAAGACGGGACGTCGGTTTGACGGGTTTCGCCCGGGCGGCGACGGTGTGCGTCCTTCCCGAAGATTCCGCGCCGGCATGCCGGGTTTGCAACGGACCGGCTCCGCGCCTATCGGACGGCCGGACCGTCCGGGGAAGCGAGGTCGAGGCGATGGAAGAAAATCAATATCTGGTGGACGCCCTGTCCATCGAGGAATCCTGGCGGATATTCCGGATCATGGCCGAGTTCGTCGAGGCCATCGACGCGCTTTCCAAGGTCCAGCGCGCCGTGTCTATCTTCGGCTCCGCCCGGACCTCGCCGGAGGACCCCTTCTACCAGAAGGCGGAATATCTGGCCAGACGGCTGGTGGAAAAGGGCTTCGGCGTCATCACCGGCGGCGGCCCCGGCATCATGGAAGCAGCCAACAAAGGGGCAACCGAGGCCGGAGGAAAGTCCGTGGGGATGAATATCCGGTTGCCCTTCGAGCAGAAGCCCAACCCCTATGCCAACATCTCCATCGATTACCGGTATTTCTTCATCCGCAAGGTCATGTTCGTCAAGTATGCCGTGGCCTATATCATTCTCCCCGGCGGTTTCGGCACGTTGGACGAGCTCTTCGAGGCCCTGACCCTCATTCAGACCCGGCGCATCAAGAGTTTCCCCGTCATCCTGATGGGGACGGCATACTGGCAGGGCCTCCTCGACTGGCTCAAGGGGAGCCTCCTCGCGAACGGCATGATTCTTCCGGAGGATCTCGACCTCATCCATGTGATCGACGATCCCGACGAGGCGGTCCGGCACATCCTGAAGTACGTGATTGTCTAAAGCCGTGGTCCGCCGCGGCACTCCCACTGGTAACGCCCATGGTTGATCAGGAAGGTGGATCCGCACCGAATCTGTCCAGGGTCCTGAGCGACATCGCATCCGGTTGTCCCGTTCCCTGCTATCTGCTGTTCGGCGAGGAGGAATTCCTCGTCAAGACGGCCCGGGAGAAGCTGCTGAACGCCCTGCTGCCCCCCGGGGAACGGGACCTGAACCTCTTCAGCCTGGATGGCGAAACGGCGGAAGCGGGACAGATCGCCGCGACGCTGATGACCCCGCCCCTGCTTCCCGGCCGCAAGGTCGTCCTGGTCGAGGGAACGCCCCTGCTGCAATCGAAAAAAACCCTGCCGGACCTGGAGAAGAGCGTTCGTGAACATCTGGATCGGAACCCCGGACGGGCCATCCGCGATTTCCTGCTGCTCCTCCATCTGGCGGGCTGGCATCTCGAAGACTTGGCTGCCGACGGCTGGAAAAAGATTTCCGCGGAGGAGTGGAACCGGACGATTGGTGGCGAAGGCGCGGCCGAACGCGAGGCCTGGCTGCCCCGTATCCTTGACGCTTGCCTGGCGCGGGGACGGGACGCGGTCCAGGGTGCAGAGGCGACGGAGCCCCTGGAGGCGGTTCTTCGGGAGGGCCTTCCCGAAGGCAATCACCTGATCCTGACGGCCGAGGCCGTGGACAAAAGAAAGCGGCTCTTCCAGGCCATCGCCAAGTTCGGCGTTGCCCTGGAGTTTTCTCCCGTGAAGGGGGAGGCGAAACAAAAGCAGCGCCTCCAGGACGTGGTGCGGGAAAAAATCGCCCAAAGCGGCAAGAAGCTGACGCCGAAGGCCTGGTTCGCCCTGGGTGAAAAGACGGGATTTCAGCTGCGGGCCACGACGAGCGCCTTAGACACGCTCCTGACCTACGTGGGGGACAAGGTCACCGTCGACGAGGCGGATGTCGAGGCCGCCGTGGGGAAGACCCGGGAGGGCACGGTCTTTGCGCTGACGGCGGCCCTGGACCGGAAGGACGGCCGGGAGGCCCTGTTTGTCCTGAAGGATCTCTTCGACCAGGGCGTGAACCCCTTGGTCATCCTGGCCGTAACGGCCCGCGAGATCCGCAACCTGATTCACGCCCGTCTGCTGATCGACTCCGGCCGATTTGCCGAAATCGAACGGGAGCCGGACTATGGCCGGTTTCAGAAACAAATCTATCCCGAGATCAAGTCCGTGCTGGGCGTGGCCGGGAAGAAGGAGGGGGGGCTCGCCGGTCAGCATCCGTATGTGGTGTACCAGGCCCTGAAAAACGCGCGGCGGTTTACGGCGGAAACCCTGGTCGACGCGCTCGAGGCCCTGGCGGAGATGGATCTGGCCTTCAAATCCACGCCTCGTGATCCCGCCCTGGCCCTGGAGCGGTTCGTCCTGCGCTTCTGCGCCTGACGGGAGACGGTTCAGATCTTTCTCAGCCGGGCCTGTACGGCCTTCTCCCGCCGCGATGGCCGGCGGGCCATGCCCTTCCGTTTTCCGCCGCGTGGCGCATCTTCGGCATCCGGATCGTCCGGCGGCCCGGCGGCGTCTTTCAGGAGGGCCTTTTCCAGGCGGTCGGCGAATTCCAGCGAAGAAACGGCGACGGCGCCCCGGCGGCCCAGGTGTTCGGCGATTCCCCGGTCCGAGGTGACGACCAGGACCTCCTCGCGCCCCTCGCGGGCGAGACGCCGGATCACGGCATCCGCCGTTTCACCCCGCCGGGAATAGCGGATCACCACCCCGCCCGAGCGATCGCGCTCCTCGAAGGGCGATCCCCCCTGCCAGCCGTCGAAGACGACGGTGATCCGGTGTCCCCGCTGCCGCTGGTAGGTGACCAGCCGCTGGATCAGGGCCAGTCGCCCCGCCTCCAGGCTCGTCCGCTCATGGCGTAGGAGTTCCGGCGACTGCCGGATGAGGTTGTAGCCGTCGATCAGGATGTGCATGGTCCGGTTTCTCCGACAATGGCGAGGGGGCATCGCTCTCCTTGGTGCCCGTGTCCGCAGATGTCCAGGCGCCATGGACACACTGTTTTCATAGTCGATGGGCGTCCTTTGTGCAACGTGAAAATCGGCCCCCGCTCTCGTGACCGGCTTTTTGCTTGACTTCAGCCGGGCAGGTTTGTTAGGGATCAGCGTCAGCGTATCCGGTCCCGAGACGTCCTGCCGTCCGGTGCGCTTTCCGGACTCCCCGGTATCATAAGGTTCATCCCATGGACGTATCATCGGAACAACTCGATAAGACAAGAGACTCACGACAACATTTGCCAGAGGAAGGAGTTTGAAGATGGAAATCAAGAACGTGTGCGTTTTGGGTGCGGGCCTGATGGGAAACGGCATTGCGCAGGTCTGTGCGCAGGCGGGGCTCAATGTGACGATGCGGGACATCGAACAGCGGTTCATCGACGGCGGCATGAACACGATCCGGAAAAACCTGAGCCGCGACGTGGAGAAGGAAAAGAAAACCCAGGCCGACATGGACGCCATCCTGGGGCGGATTAAACCCACCCTGGACATGAAAGAGGCGGCCGGCCAGGCCGATGTGGTCGTCGAAGTGGTCATCGAGGTCATGAACGTGAAGAAGCAGGTCTATCAGGAACTGGAGCAGATCGTTCCCGCCCACTGCCTGTTCTTTACCAACACGTCCGGCCTGAGCATCACGGAAATGGCCGCCATCACAAAGCGTCCGGATCGCTTCATCGGGACCCACTTCTTCAATCCCGTTCCGGTCATGAAGCTCCTGGAGATCATCCGCGGCTACGAGACCTCCGACGAAACCCTGGCGGTCGCGTCCGAGTGGGGGAAGAAGATCGGCAAGGACGTGATCGTGGTCAAGGAGGCGCCGGCCTTCGTCGTGAACCGGATCCTGTGCTCCATGATCAACGAAGCCTTCTTCGTCTTGGGCGAAGGCCTGGCCTCCGCGGAGGACATCGACAAGGGCATGGTCCTGGGCTGCAACCATCCGATCGGTCCCCTGGCCCTGTCCGACCTGGTCGGCAACGAGACGCTGCTCAGGGTCGTCGAGGGATTGCACCGGGAACTGGGCGACAAGTACCGGCCCGCGCCCCTGCTGAGGCAGCTCGTCCGTGCCGGCCGCTTTGGACGAAAGACGGGCAAGGGGGTGTACGAGTATAAGAAATAGGCGCAAGGCCCGGGCGGTTGAGCCGCGGTCCACGCCGTGAAATTATCTTTTTTAAAAAGGAGATGGGACATGGATTTTGAATTGACGGAAGAACTGCAGATGTTGAAGGACATGGCGTATAAATTCGCCAAGGCCGAGTTTCCCAACATGTCGCATGAATGCGACGAGGGGGAGAAGTACACGCCGGAGATCCGCAAGAAGGCCGCGGAAAACGGCCTGGTCGGGGCCTGGATTCCCGAGGCGTACGGCGGCGCCGGCGCCGGGATGTTGGGCAACACCCTGATTACGGAGGAGCTCTCCAAGGTAGACATGGGGATCGGCCTGAACATCGTGGCGGCGACCTTCGGTTCCGAGTCGATCTTCCAGTACGGGTCGGAAGAGCAGAAGCAGCTTTACCTGCCCAAGCTCTGCAACGGCGAATGGGTCAGCGCCGGGGCGTTTACGGAACCCAACGCGGGGACCGACGTGGCGGGCTACAAGACCCGGGCGGTCAAGGATGGCAGCGACTATGTCGTCAACGGGAACAAGATGTTCATCACCAACGGCACCGTCTGCGACTACATGGTGACCCAGTGCATCACGAACCCCGACCAGAAGAAGCACAACAGCTTCAGCCTGATCATCATCCCCGCCGATGCCAAGGGCGTCACGCGCAACAAGATCCACGGCAAACTCGGCATCCGTTCCAGCGATACGGCCGAGATCGCCCTGGAGGACGTCCGGGTGCCGCAGGCCAACCTCGTGGGGAAGGAGGGCAAGGGGTTCTACCAGCTCATGCATTTCTTCGACACGACGCGGGTCATGGTCTCGGGCCAGGCCCTCGGGATTTCCGAGGCGTGCCTGGAAGCGAGCGTCAAGTATGTCAAGGAGCGGACCTGTTTCGGGGCGCCGCTGGGGGCCTATCAGATGACCCAGATGGAGCTCACCGAGATGGCCATCCGGATCGAGGCCCTGCGGGGGCTCGTGTACAAGGCCGCGTGGCTGATCGACGCCGGCAAGCCCGATTACACCCTGGCCGCCATGGCGAAGTTCTTCGGCGGGCAGACGGCCGTTTTCTGCGCCAACTACGCGGTCGAACTGCACGGGGGGTACGGCTATATCGACGAGTACGATGTCCAGAAGTGGTACCGCGACGCCAAAATCCTGGAGCTCTACGAAGGGACGAAGGAAGCGGAGATCATGACCATCGGCCGGGTTCTGCAGGCCTGAGATCGGCGCGGCGCATCGTCCTGCGGGGACGCCACACTGAATCGAAGCGGGGCAGGATCCGGGGATTCTGTCCCGCTTTCTTGAAGGGGAGGCCATTCGTGAAGACAAGAATTACGGAACTTTTCGGGATCAAGTACCCCATCGTCCTGTCCGGGATGAGCTGGATCAGCGTGCCCTCGATGGTCGCGGCGGTTTCCAACGCGGGTGGTCTGGGGATCCTCGCCACCGGCCCCATGGATCCCGAGCAGACCCGCCAGGCGATCCGCGAGATCCGCAAAAAAACGGACAAGCCCTTCGGGGCGAACGCCACGCTCCTGATGCCGGGAGCGGCGGCCAACGCCAAGGTGCTCCTCGAGGAGCAGGTGCCGGTCATCAACTTTGCCCTGGGCAAGGGCGACTGGCTCGTCCGGGAGGCCCACAAGTACGGCGGCAAGGTCATCGCC
>JALNWL010000043.1 GCA_023230905.1 Syntrophales bacterium
ATTGGTAAATTGATAAGAACTCCCTTATTAACTTGTGGAAGCATAAGGAGCGTTCACTTCTGCGTCAAGAATATTTTTCCACAATTTCAAGAGAAAACAAAATTGTCCGGTTTGTTAGCGAATTGCCTCAAATTAAATGTTACCGAACAGGGGATCGAAAAGGATCGTTGACCCAAAAACAGGCGTTACCGAACACCACCTCCAGAAGGAGGGGGGGATTTATAGGGCCGCAACCGAAGAAAGAGGACACGGAAACGACCTCTTTAGGCGACAGGGAAGCCTTCGCCGAGGGAAAACGAAAATTACGCGTTTTCAGGAGGTGGCTATGCCCGTTCGCGAACGCCCCCGGCCTCGTTGAGGTCTTTTTTCTGCCTTTTAAAAGCTTTTGCTTCTGTCTGCAAAAACTGGTCTAATGCGGGCCTGTTTGCGGCGATTCCGGCTATCTTCAACTTTTTTGTTTCTCCATCGATCGACGGAGCCAAACAGCACATTGAGGCTTGACAGCAGCTATGGCCCGGAAAAAGTATCAACCCGACAGAACCGATTTTCTGATCAATACCGAATGGGGAATCCCCCAAGAAGATTTATCCAAAAAAGAAGCGCACAGCAGCGGGAAAAAGCTTTTTCAGAAACGCTGGGTCACCAGGGAAGAGAAAAGAAGGCTCCAGGAGGAGCATGCCGCATATTCGTCCATCCGCAACACCGGAATTCTGCTCATCATCGGCAGTGGGTTGCTCCTGATCAATCTCTTTTTCCTTCTCAAGAGTTCTGTCTCCGCCAAAATGATTTGGGCATTTTTTGAACTTGTCTATGCCGTTGCTCTTTTGGCCGCAGGAATCGGACTGTTCCGGTTCGTCTGCTGGGGCCGGAACATCGCCTTGTTTATCTTCCTTTCTTTTCTGATTTTGCCCTTTACTCCCCTGCTCGGTAACGACAAAGGGGCGCCGGTACTGATGATCATCGGTTTGACCGGTTTCTACTATCTGCTGCGCCGTCCGGCGCGCAAGATATTTTCGCCCGCGGCAGCAGAAGAAGACAGTCCCCCTGTCCGGCCGGGAAAGTCCGTTCTATTGTGGATTGTTTACGCAATACTTGCTTTGGCTGTTCTGTTCATTTATTTTACCTTTGATCTGCATCGGGCGGGAAAGAGGGCTGCTGCCGTCTGTCAAAGCGCTCGACAGGGGACATCCGTGGAAGATTTTCTGGCCAATTTGCCGCCGGAAAATTACCGGATCATCCAGGTCGATGATCGCGTGATCATCGTTCCCAGAGCAGGCATGGGACGCCATGCCTGCATCGTTTTCCATGATGGGCAAAAAATTACGGGGAGCAAAACCGGATTTGACGACTGAGGAGGAATGATCCGATGAAGGACGATAAAAGCCGTTTGCTGTTGTTCATCTCCATCATCATTTTTACGCTGCTGATCTTTTCAGCGCCTGTCCGGTCAGAAGCGCCGGCGCCTTCGTTTAAAGAATATCAATCCACCGGCGATTACTTTAGCTGTCATATTCCGGTGGACTGGAACAGATACGAACCAGTTTTCGGTTTATCCGAAGAAGAAAAAAAGATTTACGGCCTGACCCTCTTCGGCCCCACCGCCCTTCCCGCGGCTCCACCGACCTTTTCCGTCCACTACTACGCTCCGGGAAACCGGCTGCATGAGTCCATGAAAAAGTTCGTTCTTGTCCATGCCAAACCGGTTCTGGGATTTGTCGCCGAAGGAAAATCCTACGGTGAAGTCCGGGAAATCGAATTTGCCGGCAGAAAGGCCCAAACGTTCGACCGGCTCGATATCCGTTACATCGGCGAACGATCCCTGCATCCGCAGAAGGTATCCGTTTTCGAAAGATTTATTGTGGCTCCCGATGAACACCATCAGGGATTCTATGCCTTAAAATTGTCCGTCCCTCTTGATTCTAAAGAGGAGTATCTGCCTATTTTCGATAGACTTACAAAATCATTCACTCCCCGGAAGTAAATTCCGGAACGACCTTCCCATCCTGATTCAGGTGATGCACCCGTTCCTGGGAGAAAGACGCCCGGCCGGGGCATCCCGGGGCTTGACGCCGGGAGCGGCATGGCCTAAGAGGGTATGATCATCGGACATAGGGAGGTCATGCGATGGGAGACAACAACACCCGATCACCGGAACATGCCTGGAAGTGCTCCAACTGCGGCTACGAACTTCAAGCGCCGACCCCGCCGGCGGCGTGTCCGTCCTGCCACCGGACATGTGAATTTCTGAACGTCACCTGCTACACGCCGGACTGCACGGAGACCGGCGTCGATCCGCGGCTCAAGCCGGCGAAATAGACGCGTCCCGCCCCGTGACGGGACGGTCGCCTCCCGCTACCGGTAGAACGAGGCGTAGCGGTGCTTGAGCCGGGCCATGCCGGTTTGCACGGCACTCTTGCGGACGGCCCGGGCGACCCGTTCCGGGACGGTCCGGTTGAAGACGCCGGGAATGATGTGATCCTCGCGGAGTTCCTCCCGCGGTACCGTGGCGGCAATGGTGTGCGCGGCGGCGATGAGCATTTCGTCGTTGATCCCCCGCGCCTTGCAATCCAGGACCCCGCGGAAGAGCCCGGGGAAACACAGGACGTTGTTGATCTGGTTTGGATAGTCGGACCGCCCGGTGGCGACGACCCGGGCGTACCGGGCGGCCTCCTCGGGCATGATCTCGGGAACCGGATTGGCCATCGCGAAAACGACGGGATCCCGTCCCATCCGCTTGACGTCCCTTCCCCTGAACACCCCCCCCTGGGACAGGCCGATGAAGACGTCCGCCCCTTCCAGCGCCCGGGCCAGCGTCCCCTGCCGCCGCTCCCGGTTCGTCCGGCGAGCCAGACGCTCCTTGACGGGATTCATGTTCTCGCGCCGCCCCTCGTAGAGGATACCGGAACGATCGCAGCCGATGACCGTCCGAACGCCCGCGAGGGCAAGGAGATGGATGGCGGCCACACCGGCCGCGCCCAGGCCGTTGACCACGACAGCAACCTCCCCGAGGGGCTTGCCGACGACGGTCAGGGCGTTCATGAGACCCGCCAGGATCACGACAGCCGTGCCGTGCTGGTCGTCGTGGAAGACGGGAATGTCGAGTTCGGCCTTCAAGCGCTCCTCGACTTCGAAACACCGGGGGGCGGAAATGTCCTCCAGGTTGATGCCGCCGAAGGTCGGCGCGATCCACTTCACGGCGGCGACGATCTCATCGGGATCCTGGGTGTTGAGACAAAGGGGAAAGGCGTTCACCCCGCCGAATTCCTTGAACAGCATGGCCTTGCCTTCCATGACCGGCAGGGCCGCGGCGGGCCCGATGTTCCCGAGCCCCAGGACGGCCGACCCGTCCGTGACGATGGCCACGGTATTCCGCTTGAGGGTGAGGTCGTAGGCACGGCGGGGGTTCGCCTGGATCGCCCCGCAGACCCGGGCGACGCCGGGCGTGTAGGCCATCGCCAGGTCGCCCCGGCTCTTCAGGGGAAAGCGGTTCCGGACTTCGATCTTTCCCCCCTGGTGCATGAGAAAGGTGCGGTCCGCCACGTCCAGGACCTGCACCCCCTTGACGCCCCGGATGGCCGCGACCACCCGTTCCTCCGTTTCCTGGTCCGGTGCCGACACGATCAGGTCGCGGATGATTTTGGCGTCCCGGAACTCCACGATATCCACGGCCCCGATCATTCCCCCAGACCGGCCGATCGCGGAGGCGACCCGGCCCAGCATGCCGGGCCGGTCGAGGATCTCGATGCGGATCCGAAGACTGAAGCTGGGCGACGGTGTTTTGATCATCACACCCCTCCAATGATCCCGATCAGTAAAAAAGGGCGGCGAACACCAGGGCGCAGGAGAGCAGAATCAGAATCCCGACGGTCAGCCAGGAGAAGGCGTTCATGCCCCGGCTGTTGGTGTAGTCGCCCATGATCCTGCGGTCGTTGACCAGGATGAGCATGAAGACAAGCACGACCGGCAGCAGCAGCCCGTTCACGACCTGGGAGTAGTACATGATGGAGATGAGCGGAACGTCCGGCAGGAGGATGATGCCCGCCCCCAGAATGATCATGAGCGCGTACAGCCCGTAGAACTGCGGCGCCTCGGTGAACTTGCAGTTCAGGGACGATTCCCAGCCGAAGGCCTCGCAGACGGTGTAGGCCGTGGACAGGGGCAGGATCGAGGCGGCGAAGAGCGACGCGTTCAGGAGCCCGAAGGCGAACAGCCAAGCACAGTAATCCCCGGCCAGGGGCGCCAGGGCGAGGGCGGCATCCTGGGCGGAGTCGATCCGGATGCCCGACTTGAACAGGGTGACGGCGCACAGCATGATGATGAAGAACGCCACGACGTTGACCGTAATCGATCCGAAGATCACGTCGATGCGGGTGACGGGATAGTCCGCGGCCTTGAGCCCCTTGTCCACGATGGAGGACTGCAGGAAGAACTGCATCCAGGGCGCGATGGTCGTCCCGACGAGGCCGACGGCCATCATGAGAAACGCCCCGTCCATCCGGAGCGTCGGCGTGATGAAGGCCTCGCCGATCTCGCCCCAGTCGGGCCGCCCCATGAATCCGGAAACGATGTAGGACAGGTAGAACAGGCACGCGACCAGGAAGGCCTTCTCGACCGTCTTGTAGTTTCCCTTAACCACGAGCCACCAGACGAAGACGGCCGCCGCGGGGACGGAAACGTAGCGCGAAATCCCGAAGATCTCCAGGCTGGCCGCCACCCCGGCGAACTCGGCGACGGTGTTGCCGAGGTTGGCCAGGATAAGAACGATCATGAGGTAGAAGGTGATCCGGGCGCCGAAGCGTTCCCGGATGAGGTCGGAGAGCCCCTTGCCGGAGATCACGCCCATCCGGGCGCACATCTCCTGGATGACGATCAGGGCGACGGTGATCGGGATCAGGGTCCACAGGAAGGCAAGGCCGTACTCGGACCCGGCCAGGGAATAGGTCGTGATGCCGCCCGCATCGTTGTCCACGTTGGACGTGATGATGCCGGGGCCCAGCAGCATGAGAAAAACGGCGAACGAGCGCCAGGTCCGCCGCTGGAAGGGGCGCAGGACCAGACTGCGGAGGTTCGTCGGGAACCGTTCGTCGGACATGTGTGGCCATCCTCTTCCATCGCGCTCACTTCCCCAGGTGGGGCGCTACCGCTTCGAGAAGGTTCTTGAAGAGGATCACGCCCTCGATACGATCGTCGTCGTCCACGACCGGAATGGCCGTCACGCCGTACTTGGCGAACTGCTCGGCGATCTCGTCCGGCTCCTCGTCGAGACCGACCGCTACAACCCGTTCATCCATCAGGTCCTTGAGCGCCACCGCGGGATCGGCCATCAGGATCTCGCGGAGGCTGATCACGCCCAGCAGGCAATCCTCGGCATCGGTGACGTAGAGGTAATGGATGGTGTCCATCTCCTCCGCCTCCCGCCTCAGGTAGTCCAGGGCCTCCCCCGCGCTCATCTCCGGCAGGGCTTTGGGGAAAGCCGTGGTCATCAACCCGCCGGCCGTCTCCTCGGGATGCGTCAGGAGTTCCTTCACATCCTCCGCGACCTCCTGTTCCATCTCCTTCAGGATGCCATCGGCCTTCTCCTTGGGGAGGTCGCCCAAAAGATCCGCCGCTTCGCTCAGGGACATCTCCTCGATGATATCGGCGGACTTCTCGGGCATCATGTCTTCGATGAGGCGGACCTGGATCTTGGGATCGGTCTCCTCCAGGGTCTCCGCCGCCGTCTCCACGTCGAGGGACTGGAACACGGCCGTCCGCTTGTGGATGTCGAGATCCTCAATGATGTCGGCGAGATCCGCCGGGTGGAGCTGAGAGAGGCGGGCCTGGGTGATGCTCAGGCGCAGCAGATCCGGCGTGGACAGGGGCTGGACGAATTTCCATGAAATCCACTGGTCGGTCAGGGTGTAATCGAAGAACCACCTCAGGAAGACGTCCATGACCTTCACGAGACCGGCACGCCGCATGAGCCCGCGGAAACCGACATCCACATGGACGAGGTACAGGCACCGGTGGGCCTTGAGAAACTGGAGGTCGTTGACGCGCCGCACCTTCGCCCCATCGGTGTCAACGATCTGCTTGTCGAGCAGCGCGTCGCGCAGGAGGAGTTCGTTCTCGGCGAGCACCCGGCCGGGCAAAGCGCCGCCCGCTTCGGGCCGGACCGTGAACCGCCCGTTGCAGTCGGCAACCCGTTCCCAGGGAATCACCAGGGGGGGGGCGTTCCGGCGGGATGAGACGAGGATGTCCGTCACCAGCGGATAGGATTCCGCCGGGTTCACGACGAGATCGGCGAGAACGCCCAACGGGCGCCCCATCGTATCGATAATTTTCTTTCCCAGGATCTGGCTCAGAAACAAAAAAACCTGGGATTCTTGATTGACGGCCATTGTTCAAGCGCCTCCAGGCGGATCTTCTATAGCACTTGCGGTAAGATAGCAAAAGCTTTTTTTCTCCCCGCCGCCCTTTCGAAAGGACGTTCCCGCACGACGGGCCGGCCGCGCTCCCGACAGCGGGGGGAAGGTTTTCAGAAATCGCGATGGGATGTCCCTCCTGCTGTCCCGGGCCTGCCGGTTTTTGTCTTGACACGACGACGCCCTTCCGCTATAAACCGCAATCAAGGACGCCCTTTTAATTTGATCCGGCGAGATCGAAAAAGGAAAGAAACCATGAATCAGTTGATCGACAAGCGGCGGCGATAAGGCCTCCCCACACGGTGGGGGGCTTTTTTTTTGCCGTCGGCCCCTCGGGGCCACGGGACGGCAGGGGGGAGAGCACCATGGAAACGAACCGGGTGGTGATGGATGCGGAGGGAATCGACCGCTCCCTGACGCGCATCGCTTATGAAATCCTGGAAAAAAACAAGGGCGCCACGGATGTGGCCCTGGTCGGCATCCGGACGGGCGGCGTGTTCCTGGCCCAGCGCCTGCAAAGAAAGATCGCCGCCATCGAATCCCGGGACGTTCCCCTGGGCGTGCTCGACATCACCCTCTACCGGGACGACCTGGATATCGCCAAGAAGAAACCCCGCCTGGAAAAAACCGACATTCCCTTTTCCCTGGACAAGATGAAGGTCGTTCTGGTGGACGACGTCCTGTTCACCGGCCGGACGATCCGGGCGGCCATGGACGCGTTGATCGACTTCGGGCGGCCGCGCTTCATCCAGCTGGCGGTCCTGATCGACCGGGGGCACCGGGAACTCCCCATCCGGGCGGACTTCGTCGGTAAGAACCTGCCTTCGTCCCTCTGGGAGGACATCAGCGTGAACCTCGTGGAAAAGAACGGCCGGGATGAGGTGGTCATCGAAGCCGCGCGTTGACGAGAAGGAAGGGGCTTCCCATGAAACTGGAGCGAAAAGACATTCTGGGCATCCGGGACCTCAGCGTCGACGAGATCAATCTAATCCTCGATACCGCGGAATCCTTCCTGGAGATCTCCACCCGGGAAATAAAGAAGGTGCCGACGCTGCGGGGGAAAACGGTGATCAACCTCTTCTACGAGGCGAGCACCCGCACCCGGACATCGTTCGAAATCGCCGGCAAGCGCCTCAGCGCGGATACGATCAACATCTCCGCCTCGACGAGCAGCGTCGTCAAGGGCGAGACCCTGATCGATACGGCGCTCACCCTAGAATCCATGCACCCCGATGTCATCGTCATCCGCCATAGCGCCTCCGGCGCCCCGCATCTCCTGGCGAAGACGATCCGGGCCTCGGTGATCAACGCGGGGGACGGCACGCATGAGCATCCGACCCAGGCCCTTCTGGACATGATGACGATGAAGGCCCGCAAGGGCCGGATCGCCGGACTCAAGGTGGCCATCGTGGGAGACATCCTGCACAGCCGGGTGGCCCGGTCAAACATCTACGGACTCCGGAAAATGGGAGCGCGGGTCGCCGTCGCCGGACCGGCCACGATGATGCCGCTGACCATGGTGGAGATGGGGGTCGAGGTGCATCACCGGATCGAGGAGGCCGTCCTCGACGCCGACGTCATCATGATGCTCCGCATCCAGACGGAGCGCCAGCATCAGAACATCTTTCCGACGCTCCGGGAATACGCCCGTTACTTCTGTCTGAACCGCCGGCACCTGGATCTGGCCCGCGAAGACTGCCTCGTCATGCATCCGGGCCCGATCAACCGGGGCGTGGAAATCTCGCCGGACATCGCCGACGGCCCGGCATCGGTGATCCTGGAACAGGTCGCCAACGGCGTCGCCGTCCGTATGGCGCTCCTCTATCTGCTTACGGGAGGGAAGGCATGAAGCTGCTTCTTACCGGAGGGCGGATCCTCGACCCCTCCTGCGGCTTGGATACGCACGGAAACCTCCTCGTGGAGGACGGAAAGATCGCGGCCGTCGGGGAGCGCGCTGGCGGAAAGAAGGCCCCGGGAAAGACCGTTCAGATCCTGGACGTGACGGGCCGGATCGTCGTCCCGGGCCTCGTCGATATGCACACCCACCTGCGGGAGCCCGGCTTCGAGTACAAGGAGACCATCGCCACCGGCTGCCGGGCCGCCGCCGCCGGGGGCTTCACGGCCATCGCCTGCATGCCGAACACGAATCCGGTCAACGACCACCGCCCCGTCACGGAATTCATCCTGAGGAAGGCCGCGGAGTGCGGCCTCTGCCGCGTCTATCCCGTGGCCGCCGTCAGCCTGGAGTCGGCGGGAAAGAGCCTGACCGAATTCGGCGATCTGTCGGAGGCCGGCGCCGTCGCCTTCTCGGACGACGGCAGGCCAGTGATGGACAGCGCGCTCATGCGGCGCGCCCTGGAGTATGCGTCTTCGCTCGGCCTGCCGGTCATCTCACACTGCGAGGACGCCGCTCTCACGGCCGGGGGCCAGATGAACGAGGGCGCCGTCTCGATGGAGCTCGGTCTTCAGGGCATCCCGAGCACCGCGGAAGAGATCATGGTCGCCCGGGACCTCCTCCTCGCCGGCTTCTCGGGCGCCGCCGTCCACATCGCCCACGTCAGCACGGCCGGGTCCGTCCGCCTCATCCGGGAGGCCAAGGCCTGCGGCATGCGCGTGACGGCGGAGACGGCCCCCCACTACTTCACGCTGACCGAGGAGGCGCTCTGGGAATACGACACGAATCTGAAGGTGAACCCGCCGCTCCGGCGTGCCGCCGACGTCACCGCCATCCGGGAGGCGCTCCGGGACGGGACGATCGACGCGATCGCCAGCGATCACGCCCCCCACGCCTCCACGGACAAGGACGTCGAATTCGCCTATGCCGCCAGCGGCATGATCGGTCTGGAGACCTCCCTCGGCCTCAGCCTGAAACTGGTCCGGGACGGCATTCTGTCGCTGGAGGCGCTGGTGGCTAAAATGAGCACGCATCCCGCCGCCATCCTGAACCTCCCGGGCGGCACACTCCGGCCCGGCAGCCTGGCCGACATCACCGTCATCGATGCCGAGCGGAACTGGACGGTCGACATCCGCCGTTTCCAGTCCCACAGCCGGAATTCCCCCTTCGACGGGTGGACCCTGACGGGCAAGGCCGTTCTGACGATCAAGGACGGGATCATCGTTTTTCAGGATTCTTGAGACGGGTTTGAGGCGTCGGGCCCCGGGCCTCGGGAAGATATCCCTTTTCCCCCATGCTCGAAACCCCGCGCCCGATGAGTCATGATGCATGCCAAAACCACCCACCGGACCGCGGCCTTTGTCCTGCGCGTCCTGGACTACGGCGAATCGGATCGGATCGTCACCTTCTACACCGAGGACTTCGGTAAGCTGAAGGGGATCGCCAAGGGGGCGAAGCGCAGCCGGCGGCGCTTCGCGAACGCCCTGGAGCCCTTCTCCTGTATCGAGATCCTGTTCTCGCGGCGGGGACGGGACGGCCTGGCCCTGATCGAGGACTCCACCCCGATCTGCCATTACGCGTCCGTCCGCGCGGACCTGGAGCGCACCCTGATCGCCTCCTATCTCATCGATCTGACGGACCAGTTCACCCTGGAAGGGAAGAAGCAGGCGGACATCTACCGGCTGCTCGCGGGGTTTCTCGACCTGGTGGCGCAGGGCCTGGCCTTGGAGAGCCTTTGGCGATTCTTCGAACTGAGGCTGCTGAAGCTGACCGGTTACGAACCGGTCCTGGACCGCTGTATCGGCTGCCGGGGTCTCCTGGACCCAAACCAATCCTACCAATTCGTCCCCCGGGAAGGGGGGCTGAAATGCGGACGCTGCGGGATAGCGACCTACGACGCCCTCCCCATCTCGATCGGCACCATCCGGACCCTGCTTCTGGGCAGGGACCTGGACCTCGCAAAACTCCCCCGCTTGGTCGTCTCCCCACAAACGGCCCGCGAAAGTCAGGCGGTCCTGACCGCCTTCATCCGTCACCACCTGGGGCGGGACCTCAAATCCATGCAGGTTGCGAGCGAGATCCGGAAACTCTGCATCTGACCGGATTGCTTTCATATTGACAGGTTCGGGCCGCCGTGTTAGGAACGCACCGGAAAATTGCGGGCCCGCCGCCGGGCGGCGGGACGCTTTCGAGGAGGACGCATGGCATTGACCTTTCAGGAACTCATCTTTGCCCTGGAACGCTACTGGGCCTCGCAGGGCTGTGTCATCCAGCAGCCCTACGACCTGGAGGTCGGGGCGGGCACCTTCAACCCCGCGACGTTTCTCCGGACCCTGGGACCGGAACCCTGGAACGTGGCGTATGTCGAGCCGTCGCGGCGCCCGACGGACGGCCGCTACGGGGAGAACCCGAACCGGCTTCAGCACTATTACCAATACCAGGTGATCATGAAGCCCTCTCCCGTCGACATCCAGGAGCGCTACCTGAACTCCCTCAAGAGCTTCGGGATCGACCCCCTCGAACACGACATCCGCTTCGTCGAGGACGACTGGGAATCCCCCACCGTCGGGGCCTGGGGGTTGGGCTGGGAGGTCTGGCTGGACGGCATGGAGATCTCCCAGTTCACGTATTTTCAGCAGGTGGGCGGAGTAGACCTCAAGCCGATCAGCGTCGAGCTGACCTACGGCATCGAGCGGATCGCCATGTACATCCAAGGCATCGACAACGTCTATGACCTGAAGTGGAACGATACCGTCAAGTATGGAGACGTCCATCACCAGGGCGAGGTGGAGTGGTCCACCTACAACTTCCAGTACGCGGACGCGGAGATGCTCCGCAAACGTTTCGACATGGACGAGGCCGAAGGCATCCGCATGGCCGAAAAGGACCTGGTCCTGCCGACCTACGACCATTGCCTGAAGTGCTCGCATACCTTCAATCTGCTGAACGCCCGGGGGGCGATCAGCGTGGCGGAGAGGACGAGCTACATCGGGCGCGTCCGCAACCTAGCCCGGCTGAGCGCCGAAGGCTGGCTCAGACAACGGGAAAGGCTGGGGTATCCCCTGCTCGATCGGGGATGACCCCTGGACATCATCGGGAGATCGATTCATGGGTAAGGAACTCTTACTGGAAATAGGAACGGAAGAAATCCCCGCGGCGTTTCTGCCGAAGGCGATGCGAGACCTCGAAGAGATGTCCCGCCGGGAATTCTCGGCCTGCCGTCTCGCCCACGGCGCGATCCAGTCGCTGGCGACGCCCCGCCGCCTCTGTCTGGTCGTCGCCGACCTGGCCGGGGGGCAGGAGGATCTCGAGGTCGAAAAGATGGGACCGGCGAAGAAGGCCGCCTTCGACGCACAGGGCCAGCCGACCAAGGTCGCGCTCGGTTTTGCCCGGGGCCAGGGGGTGGAACTGGGTGACGTGGGCACGGCCGTCACCGAGAAGGGGGAGTATTTGTGCGTGCGCAAAACCATCGCCGGCGAGCCGACGGAAGCCCTCCTGCCGGAGATCCTTCCACGCCTCATCCTGGGGCTCCCCTTCAAGAAATCCATGCGCTGGTCCGATCTGGACATCCGTTTCGCCCGTCCGATCCACTGGCTGCTCGCCCTCTACGGCGGCCGCGTCGTTCCCTTCACGCTCGGAAATATCCAGAGCGGCAACCTGACGCGGGGCCATCGCTTCATGAGCCCCGAAGCGGTCTCCGTTAAAGATTTCGCCGATTACCTCGCCCGAACGAAGGAGCGGTGCGTGATCGTCGACCCCGCGGAACGGAAGGCTATTATCCGTCAGGAGACCCGCAAGGCGGCGGCCCAGGTATCGGGACGCGCGCTGGAGGATGAGACGCTCCTGGAGCAGGTGGTCTTTCTGACCGAGTATCCGACAGTCGTATGCGGCAGTTTCGACCGGGACTACCTGCGACTTCCCCAAGAGGTCCTGGTGACGTCCATGATCTCCCATCAGAAATACTTTCCGGTCGTCGACGCGGAGGGACGTCTCCTCCCCCATTTCCTCGCCGTCAACAACACGCTGGCCCGGGATCCGTCGGTCGTCGCCCGGGGGAACGAAAAGGTCATCCGAGCACGCCTCTCGGACGCGCATTTCTTCTTCACCGAGGACCAGAAGGTCCCTCTGACGGAGCGCGTCGAGGGACTGAAACAGGTCGTTTATCACACCCAGCTGGGCACGTCCTATGAGAAGGTCATGCGCTTCAGGGCCCTCGCTCTCACCCTGGCGGACCGCATCGATCCGACCCTGAAGGCCACCGTCGAGCGCACCGCGCTGCTGGCGAAGGCCGATCTGGACACCCAGATGGTGGGGGAATTCTCCGAGCTCCAGGGGGTTATGGGGCGGGAATATGCGCTGCTCGCCGGGGAAAACCCCACCGTTGCCCGGGCCATCTACGAGCACTACCTCCCCACGCAGGCGGGCGGGGCCCTGCCCGCCACCGACGAAGGGGCGATCGTCAGCATCGCCGACAAGATGGACACGATCGCCGGATTCTTCGCCGTCAAGCTGATCCCGACCGGAACGGCCGATCCCTACGCCCTGCGGCGTCAGGCCCTGGGCATCATCAACATCCTCCTCGCCAAGCGGTATCCGATCCGCCTCGACGAGCTCGTCGATCTCGGCTTGAGCCTGCTGGAGGAAAAAGCGAAGCG
Organism: Syntrophales bacterium; assembly: GCA_023230905.1. Lineage (GTDB taxonomy): Bacteria > Desulfobacterota > Syntrophia > Syntrophales > UBA2251 > UBA2251. The sequence goes on from JALNWL010000043.1 coordinate 12,954, forward strand.
GCCCGCGGGGGAAACCCGCGCCGACATCCTGGACTTCTTCCGGGGCCGCCTGGAAAACCAGCTCATCGCCCAGGGGCGCCCCTACGACGTGGTCGACGCCGTTCTGGCCACGGGCATCTCCGACCTCGTCCGCACCGTCAAGAAAATCGAGGCCATGGAGGCCTTCAAGGATCACGAGAACTTCGAGCCTCTGGCGATCGCCTTCAAGCGGGTCGGGAACATCCTCAAGGATTTTCCAGGCGGTTCCGTCCGCGAGGACCTGCTGGAAACGGCTGAGGAGCGGACCCTCTACCAATCCTTCCGGGAGATCCGGACGCGCGCCCTCACCCATCTGGACGCGGAGGACTACCCGTCCGCCCTGGTTGAAATGGCGGGAATCCGGCAGTCCGTGGATGCCTTTTTCGAGACCGTGCTCGTCATGGCCAAGGAGGAGGCGATCCGTAACAACCGCCTGGCGCTCCTGGCGGAGATTTCCGCCCTGTTTCACCGGGTCGCGGATTTCGCCAAGATCGTCACGAGCGTGTAACGGGTGGGCTTCAGCCCGGGTGTACACACGCGTTTCGGGGTGCAACGTCGGCGACGGGAGCAGGCGCAAGTTTTGATTGAATTATTTTGCAATCTGCATTAGCCTGCATCTCAGTTGAAAAAACCTTGCGGTCACGATCCCTGTCGGGAAACCGGGCAGATTCGCTTCTTGGAGCTCGAAGATTTATGGACGCCAGCCCCAAAAATCAGCAGATCAGCGCACTGGAAGAAAAGCTTCAGATCCGCAAGGCGTTGCAGGACATCACCAATCGCATCCATGCGGCGCAGAACACGAAGCAGATCCTGGTCGACCTGAAGGACGGGATTCTCAACCTGTTCGACGCCCACTCCATCACGATCTATGTGGTGGATCGTCCCAAGAACGAGATCTACTCCATGTTTCTCGTGGGGTCGTCCGTGCGGGAGATCCGCGTCCCGATCAACAACCGGAGCATTGCGGGCTTCGTGGCCAACAACGGCCGCGTGGTCAACATCGCAGACGCCTACGACGTCGAGGCGCTCAAGCAGATCGACAAGGACCTGTCGTTCGATCTGAGCTGGGACAAGAAATCCGGATTCCGGACGAAGCAGATCCTGGCCGCTCCGATCTTTCATAACCAGACCCTGATGGGCGTCGTCCAGATCCTGAACAAAAAGGGGGGAGGCCCCTTCTCCGTCGAGGAAACGGACTTTCTCCAGGAAATTGCGGCGGTCCTGGGGGTCGCCTTCTATAACCAGGAGCGGTTCGCCCGGCGGCGCAAAACGCGCTTCGACTACCTGATCAGCCGGGACCTGCTGAAGGAGGAGGAGCTCGAAAACGCCTGGGAGGAATCGCGCGAGCAGAAGGAAACCATGGAGACCTTCCTGATGAGGAAGCACAAGATCTCCAAGGAAGATCTGGGAAAATCCTTCGAGGAGTTCTTCCGCTGCAAGTTCATCCAGTTCAGCGACAAGATCCCCATCCCCGGAGATCTCCTGAAGAACCTGAAGCGGGACTATCTCCGGCGCGAACTCTGGGTCCCCATCAGCAAGGTGGACGGCAACATCCAGGTCATCGTCGACGATCCGAACAACATCCTGAAGCGGGACATGATCGAAAACCTCCTGCGGACCAAGGCGGTCAAGTACGACGTCGCCCTGGCCGAGGACATCGTCAAGTTCATCAACTACTTCTTCCAGACCCCCGAGGACGAATCGTCCATCTCGGATCTTCTGGGAAAGCTGGAGGCGGACGAGGCGCCGGACGAAGAAGATGACAGCGGCGACGTCGTCACCGAGTCGGACAGCGTCATCATGCAACTTGTGAACAAGATCATCAACGACGCCTACATCCGCCGTTGCTCCGACATTCACATCGAGCCGAACGTCGGCCGCAAGAACGTCGAGATCCGCTACCGGGTCGACGGCGATTGCGCCCTCTACCAGACGCTGCCCTACAGTTACCGGTCCGCGATCATCTCCCGGATCAAGATCATGTCCAACCTGGACATCACGGTCAAGCGTCTACCGCAGGACGGGAAGATCAAATTCAAGCGCACGGGGGGAGACGAAATCGAACTCCGCGTGGCGACCATCCCGACCCAGGGGGGCG
>JALNWL010000044.1 GCA_023230905.1 Syntrophales bacterium
CTTCCTCTACCGCCCCGTCGTCGTGACCCCAAGCCGCTGAACCGTCTACGCAGTCACGAGACGCGAAAAATCGCTATTGAAAAGCAGGTCTGCCCGTCCATCCCGCCCCGGTGCCTGAATTCGGGGCCGGTCGCGCCGGATGACCGGCGCACCGACGGAGAGGCGCTGCCCCCGAACAGAACGCGGCCGTCGTGGCTCGGCCGGCAAATTCGTTGACAGGGGCAAGCGTTTTCCCTATACTCCCGCTGCCCGATCCCCCGGGCCGAAGCGCGCCGGGGGCGCGGCCGGATTGGACCCGATGGAAGAAACCCTTTCGCACGATATGGACCTGCGATTCGTCACGGCGACAAACTCTGACGGACGACAGGGGAAGGCCGGAAGCGTCTTGGCGCTCCCCCTCGCCCTGTCCTTGGCGATCCACGTAGCGCTGGGCCTGCTGCTCCTCGGAGAGGTTTTCCGAACGCTCCCCCCCCGGCTCCGCGATGCGAGTCTGTCGCCCCTGCAGGTCATCTGGGTTTCCACATCAAAGACGGCGACGCCCGCGCCGCGGCACTCGCCGGAGGTGAAGCGCACACCGGCGGCGGCAGTGACCGGCGAGGCGGCCGCACCCGCCTCTCCGCCCGCGGCACTCGCCGGACGTTCGGCAACCCCGACCCTCTCGAAGGCGCCGGCGCAGAATCTCACGGAGAGCTCAACCGCACAACCGTCGGGCATCCGTCCCGGTCCCGGGACGGGCACGGCCGCCCCACCGGCCTCCCCCCCGTCAATCGGCGTCCGCGTCGCGGCCACCGGGGAGGCCACCGCGCTCACCCTGCCGCGCTACCGGGCAAAGGACGCCCCGATGTATCCGGCCTTGGCCCGCCTGCGGGGTTACGAAGGGCTGGTGCTCCTTGCCGCGGAGGTTTCCGAGCAGGGGCGCGTCCAGACGATCCGGATCAAGAAATCCTCCGGCTACGCCGTTCTGGACCGGTCGGCCGAGGAGGCCGTCAAGTCCTGGCGTTTCGAGCCGGGGAGGCGGATGGGAACGCCCATGGCCATGTGGGTGGATGTCCCGGTGCGGTTCGTCCTCCAGGATGCGCCGGCCTTCTCCGACTCCTAGGCGGCGGGCGGAAGGCCGGAACCCTCACGACGGCGTCCCGGATGGCATACGCAACAAGGAGACCCCTTTATGGATGAACGCAAAAAGCGCCTCATTGAACTGATTCTGGAAAAGTCCTTCCAATACCGAGAGGACCCGCCGTTCACGCTGGCCTCCGGCCGGCAAAGCCATTTTTATTTCAACTGCAAACCCACCACCCTCGACCCGGAGGGGATGAACCTGATCGGGGAGATCCTCTGCGACATGCTGGCCGACGTCCCCGTCACGGCCGCGGGGGGGCTCACCCTCGGCGCCGATCCGCTCGCCAACGCCCTGGCCGTCATCTCCTTCCAGCGGAGAAAGCCCGTCAAGGCCTTCATCGTCCGCAAGGAGGCCAAAGACCACGGGATGAAGAGCAAGATCGAGGGGAACGTTCAGTCCGGCGAACGGGTCGTGATCCTCGACGACGTCATCACCACGGGCGGTTCGACGATCACCGCCATCGAGGCCGCCCGGGAGGCTGGCCTCGTCATCGACCGGGTGATCACACTGGTCGACCGGGAAGAGGGGGGGCGAGAAAACATCCTCTCCCACTGCCCCGTGGTCCAGAGCGTCCTCACCCGGACGGAGGTTATGGACCTTTACCACGACCGGGCGGTCCGTCCGCCGCTTGACAAACCGTCCCCAAAAGGCTAAAGGGCGCCGATTTTATGCATGAGGCGCCGATGAAAAGGTTTGTTCTGCCGATCGCGGTCGGACTGTTCATCCTGTTTGGGCTTGCGACAACGGTTTTCCCCCTGCGCGAAGACGCCGTGGTGGTGGCCCGCTTTTTGTCCCCCGAGCTGCACCGCGGCGCACCGACCGGATGGATCCTGGACAGGAAGGCGGGCACCCCGGTCATCGGTTTCGAACGCGACGGGGACGCCTACGCCCTCCGCCTGTTCAGCGACCGCCACTCGGCCTTCGGGATCAGCCGTCCCGTGCGCGTCAACGTCCGGGAATACCCCTACCTGAACTGGCGCTGGAAAGTGGCCCGCCTGCCGAAGGGCGGCGACATCCGCAAGGCCAGCACCAACGACCAGGCGAGTCAGCTTTACGTCGCCTTCACCCCCGTCGGTCTCCAGGCGCGTCTGAACGCCCCCGTGGTCGGTTATATCTGGGACAACGAAGCCCCCAAGGGCCTGACCGTCCAAAGCCCCTACCACCTCCTGGGCAAGGTCCGCTACATCGTCCTCAGGAACAAGACCGACGAGCTCGGCCGGTGGCACATGGAAAAACGGAACGTTTACGAGGACTACAAGCGGCTGTTCAGGGAAATCAAGGACGGCGAACCCCAGGGGACCACGCAGGGCGTCCAGATCTACATCAATTCCCAGAACACCCGCAGCGAGGCGGAGGCCGCGCTGGGGGAAATCTATTTCTCGAAGCGATGAGCCCGACAACAACCCACCCCCGGGAAAGCCCCCCTTTTTCCACCGGATGTGCTATGGTGCCCTCAGGGATGGGCATGATCCGCCTCATTCCCGGAATGAAACCCAGGATACACCCCCATGTCCCTCACCGACACACCCAAACGGGCCTGGATCGGGTTGATCGCGGCCTTGGCTCTGGCAGGCATCGCCGCGGCGGTCCTCTACACCCAGTTGCCGAAACTGCTGGACCCGGAGCGCTACCGGACCGAAATCCTTGAGGCCGCCCGGAAGCACCTACATCGCGACCTGACGTTCTCCCGGGCCGAATTCTCCTGCCGTCCCAATCCCGCACTCACCGTCCAGGGGCTGAAGCTCACGGACCGGGATGGCGCCTCCCCGTTCCTGTCCGCTGAAAAGGCCTCGCTGCACCCGGCCCTCCTGCCCCTGCTGCGCGGCCGGGTCGTCCTCAAGTCCCTGACGCTCGACCGCCCCTGCCTGTTCGTCGTCCGCGGCCCGGACGGATGCTTCAACATCGCGGACCTCCTGGAAGGTCCCTCGACCGACCCGGTGCGGCAGTGGCGCATCCGTGACGGGCAGGCTGTCTTCCTGGACCGGCAGGCCGGCCAAAACGGTCACGTGACAACCCTGGCGGGCGTGAATCTGCGGATTGACGACTGGCGTCGGGGGGGAAAAACGGTCCTCCGGATGGAAAGTCGCTTGTCCGCCCGTCCCCGGTCCCCGGCATCCCCTGCGTTTGCACACGCGGGCGCAGCCCCCCCGGGAGGGGAGGGGCCGGAACCGCCCCCGGCTACCCTGAACCTGAACGGGACACTGGCCTTGGCCGGCCACGACAAGCCGCTGTCCGCCAGCCGGTTCGACGGCCGCCTGCGACTGGGGGGGCTCTCGCTAGATCAGTTCCGGCCCTACGGGGAGGCCTTCGGCGTTTCGGCGGCGGCGGGTCGCCTGGACCTGTCGTTGACCGGGCAGGGGACGGCCGACCGCTTCGACGTGCGGGCCGAGGCGTCGCTCGCGGCGCTGAACGTCTCCTGGCCGGCGGTCTTTCCGCGGCCCCTGACCCCCGACGCGGTTCGCGTCCGCGGCCGTCTGACCCGTGAACCCGGGCAATGGGTCCTCGACGGCACCCGGGTCGACCTCGATCGCCTTCTGCTGGAAGGTGGCTTCCGCCTGCACGCGCTCGACACCCGCGACCCGATCCTGTCCGCACGCGTATCGATCCCCCGCCTGAGCCTGGCGGAGGCGAAGCCGTACATCCCCTTCGGCCTCCTTCCCCGGGACACGGGAAACTTTTTCCGGAAAACCCTCTGCCAGGCCGTCTTCACCGACGTCACGGGGCGTCTCCAGGGACGCCTCAGCCGGATCCGGCAAATGGACCGGGGCGACAACGCCCGGGCGCTGGCCGTGCGCTCGCGGGTGGACCGGGGAACCCTCTCCTTCGGTTCGGAAATCCCGCTTTTTCAGGACGTCGCCGGGCAGATCCGCCTGGATGGGACGGACATCCTGTTCGAGGAGATGACCGGCCGCATCGGCGCCTCACCGTTCCGCCTGGACGGCCGGATCACGGGCTACCCCCTCGACGCCCCGTCGCGCTACCCGTTTACCGCGACCCTGAATCCCCGGCCCCGGGAGGTCCAGTGGCTGCTGGGGGAGGCAGGCGAGCGTCTCCAGTATTCCGGCGCATCGGTCCTGCATCTGTCGGGCGACGGCACCACCGGCGACTATCGCCTGACCGGGGCGTGGGACGCCACCGCCGCCGCCTATCAACTCCCCGGCATCCTGACCAAGCCCGCGGGGGTTTCCAACCGGATCCACGCGGTCCTGGGGTTTCCGCCCGGGTCCGTCCGGATCCAGGACATGAAATTCGATCTGGCGGCCCTTTCGGCCACGTTAAAGGGCGTCATTCCCCTCGACCGGGGGGGACGCCTCCGCCTGAACATCCGGACCGGGGCGCTTCCCATCGAACAAATGGCGCCGTACGTTCCCCGTCTGAAACCCTACGAGCCGTCCGGCAAGATCCGCCTGAACCTCGGCGCCCGGGGCGGGGCGGGGGCGGAAACCCTCCGCTGGCGAGGGAGGATCTCGGTCGCGGATGCCGCCTTCCGGCCGCCGGCCGGCCTCAAGCCGGTCCGGGACCTGAACGGCGCCCTCGTCCTGACGGGGACCGGCCTGGCCGGAGACGATCTCTCCGCCCGCCTGGGCCGCACCCCGATCTCGGCGTCCCTGCGCCTGGACGACTGGGAAAACCCGACCCTCCGGGTGGGTCTCCGTGCCCCCCGGCTGGATCTGGCCGATGCCGGGCTGACGCACCCCCGGCGGGACGTGTCGCTCCGGGACGTCGACCTGAAGGCCGACTACCGGAACGACGCCTGGCAGATCCGGAACCTGTCCGCCACACTGAACCAAACGACGCTCCGGGCCCAGGGGGTGATCCAGGAGAAACCCGAGCCCCGCGCCGACCTGGTTCTGTCCTTCCCGTTCCTCGATATCGACGGCATGGCGCCTCTGGCGGAGATCGAGGGTGGAGGCTGGACGGAACAGAGCGGTCCCCGCCTCTGGACGGTCGTCCTTAAGGCCGAAAGCGGCCGGAACAAGGCGCTGACCTTCAGCAACCTCTCCGCCCGCATCCGCTATCAGAACGACCGGATCGACATCACCGACGGCGAGGTCGACCTTTTCGGCGGCAAGGCGCAGGGGGAAGGCCGGATCGACCTGAGGCAGGAGGGGCGGCCGGCCTACGACGCCCGCTTCTCCCTGACGGGCGCCGACGCGGAACAGGCGACGACGGCTTTGGAGATGCCGGACGGCTTCGTCACCGGGACGTTTTCCCTGGGGGGGCAGGTCCAGGTCTCCGGGTCCGCACGGGACGACCTGATCCGAACGGCCGCGGGGACGCTGACCTTCAAGGCCAAGGACGGCATGATCCGGAAATTTGCCGTCCTGTCCAAGGTCTTTTCGATCCTGAACGTTTCACAACTGTTCAAGTTCCAACTGCCCGACATGGTGAGCGGCGGCATGCCTTACAGCCGGATCACGGCCCGCCTCTCCCTGGCGGACGGCGTAATCGTGACCGAGGATCTGTTCATCCGGAGCAACGCGATGAACATCTCGGTGGTGGGAAAAACGGATCTCGTCAAGGGGGTGACGGAACAGACCATCGGCGTGCAGCCGCTCCAGACGGTGGACAAGGTCGTGAGCCGCATCCCCGTCGTCGGCTGGATCCTCTCGGACGAGGACGGTCGGGTGCTGACGGTCTATTTCGATGCCCAGGGTCCGCTCGACGATCCCGTCGTCCAGGCCGTCCCCGTCCAGTCCCTGTCCAAAGGCCTTCTGGACGCGTTCCGGAACCTCTTCGAGCTCCCGGCCAGGCTCTTCACCGACACGGGCGAGGTCCTCCTCGGCCGTTAAGCCTCCCGGCGCAGGCGGTTCACGAGCAGGTGCGCGCGCCGCGTCGGTTCCGGCAGACGGTAATTCCGGCAGCAGGCCAGGACCACCGCCGCCGCCGTCTCCACGGCGACCCGATGGCCCGGCGAAACGAAGAGCGGGTTCGTCCGCCGCTTCGTCCTCAAAACGGTCCCGACGACGCGCCCGTCCATCCTCAGATCGGATCGGCTTCCCGGTGCCTCCCCCACCGGATCGAACGTCCCGCACAGGCGGGTTTTGGCGCAGCCGATCGTCGGGCGGTCGAGCCACAAACCCAGGTGGGACGCCAGGCCGATGCCCCGGGGATGGGCAATGCCCTGTCCGTCGAAGAGGATCAGGTCCGGCGGCTCGGCGAGCCGGCCCAGGGCCGACAGCATGACCGGCCCCTCCCGGAAGCTGAGGAGCCCGGGGATGTAGGGGAACGTGACCCGCCCCACCCCATGGGCCTCCTCTTTCACGACCAGTTCCGGGTAGGTCAGGACCACGACGGCGGCGAAGAAACGGTCGCTTCCGCGGTCATAGGAGACGTCAGCGCCGGCCACGGTCCGGACGACGCCGGGCAGGGCGTCCGCCAGGACCAGCCGCCGCCGCAGGGCCTGCTGGATGCCGACGGCCTCCCGGGGATCGCAATCCCAGCGATGCCGTGTTTCGATCATGCCGATCCCCCCTGATCCGCCGCGCAGCCCGAACCCCGCTTCCGTCCGGCGCGCACGGGCGGTTTGATGGACTGACATCGGGCCCGGCTCCCGCCCGGCCGATTTTCCATTTCCCCTCTATCACGAAGCAGAAGGCGGTCCAACGGAATTTTGCCTTCATCCGCGGGGACCCTCGCCGGGCAGATCCCCCTTGACATTTTCACGCCTTAATACTATCCGAAATCAAAATCACATCGAACGGACACCCACAAACGACCGAGCACGCCGGGAAACCCCGGCGGACGCGGATCGGCGTTATCGAATCGGGAGGCGTGTTTTCAAGCCCGGCGGACGGAAAGGCGGAATGCACACGACGGCGAGCTCGACCCCCAGTCCGGAGAATACGCTCGGCAACCTGAACAGCCTGATGCGCTCGCTGCTCGCGTCCATCCCGCACGCGGTCATCGGCCTGAAGGACCGGCGCATCGTTTTCGCCAATTCCGCCGTCAAGACGGTCTTCGGCTGGCGGCCGGAAGAACTCATCGGCCAGACGACCCGCATCCTGTATCGCTCCGACCGCGACTATGAAGAGGTCGCGCGCCGCTTTTACCCCATCCTGGCCAACCGGAAAACCTACCAGGCGGAGTTTCCCTGCCGCCGCAAGGATCAGCGCGACATCACCTGCATGCTCAGCGCCGCCCGCGTCGGCAGCCGGCTCCGGGAGCGGATGATCATCGTGACCTACGAGGACATCACGCGCCGCCAGGAGGACCGCGAGGCCCTGCGGGAGAGCGAACAGTTCCTCAAGATGATCCTCTCGGGATCGCCGATCGCCACCTTCGTCATCGGGCGCGACCACCGGATCATGTTCTGGAACCGGGCCCTGGAGGAACTGACGAAGATTCCCGCCCGGAAGGTCGTCGGCACCCGGCAGCAGTGGCGTGCCTTCTACCGGAGCCGTCGGCCCTGCATGGCCGACCTGATCGTCGATCAGGCCCACGAAACCATCGCCCAGTGGTACGCCGGGACGTTCAGCAAGTCGAACCTCATCGAGGACGCCTACGAGGCGACCGACCATTTCCCGGCGCTCGGGGAGGGCGGGAAGTGGCTGCGCTTCACCGCGGCGGCGATCCGCAATTCCGAGGGACAGCTCGTCGGGGCCATCGAAACCCTGGAGGACATCACCCAGCGCCAGCAGGCCGAAGAGGCCCTGCGGAAGGCGCATGAGCACCTGGAACTGCGCGTCCAGGAGCGCACCGCCGCCCTGGCCCGGGTCAGCGACGCCCTGCAGGCGGAGCTGGCGGAGCGCCGGCGCGCCGAGGAGGCACTGAAGCAGACGACCGACCAGTTGTCCCTGATCCTCGAATCGCTCCCGATCGTGTCCTTTACCTGCCGGCCCCGGGGGCGGTACCCGTTCACGTTCATCAGCAGCACGATCGAGGAGCTGACCGGCTATGCGCCCCGGCAATTCCTGGAAAAGGCCGGCTTCTGGCAGGACCGCCTCCACCCGGACGACCGGTCCCGCGTGCTGGCCGAACTGAAGGCCGGCATGAAAAGCGGGACCCTGCACACCCGCTACCGCTTCCAGATCGCGGATGACGGCTATCGCTGGTTCTCCGACAACCGGCGCCTGATCACGCTTCCCGACGGCGCCTCCCAGCACATCGTCGGCGCCTGGCAGGACATCACCGAGGAAACCCGCATGCGCCAGGAGGCGGAGCTGCGCATGCAGCAGATGATCCAGACCCACAAGCTGACGGCCCTGGGCGAGGTGGTCACCGGCGTAGCGCACGAGATCAACAATCCGGTCAGCTTCATCGCCTACAACGCCCCGCTCCTCGAAGAGATCTGGTCGGTCCTGGAGCCGCTCCTGGCGGACCTGGGGCCCGAGCGGCGCGGCGGGCAAGTGGGAACTCTCTCCTTCGAGGAGGTTTCCCGCAACATGCGGGAGATCATCGCGGCCCTCAAGATCTCCTCCAACCGCATCAGCCGCGTGATCGCGAGCCTGAAGGATTTCGCCCGCGCGGACGAGCCGGCCAAGACAAAGCCGGTCCAGATCAGCGAGGTCATCCAAGGCGCGCTCACGATCGTGGGCGGCCAGGTGCGCAAGACCGTCTCCCGGATCGAACTGGACGTCGAGGACAATCTGCCGTTGCTCAGGGGACACTTCCAGAAGATCGAACAGGTCATCACGAACCTGCTCATCAACGCCCACCAGGCCATGCCGACCGGCCACAAGGGCACGGTCCGGATCACCGCCCGCCACGTGAGATCCCTGTCCGCCCTGGCGATCGAGATCGAGGACAACGGACGGGGCATGGAGCGGGAGGTCCTGAGCCATCTCTTCGACCCGTTCTTCACCACCCGGCGGGACTGGGGGGGGACGGGCCTGGGCCTCTCCATCTCCTACGGGCTGATCCGGGAGCACAACGGTCTGATCGGCGTCCTTTCCCGCCCGGGAATGGGGAGCCGCTTTCTCATCCTCCTGCCGCTGAACGGGCAGAGCAAGATTGAACTGCGTCCGGCCATGCTCTGCGTGGACCACGACCGGGGCTTCGTCAGCCGGTTGAAGGCGAATTTCGTGGACGCCGTCGAGTATCCCTTGACAAGCGATTACCGTCCGGGGGATATTGTCGCCCACTTGCTGGAGCATCCGGAGATCGATCTGGTGCTGGCCGAAATCGACCTGCCCGGCGAGGGAGGCTGGGCCGTACTGGATCAGATCAAGCGTCGCTTTCCCCTGCTGCCCGTCATCCTCTGCTCCCGGCGGCCGGCGGACGGCGGGCGAACTCCGGAAGACGGCCCGCGGGCCGACTTCATTCTGAAGAAACCGTTTCGCATCGAACAGCTCCAGAAAATGATCCGCGAAACGGGGAGGCAGCGTCTATGAGAATTCTGGTCGTCGACGACGAAACCCTCGCCCTGACGTCCGTCCAGCGGCTGCTTCGCTGGCGGGGCTACCCGGATGTGGAGATCTGCGACAGCGGACGCGAGGCGATCCGGAAAATCCGGGAAGAGGCGTTCGACATCGTCATTCTCGACCTCCTGATGCCCGAGGTGGACGGCATGCAGGTCCTGGAGGCGACCAAGCCCTATCGCCCCGAGACGGAGTTCATCATCCTGACCGCGGTGGACGACATCCCCACGACGGTGCGGGCCATTCGCCTGGGCGCCTACGATTACCTGGTCAAACCGACGGAAAACGAACTCCTGCTCCTGTCGGTGGAACGGGCCTACGAGCACAAGGGGCTGGTGGCCGGCCTGTCGGCCTCGGTCCGGAAGGCGCCGGCGGAGATGCCGGCGGCCTTCGCCGATACGATCACCCGCCATCCGAAGATGATGTCCCTGATCTCCTACGCCCAGGTCATGGCGCGGGGCGGGAACCCCATCCTGATCACCGGGGAATCGGGAACGGGCAAGGAGCTGATGGCCCGCGGGATCCACCGGGCCGGGCCCCGGCCGGAAGGACCGTTCGTCGCCGTCAACGTCTCCGCGATCCCCGCCCCCATGTTCGAGAGCCAGTTCTTCGGCCACACCCGCGGGGCCTTCACCGGCGCGGAAACGAACCACACGGGGTATTTCTCCCAGGCCGACGGGGGGGTGCTGTTCCTGGATGAAATCGGCAACCTCCCCTTCGATCTTCAGGCCAAGCTCCTGCGCGTCCTCGAGGAGAAATCCTTCGTGCCCCTGGGGGGAACCCGTCCGGTGCGGGTGGAGGTCCGGATCGTCTCCGCGACCAATACCGATCTCGACCAGGCCTGCCGGGAGGGGCGCTTCCGCCTGGACCTGCTCTACCGCCTCAAGCCGGTCCAGATCCACCTGCCCCCACTGCGGGAGCGCACCGACGACATTCCGCTCCTGGCCTCCCATTTTCTGGCCCAGGCCGCCGAGCACCACGGCCGGGACGTCCGGAGCTTCAGCCCCGAGGCGATGGACCTGCTGATGCGACGGGACTATCCGGGCAACATCCGGGAGCTGGCCCAGGTCGTCGAAAACGCCGTGCTCCTGGCCGAGTCGAGCGTTATCCTGCCCCACCACCTGGGCGCGACGAGCCCCCAGCCGTCCCTGTTCGCCCGCCGCCTGAACACGCTCAAGGACAACACCGACACCCACATCGCCTACGTCCTCGCCCATACCCGGGGGAACCGCCGCCAAGCCGCCGAGATCTTGGGGATCACGGTCCGTCAGCTCCAGCGCCAACTGGCCCGGATGAAGCGGGATCCCCGCTGGGAAGGGCAGATCCGATAGGCGGAAACGCAAATAAACCTTGACATTCCCCTTGGAGAAGCCTATAAAGACAAAGTTTTTAGAGCCGGTTTTGGTCCACGATGTTCCCCAGAGCCTGTCAAAGAGGCCGCTGGGGATTTTTTTTGGTCCCTTCCGGGAAGATCCCGATGCTTAAAGGGAAAACGGCAACAGGCGGACCCGGAGTCCGGAGGGTTGCCAAAAGAAGAAAGAAGATGAAGGTGATTTTTTAATGGCGTTTCAATCGTTCCATTTCCACCCACAGATCGCGGACGGAATCGCGGCGGCCGGCTATACAACGCCCACGCCCATTCAACGGGAATGCATTCCGTCCATCCTCGCCGACCATGATGTCATGGGACTGGCGCAGACCGGCACCGGGAAAACGGCCGCCTTCGCGCTGCCGATCCTGCAGCGCCTGATAACGGGCCCGCGCAAACACGTCCGGGCGCTCATCGTCGCGCCCACCCGGGAGCTGGCGGAGCAGACCCATGAAGCCCTGCTTCAATTGGGACGGAAGACGAAGCTCAGAAGCATGACCGTTTACGGCGGCGTGAACAAAAACCCCCAAATATCAAGACTGCGCGAGGGCGTCGAGATCGTCGTCGCCTGCCCGGGACGTCTGATCGACCTGATGGATCAGGGCGTCCTGGATGTTTCCCGCGTGGAGGTGCTCGTCCTGGACGAGGCCGACCGCATGTTTGACATGGGATTTCTGCCGGATATCCGCAAGATCGTCCGGAGGCTGCCCGCCAAGCGCCAGACGCTTCTGTTTTCCGCCACGATGCCCGACGACATCCGTCGCCTGGCCCAGGAAGTCCTGCACCAGCCCGTCACGATCCGCGTGGATGATACCGTCCCCTTGTCCACGGTTTCCCACGCCCTCTATCCCGTCGAGGCGCATCTGAAGACCCCGCTCCTGATGAAGCTGCTCAAAAGCACGGATACGGAGTCCGTCCTCGTGTTCACGCGCACGAAGCACCGCGCGACGCGCCTTGCCCGACAAATGACCCAGGCCGGATTTGCGGCCGCCTCGTTGCAGGGGGATCTTCCGCAGAACAAGCGGCAGGCGGCGCTCAGTGGTTTCCGCAGCGGCGCCTGTCAGATCCTGGTGGCCACCGACATCGCCGCCCGGGGCATCGATGTCTCCCGGATCTCCCACGTGATCAATTACGATATGCCCGACACCGTGGAGGCCTACACGCACCGCATCGGCCGGACCGGCCGGGCCGCAAAGACGGGGGACGCCTTCACGTTCGTCACCCGCGAAGAAAGGGCCCTGGTGTGGCCCATCGAAAAGGTATTGGGGGAACCCCTGGAGAAACGGACGCTGCGGGACTTCGATTACAGCCTCCCGGCCCCGGCGGTCCGCGGCGGGGATGACCGTCCCCGGAGTACGGCGGGCAGACCCGGATCCGCGGCGCCGCGGAAGTCATCCGCCTCGTCGCGCACGCTGTCCGGCTTTCCCGGACTGCACGCCGGCCTCGGACGCAGGCCAGGGAAAAAGACCGCCAGCCGCTGATTCGACGGCGCACCCGCGGGGAAAGACGACCGGGGCCGGACTCTGAACCCCTCCCCGGCCGGACCGATCGGTCCGTCATTTTCCCCCGCGGGGGGCCGCGTCGCCGCCCCCTCCCGCGAGCGCCGCAATGGTCTCCCGCGCGTCCCCGGTCATGAACGCCCACAGGCCGAGGTCCTTGAGGGTCTCGACCGTCGGGATGCCGTCGGTGCTCCAGCCGCGCGTCCGGTAATAGACCCCGATCAATTCCCTCAGCTGTTCCTTCCGTGTCTGCATGAGGAGCGACCGCTTGTCGGCCGTGGACATCTCCCGGATCCGCTCCGGCGACTGCCCCGGCAGGCGGGCGAGCTCCGCGTCGTGGAAGTCCCCTTCGGCCTCGTAGAGGGCGTCGTCGGTCGGGCCGATGGCCCGGTCGGGGATCCAGTCCCGCGACCCCGTCCCCGCGCCGTACGCCATCACGTTCATCACCCGCTGCAGATTGATGTCCCGGTCGGTGCGCGCGAAGATCTCCTCCCACGTCAGGTCCGTCCCCAGCATCCCGTTGTAGAAGTCCGCGTAGAGGGCCTGAGAGGCGGGGTTGATGAACTTGTCCCCGTCCGTCACCTTTTCCGAGTCGGGGTTGAAGACGTCGACCCAGGGGAGCTTGCACAGCCCGAGGTTGTCGTTGCCGAGGCGGACGCGCGGGTAGGTGATGAGCGCGCGGGCCTTATCCTGGAGCGTCGGGAAGGCGCCCAGGAGGTCCACCTTGATGAGCCAGGCGGCGGCGTGATGCGCCCCGATGTCGCTCGCGGCCGCGTAGGAGCCCTGCATCGACAGCGAGCGGTGGGTCCGGTAGAGGGAAAAGGGGAGCCCCTTCGTCTGCATGGCGAAGCGCGCCAGGTCCGGACGGGGATCGGCCTTTCCCGTTTTCTGCATGAATTTTTCGGCCACCCAGTCCACGAGCGCCTGCATTCCCCGGCCCGCCACCCGCGCGAGGTCCGTCTCCCCGTAGGCGATCCGGCGCAGGAATTCCAGGACGGCCGGCTCGTTCTCCCAGGTCAGTTCGAGGCCGTCGGCGTCGTCCGCGCCCAGGTAGCCCCGCTGGAAGCACTCCATCAGAAAGGCGATGAGCACCGCGGCCGTGATCGTGTCGATCCCGTAGTTGTCGCAGTGCCAGTTGGCCTCCATGATGAACTCGGCGTTCCACATGCCGAGGTTGGAACCGAAGCCCGCGGCGGTTTCGTACTCGGGGCCGTCCACCCACACGGTGCGGCCCTTGTGGTCCCCGTACGTCAGGGTCACCCTGCCGCCCTTGGTGCAGCGGAGGTTGCAGCCCGGGAAGCACCCGTCCATGCCCCGGTGGTCGAAGAGGTGCTCCGCGTAGAACTTCCCCGTGATCCGGTCCGCCCGGGGATCGGAGCCCAGCTGGTAGTTGTTCACGGGCAGGGACTGGTATTCCGGCTTGCTCATGAAGGCGATGAGGCCCGCGCTTCCCTTGCGGTACATCTTGAGCGACTGCGGATCGACGTCGCGGACGACCTGCCCCAGCGTCGCCCCGGCCCGCCTCACCTTCTCCCAGTCGGCGGCGCCGTAGGGATTGGCGCCCCGGGGGAACTCGGCCAGGACCACCACGGCCCGGATGTTCTTGTCCATCATCACGGTCCCGAGCCCCGTCCGGCCCGCCTGCTTTGTCCGGAAGAGGCCCTTGGCCCCGTCCACGGGCTTGGCCGCGTCGAAATAGTGGCTGTTGATACAGCCGAAGCGGCTGTGGGCGGCGCCGACGCCCGTCGTCAGAAACGCGATGTTCCTGCGCTCGTGCCCCACCCGGACGAAGCGATCGACGATCATCCGTTCCGCGTCGAAGACCTCGTCCACCGCCGGCGTCTCGATCAGGCTGATCTCCCGGTTGAATCCGTCGATGACGATCATGACGCCGGCGGTGGCCTTCCCGACGATTTCGAGGGCGTCGAACCCGGCGTACTTGAGGTACGCGCCGAAATAGCCGCCGAAGTTCGAGACACCGGGGATGCCCGTCAGCGGGGAGAGCGAGATGGCCATGCACTTGCTCGTTCCCGGGAACTGCGGGATGCCGCCCAGCGGTCCGGGGGCGAAGATCAGGGGATTCTCGGGGGCGTCGGGGGTCGTCCGGGGGGTGAGGCGGCGGTGCAGGAGGTAGAGGCCGAGGCCGCGCCCGCCGATAAAATAATCCCGGATCTCGGGGGCCAGCTCCGGCGTCTCGACGCTGCGGCGATCGAGATCGATCGTCAGGAGCTTTCCGGCGTAGCCGTGCGCCAGTGCGGATCGGGTGTAGTTCATCTCCACGGTTCCTTCCGGCGGTCGTTGTCGCGCGGGGCGGCCGCCATTGATACTCCGGCGGCCTTCACCGCCGGGACCGGGAACCATAGGATAAAAGAAGCGCGCTTGTCAATATCTTAGTCTTGCAATTCCAGCTATTTCACGGTGTACCCGCGACCGTCCAGACAGGCGCTCATCGCCCGCGAGTAGTCCGCGCGTCTCTCGTCGTTCGCCGCTTCATCGGCCTCACCGGCCGGTTGCCGCGGGTCGTAGCCCGTCTGTTCCACCGCCCAGCCGTGGCACGCCTCTCGGTCTTCCGCCTGTTGCGCCTCGCTCTGGCCGAGGCGGGGATAGATGAACAGCCGGTCGGACGGCGTCGTCCGGCTCA
>JALNWL010000045.1 GCA_023230905.1 Syntrophales bacterium
CTCCTCGAAACGATGGACATCCGTCAGAACGGGAACATCGCACTCCCGCTTGACGGCGGCCAGAATCTCCAGACCCTCCTTGAGACCCGGCCCGCGGAATCCCCCGAGAGAGGTCCGGTTCGCCTTGTCGTAGGAGGCCTTGAAGATCAGGCCGATCTCCAGCGCCCCGGCGAGCGTCTTGAGATAACGGGCGATCTCCAGCGCTTTCGCTTCCGTTTCAAGGACGCAAGGCCCGGCGATCAGGGCCAGGGGGGCTTCCCCCCCCAGAGCGACGCTCCCCACCATGACCTGTTTCGTCTTCATTGTTTTTCACCCATTTTTCTTTCCAGGAGGAGGATCTTCATCCGGGGAATCTTGTTCCCCGCCCGGACGTGTTCGGGGCTCAGCTCATAGGCCTTTTCGAAGGCCTGAAGGGCCTCCTCGTAGGCCCGGTTCCTTTCGTGGAGGAGTCCCAGGCGGTAGAAGACCTCCGCGTTTTCAGGATCATACTTCAGAGAGGTCTGGTAGGCTTCGGCGGCGGCGGCGTTCTTCCCCTGCCGCTCGTACGCATACCCCAGCGCTTCGTGATTCGACGACTTCCGGGGATTCAGGGCAATCAGCTTTCGGTAGGTCTGCACCGCCTCCTCGTAGCGCCCCTCCGCCATGTAGCGATCCGCCAGGACATCGAGGACCTCGCCGGTCGGCCGGGCGACCGCGGCCCGTTCGTACTGGGCGATGGCCTCCTTCTTCCGCCCCAGCTTTTCGTAGGCGTCCGCCAGTTGCCGCCGAAGCTGGGTGTCCCGTTTTCCAAAGCGCAGGGCCTTTTCATAGTTTTCAGCCGCCAGGCCATAATTCTTCGCTTCCGCGTAGGCGAAGCCGAGCTGCGCGTAGACGTCCGCCTTCTGGGGCGACACCCGCGCCAGGCGTTCATACAACGCGGCCGCGGCGGCATAGCGGCCGGAACGGAACTCCAGATCGGCCAGCCCCTTCAGGGCATCGGCATCCTCCGGTTTGAGTTTCAGGACCTGCCGATACTCCCGTGCCGCCTCCCGGTCCATCGTGAGTTTTTCATAGGCAGCCGCCAGGTTGAAGCGGACGATGGTGTTTCCGGGATCGATGGCCAAGGCCTTGCGGTTGTGCGCCACCTCCTCGCGGGGCAGGCCCTTGTTTCCCAAGGCCAGTGCGAGATTGGCATGCGCCAGGACATTGCGCGGCTGGCGCCTGATGATCTCGCGATACACGCGGATGGCCTCCTCGTTCTTACCGGCCTTGAGGTTAGCCCCCGCAAACGCCATCCAGGCGTAATCCGCTTCCGGCGTCCGCTTCAGGACGGCCCGGTAGGCCTCGATGGCCGCAGGGTAATCCTTTGTCATTTCATAGGCCTCCCCCAATCTAAAATAAAGCATCTCCGGATGGGGGTCCAGCGCCAGAGATTTCCGGTAGAGGTCGACCGCCCTGGACCATTGTCGCAGGTTACCGCAGGCAAACGCCATGTGCGCATAAACGGCTGCTTCTCCGGGGGACAGGGCGAGAAGCCTCTCACCCGTGCGGATGACCGCGGCGTCGTTTTTCCCCGCCGCATAAGCCTTGAGGAGTTCCCTCAGGGCGGGCAGATCTTTCGGATTTTGCCGGACCACCTCCGCGTAATGGCCGATGGCCCGTTCGACCTCACCGGACCGCAGGTAGATCCCCCCCAGCATCTTTCGGACGTTCCCGTCGGACGGGTTCATCCGGAGCGCCGTTTCGAGATAGTCGATCCGTTCCTTCAGGCTTTCGCTGGCGCGGGCATGGCGTAGCCAGTCCTGGGGTGTAACGACCGCCTGGACGGGGATGGTGGCAACGGGGGTTCCCCGGTAGTAAATCCTTATCGGCTCGGCGGGCAGGTCTGTCGCCCCAGACGTACGGCCCCGCTCCGCCATGGCCCGATCGACCAGGTCCACCCCCCTCAGGATGCGCCCCTGATCACGCTCGCCGCCGACGCCACCGACATCGACGCTGACGCCGCGGGACAGCAGGTCATCGGACACGACCCCATGAAGGATGAACTCATCCCGGTACGTGACCGTAAACGTCTCCGACGGATTCAGGCGGAAATCCCGCCCGTTAAGCTCTCCGGTCAGGCCGTAAACGCGGGGCGGCCCGCCCAGGGCATAAAAGGACAGGGCATTTCGGACCCGCTTCAAACCGAAGATCGGATCATGTTGGGGATCCCTGATGATGAAACCGAACCAGAATCCGCCCAGCACAAGAACCGGGACGAGCAGCCCGGCCGCGGCGGCGCTCCAGCGCCGCCGGGCCTTCGTTTTCCCGTCAACCCACCGTTCTCCACGGGGAATATCCGGACGCCGCATCAACGCATGGCCTCCTTTCGGCGTCGTTCGTCGGTCTGTCTGTTCATGTCCCTGCCCCTCTCGGTCCCGGGCAATCTCCCCTAACCGTCAATCCGCGCCTGAGCGGTTCCTGCCGCAGGCATTCATCCGCGGGGATGAAATCGCCGGTGGATGTCCTTCAGCCGCTCCCGCGTCATGTGGGTATAGATCTGTGTGGTCGATATGTCGGCATGTCCCAGCATGATCTGGACGGAGCGGAGATCGGCGCCGCCCTCGAGCAGATGCGAGGCAAAGGAATGCCGGAACGTGTGGGGATGAACGCGCTTCGCAAGCCCCGCGCGGCGGCTGTAGGTCGCGATAAGCTTCCAGAGGCCCTGCCGGGTGAACGCCTTTCCCCACCGGGTGAGGAAGAGAATGTCGGAAGAGGCCCCCTTCAAAAATAGCGGCCGGGCCTCGTCCACATAAACCCGGGCGGCCTCGTAGGCGGAACGGCCGACGGGGACGATCCGTTCCTTGCTCCCCTTGCCCATGACCGTGAGATAGCCGATCTGCCATTGGATGTTGCCGAGACGCAGCAGGATCAGCTCCGTTACGCGGACCCCGGTGGCGTACATCAGCTCCAGGATGGCCGTATCGCGCAGAGCCGCGGGTCCGTTCGTTCCCGGCCGGGCGAGCAGCAGTTCCATCTCCTGGCGACTCAGGACGTCCGGCAGCCGGAGCCCCGTCTTGGCGCGCTCGATGTGGGCCACAGGATTCTCTGTGATGATTCTCTCTCGCAGGAGGTACCGGTAAAACCCTCGGATGGCCGCAAACCCCCGATTGATTGAGCTCGCGGCCAGCCCGGACCGTTTCAGGTCGGTCAGGTAGTCGAGCAGCCGCTCCGGTTCGATGGTCAGGCCGTCCCCCCCGTTCCGCTCGGACAGGAAGACGCGATAGCGGCCCAGATCGTGCCGATAGGCCGCCAGCGTATGTCGGGAAGCCCCTTTTTCTATAGCAAGATAATTCAGGTAATCCTCGATTTGCGGCAACATGGAGGGGTTTTAACCCATCTCGCGCGGAGACGCAAAGCATTTTTCCGTTCCCGGAGACAAATCTGTTGACATCACTCAAGGCTTGTGCTAATCGCACGACTGTGAATTTAAATATAATTCTTCATGACCGGCGGTCAGAATAAATCGCATCCCACGGGGGGTAGCCGGCCGCGTCAATCGCTGGAAAGAGGGGAAAAGTGATCCTCCTAGAAATAAAGGATCTTCTCGATGCCGAGGTTCTGGTCGGAGAGAATCAGATGGATATGGAGGTCAAAACGGCGTTCGGGGCCGATTTGATGAGCGACGTGCTGGCCTTTGCGCAATCGGGAAGCCTGCTCCTGACCGGATTGACCAATCCGCAGGTGATCCGCACAGCGGATGTTCTCGATATCGCTGCGATCATCATCGTCCGCGGAAAGCGCCCTTCCCCGGATACGGTGCAACTGGCGGGAGATCTGGGGATTCCCATCCTGGTCACCCGCTTCATTCTTTTTGAAACCGCGGGTCGGCTGTACCAGGCCGGGATCCGCGGGTGTCTGGTGAAGGTGGATGGTTCCGTGCACGGCCATGGCTGATGAGCCCCTGATCTACGAGAACCAGTTCAACGTCCAGGGAGGAAATTTCAACGACGCCGGCAAGGTGGCGAGCCATATCAAGGCCATTCTGAAAGGATTCGGCATCCCGAGCGAGGCGGTCCGGAAAACGGCCCTGGTGGCCTATGAATCGGAAATCAACATCGTATCCTATGCCCGCAAAGGGGTCATCCACCTCCGACTGGCCCGCGATCAGGTCGTCATCGAAACCATCGACGAGGGCTTGGGAATCGCGGACATCGAACTCGCCATGCAGGAGGGTTATTCCACCGCGACGGACAAAATCCGCGAAATGGGGTTCGGTGCGGGCATGGGATTGGCCAACATCCGGAATTTTTCGGATATCTTCCAGATCTCCTCGGAGCCCGGCAAGGGAACGTCTCTGAAGATGATCATCAAGTGGCGACCTTAAGGGATTGAAGATGACTGAGACCTCACCGATCGATCTTTCCACACTGGTCCGATTGCTTCAGCTCCAGGTGCGCACCGGCGCCGATCGACTGGATCGCCCCGTCCGGGGAGGCTATGTGGGGGATCTCCTGAGCGACGTGATGGGCAACAGCCATGAAGGGGATCTCTGGATCACCCGTCAGGTGCACCCCAACATTGTGGCCGTGGCGAGCCTGAAGGATCTCGCCGCGATCGTTCTGGTCAACGGCAGCGAACCCGCGCCGGAAACCTTGACCAAGGCCGAGGCGGAAGGGATACCCGTCCTTCTCGCCGAGGAGTCGGCTTTTGCAGTCGCCGGCAAGGTATACGCCCTGATTACCGGAGCGGTACAAATCGCAACGTAACGTACAAGGCCATGGGAATCATGGCCTTTTTTTTGTTTATGACAGATGCCCCAGGTTGGCCGTCATGCTCAAGGAGTTTCGCTGTGACCTCCACATCCATACCTGTCTGTCACCCTGTGCGGATTTGGATCTTTACCCCAGCGCCCTCGTGGGGAAGGCGCTGAAAACGGACTTGGACGTTATCGCCGTCTGCGACCACAATTCGTCGGAAAATGTCCCCTACGTGCTGCGTTGCGCCGCGGGGACGTCGGTGGTGGTCCTCCCTGGGATGGAGGTCACCAGCCGCGAAGAGGTTCACGTCCTGGCTCTTTTTGATACCCTGGATCCGTTAGCGCGATTTCAGGTTGACGTTTACGCCCACCTGAGCGGCTCGAACCGGGAAGAGGTTTTCGGCTGTCAGGCCATCGTGAACGACGTCGACGAAGTGGAGGGATTCAACGATCGCCTGCTCATCGGGGCCACAGACATCCCGCTGGACGGGTTGATCTCCCTGATTCACCACCACGGCGGGCTGGCGGTTGCCTCCCATATCGACCGGGAGGCTTTCGGCGTTCTGGGTCAGCTGGGCTTCATCGATTCGTCCCTCGCCTTCGACGCCCTGGAAGTGACGTTCCGGTTGGGGATCCGGGAGGCCCGCCGTCGTTATCCGGAGTTCGGCGCGTACGCCTTCGTCACATCGTCGGATGCGCATTTCCTGCAAGACGTCGGCCAGGGGATGACCCGGATCCGGATGGCGGCCCCCACGTTGGCGGAACTCAAGCTGGCCTTTCAGCGGCGGGACGGACGTGAGATTCTGGAGTAGATTTTTGCTGGAACTCTCTCACCACATCCTCGATATCGCCGAAAACGCCACCCGGGCCGGATCGAAAACGGTCCGGATCACGCTGACGGAGGATACGCATAGCGATCGGCTTACGCTGGAAGTCGCGGACGACGGTCGGGGCATGTCGGCCGAGGAGCGGGGGCGCGCACTCGACCCCTTCTTCACCACGAAGAAGGTCCGGCGCGTGGGTCTGGGGCTGCCGATGCTGGCCGATGCGGCGCAGCGGACGGGCGGCACATTCACCCTCGACTCCGCGCCAGGTCGGGGAACTCGCCTGGAGGCTTCGTTCGGTCTGTGTCATCTGGACCGGCAGCCGCTGGGAGATGTCGCCGCGTCCCTGGTTTCGTTGATCGCGGGAAATCCCGACGTGGATTTCGTTTACCGCCATCGTCACGACGCGGCGGAGTATGTTCTGGATACGCGCGAGATCCGTCAGGAACTCGACGGTGTCCCCATGAGCCACAGAGACGAGCTCAAGCTGATCAGCGACAACATCGTGGAAGGCCTTGAAGAAATCGGCTCGGAAGGATGACTTCCACCGATCCTATAGAAGGAGGATATGGGTGCATGAAAGCGGAACTTGATGATTTGTCGAAAGTGTTTACCCCGGAACAGATTGCTCAGCTCGATGCCATCATCGCCAAGCATAAGGGCAAGCCGGGGGGGTTGATCCCGGTTCTCGAGGAGGCCCAGGTGACCCTGGAATACCTGCCGCCATCCGTCCAGGCGCGGATCGCCCGGGGGCTGAACCTGCCCTTCAGCCGCGTTTACGGTGTGGTCACCTTCTATTCGTTCTTCACCATGACCCCCCGCGGCCGCCATACGGTGCGGGTCTGCCTCGGGACGGCCTGCTATGTCCGCGGCGGCAAGGCCATCGCGGAAACCCTGGAAAAAACCTTTGGAATCAAGGAGGGCGAAACAACGCCGGACCGGCGGTTCACCTATGAGACGGTGCGCTGCCTGGGGGCCTGCGGCCTGGGTCCGGTGGTCGTGGTGGACGACGACGTCCACGGGCGCGTCAAACCGGCAAAGGTCAAGGACATCCTCGGCCCTTACGTCTAAACCCTATTGAGGAGTGGGAGCGATGGCAAAGCTGAAAATTTCGGACTTGAAGAAGATCAAGGAAAAGGTCCATGCGGAGACGGCCCTGCGTGAGGGAGACCGCCGCGTGCGCGTCACCGTCCACATGGGAACCTGCGGCATCGCCTCGGGGGCCCGCGAGGTTCTCGACGCCCTGATGCGCGAGATCGAAGAATCCGGCGTATCCGATGTGGTCATCACGACGTCGGGGTGCATGGGGCTGTGCAGCCGGGAACCGCTCGTCACGGTCGAGATCATCGGCCGGGAGCCCATCAAATACGAATATGTGAACCCCAACAAGATGCGGCAGATCTTCAAGCGCCACGTCCTCGAGGGGGAGGTCCAGACCCCGTTCGTTCTCGCCCGGGGCGCCGAGATCGTGAAATAACCCGGGGCGGTTGGCGCCGCCTCCGGCCGTGATATGTCAGATTCTCGAACATAGAGGAGGAAATCCATAATGAAGGTGTTTCGCTCACATTTACTGCTCTGCGGAGGAACGGGCTGCCATGCGTCGGGCAGTCTCGAGGTGAAGAAGGCCCTCCTCGCGGAGCTGGATAAGAGAGGTCTGGCCGACGAGATCAAGGTCGTCGAGACCGGCTGCAACGGCTTTTGCGCGATGGGACCGATCATGGTCGTCTATCCCGACGGCGTCATGTACACCCTGATCCAGGCCGCGGACATTCCGGAGCTCGTCGAGGAGCACCTCGTGAAGGGCCGCGTGCTGGAGCGCCTGCTGTATAAGGAACCGGCGACCGGCGAAACCATCCCCACCATGCAGGAGATCCCGTTCTTCGCCCTGCAGGAGCTTCGGGTTCTCCGGAACCGCGGGATCATCGATCCGGAAAAGATCGAGGAGTACATCGCCCGCGACGGGTATGCCGGCATGGCCAAGGCCCTGACCGAAATGTCTTCCGAGGACATCGTCAAGGAGATCCTGGACTCCGGCCTGCGCGGGCGCGGCGGCGCCGGATTTCCGACGGGCCTCAAATGGAAATTTGCCTCGCAGTCGCCGGGAGACATCAAGTACGTCCTCTGCAACGCCGACGAGGGCGACCCCGGGGCCTTCATGGACCGGAGCGTGCTCGAGGCCGATCCCCACGCCGTCCTGGAGGGCATGGCCATCGCCGCCAAGGCCATCGGCGCCCATCACGGTTACATCTACTGCCGCGCCGAATACCCGCTCGCCATCCACCGCCTGAACATCGCCATCACACAGGCCAAGGAAGCCGGCCTTCTGGGCAAGGACATCCTGGGGACCGGGTTCGATTTCGATCTGGAGATCTACCAGGGCGCCGGGGCCTTCGTCTGCGGCGAGGAGACGGCCCTCATGACCTCCATCGAGGGGAAGCGCGGCATGCCGAGACCGCGTCCGCCCTTCCCCGCCGTCGCGGGTTTGTGGCAGCGTCCGTCCGTCCTGAACAACGTCGAGACCCTCGCCAACATCGGCCAGATCATCCTGCGGGGCGCCGCCTGGCACGCCAGCGTCGGCTCCGAGAAAAGCAAGGGGACGAAGGTCTTCGCTCTGACCGGCGACGTGAACAACGTCGGCCTCGTCGAGGTCCCCATGGGCACTCCCTTGGGCAAGATCGTCTTCGACATCGGCGGCGGCATCCCCAAGGGCAAGAAATTCAAGGCCGCGCAGCTGGGCGGACCGTCGGGCGGGATGATCCCCACCCAACACCTGAACGCGCCTGTGGATTACGAGAAAGTGGCCGAGCTCGGCGCCATCATGGGCTCCGGCGGACTCATCGTCATGAACGAGGACTCCTGCGCCGTGGACATGGCCCGGTTTTTCATGGACTTCTGCCAAGACGAGTCCTGCGGAAAGTGCACCCCTTGCCGGGAGGGCACGAAACGGATGCTCGAAATCCTGACGAACATCACCCAGGGCCAGGGAAAGGAGGGCGACATCCCCCTGCTCGAGGAAATGGCGGGGATCATCAAGGACTCCGCCCTGTGCGGCCTCGGCCAGACGGCGCCCAACCCCGTGCTCAGCACGCTCCGCTATTTCCGCCACGAGTACGAGGACCACATCAAGAACCACCACTGCGCGGCGGCGGTTTGTTCGGCGCTGTTCAAATCGCCCTGCCAGCACACCTGCCCCATCGAAATGGACATCCCGGCCTACATTGCCCTGGTCCGGGCTGACCGCTTCGAGGACGCCTACCGGGTACTCCTCAAGACGAATCCCTTCCCGTCCGTCTGCGGCCGGGTCTGCGACCACAAGTGCCAGTCCAAGTGCCGGCGCGGCAAGATGGACGAGCCGGTGGCGATCAAGTTCCTCAAGCGCTTCATCACGGACAACGCCCCTCGGCCGAAGATCACGGCGGTTCCGGTCGACCGGAAGCAAAAAATCGCCGTGGTCGGCGCCGGTCCGGCCGGCCTCACGGCCGCCAGGGATCTCGCCCTCCGGGGCTACAAGGTAAACGTGTTCGAAGAACTTCCGGAAGCGGGCGGCATGCTCCGCTGGGCGATTCCCGCCTACCGTCTGCCCCGGAATATCCTGGCCCGCGAAATCGACGATGTGCGCGCCCTGGGCGTGGACATCCAATGCAACACCCGCGTGGGGAAAGACCTTCCCTGGCGGAAGGTTGCGGCGGAGCATGACGTCATCTACCTCGCCCCCGGCGCTCACGCCAGCCAGAAGATGGACATCCCCGGCGAAGACTTGGGCGGGGTGTGGGGCGGCGTGGAATTTCTGCGGGACTTCAACGCCAACGAAGAGGCCTGGCTCTCGGGCAAGAAAACCCTTGGCGCAAAAGTTGCCGTTGTTGGCGGCGGAAACTCCGCCATCGACGCGGCCCGCGTCGCCGCGCGCCTGGGCGCAGAAGTGACGATCCTCTACCGTCGCGAGCGCAAGGACATGCCCGCCGCCGAAGAGGAGATTCTCGCAGCGGTACATGAAGGCATCAAGATCGAGTACCTGGTGGCCCCCCTCAAGATCCAAGGGAAAGACGGCAAGGTCAGCGCCATCGCCTGCCAACGGATGATGCTTGGCGAATTCGACCGCAGCGGGCGGAAACGACCCATTCCCGTGGAAGGATCCGAATTCACCCTGAGCGTCGATGCGATCGTTGCCGCCATCGGCCAGGTCCCCGACACGTCCTTTGTTCCCGAGGACAGCGGCGTGAGCGTCAACCGGTGGGCCTGCTTGGATCTTGTCCCCGACAGTAAATCCCAGACGACGAACCCCAAGTTCCACGCCGGCGGCGATGCCGTTACCGGCCCGGATACCGTCATCGCCGCGATCGCCGCGGGACACCAGGCGGCCCGGGACATTGACGCGTCGATTCGTCAGTCCGCGGGTGAGCCGGCCTGGGAGGCGCCCGAAGAAGAAAAGATCGACATCCCGCTCGTCATCGACGAGGAGACTCTGGAGTCTCCCCAGACGGCCATGCCGGAAATGGCGCCCTCCGAGCGGCGTCAAGGCTTTGCTGAGGTGGAGCTCGGCTTCACCCGTGAGGCGGCCATCGCGGAGGCCTGTCGCTGTCTGCGCTGCGATATCGAGATCTGAGCGCGACCCGCCGCCGCCCGCGCCCTTGACGCAGTCGGCTTTTGAACCATCGGATTTGACCGGGTTCTTTTGACAAGGACCGGAAGGAGGATAGAGATGAGCAGTGTTCCCCTGAATATCGATGGCCGGGATCTGATCGGCAAACCCGGCCAGACCATCCTTGAAGTCGCCCGCGAAAACGGCATTTTCATTCCGACCCTCTGCCACTTAAAGGACACCACCAACGTCGGCGCCTGCCGCGTCTGTGTGGTCGAGGTCGAAAATGCCCGTTCGCTCGTGGCTTCCTGCTGCATGCCCATCAGTTCCGGCATGGTCGTCCGGACCGATACCCCCAAAGTCCGGGCGTCCCAGCGCATGATCGTGGAGCTCCTCTGGTCGTCCGGAGACCACAACTGCCTCACCTGCGAACAGAACGGCGTCTGCGAACTCCAGGACCTCGTTTACTGGCTGAAGATCGACCATCCCCGTTTCGCCATTCAGTCGCCGGGTCATCCGGTGGAAACCACCAACACCATGATCCAGCGGGACCTCAACAAATGTGTGCTTTGCGGTCGCTGTATCCGCGCCTGCAACGAAATCCAGGTGAACGAGGTCCTCGATTTCTCCATGCGCGGGTCGCACAGCAAGGTCGGACCGGCCTTCGACGCCGACTACATCGATTCCGAATGCGTGTTCTGCGGCGAGTGCGTCAACGTCTGCCCGACGGGTGCCATCACGTTCAAGCAGGCGCGCTTCTCCGGCCGCCCTTGGGAGATGAAGAAGGTCCGTACCACTTGCGCCTACTGCGGCGTTGGCTGCCAGATCGAGCTCAACGTCCATGACGGACGGGTGATCAAGGTCACCGGAAACCGTGAGTTCGGACAGCCCAACCAGGGCAGCCTGTGCGTCAAGGGTCGCTTCGGGATGGACTTCATCCACCATCCGAGCCGGCTGACAACCCCCCTGATCCGCAAGAAAAAGGGCGGTGAACTGACCGAGGCCACCTGGGACGAGGCCCTGGACCTGGTCTCCAAGAAGTTCGAGGCCCTGAAAAAGCAGCACGGCCCGGACAGCATCGCCGGCCTGTGCTCCGCCCGCTGCACCAACGAGGAGAATTACCTCTTCCAGAAATTCATGCGCGCGGTGGTCGGCACCAACAGCGTCGATCATTGCGCCCGTCTCTGACACTCCGTCACGGTGGCCGGTCTGGCCGCCGCATTCGGAAGTGGCGCCATGACGAACTCCATCGAGGAGATCGAACATACGGAGATGATCCTGGCGATCGGGACGAACACGACGGAGAACCATCCCGTGATCGGTGCGAAAGCCAAGCGGGCCGTTCGGCGGCACGGCGCAAAACTCCTGGTCATCGACCCGCGGGAAATCTCGCTCACGAAGTATGCCGATCTCTGGCTCCGCCAGAAACCCGGCACGGACGTCGCGGTCTTGAACGGCCTCATGAACGTCATCGTCGCCGAGAAGCTCTACGCAACCGACTACGTCACGGAGCGGACGGAGGGCTTCGAGGCCCTGAAAAAGGTCGTCAAGAAGTACACTCCGGCCTATGTGGAGGACATCACCGGCATCCCGGCGGAAGACCTGAAGAAGGCCGCCCGCCTGTACGCCGGGGCCGGCCGCGCTTCCATCCTGTACGCGATGGGGCTCACCCAGCACACCACCGGCACGGACAACGTCAAATCCGTGGCGAATCTCGCCATGCTCTGCGGAAACATCGGCATCGAGGGCGGAGGCGTCAATCCCCTCCGCGGCCAGAACAACGTCCAGGGCGCCTGCGACATGGGTGGCCTTCCCGTGAGCCTTCCCGCTTACCAGCCCGTCGCCAACGACGAGGCGCGCGGAAGATTCGAGAAGGCCTGGGGTGTCACGCTTCCGCCCCGCCCGGGATTAACGGTCGTAGAAATCATGAACGCCGCCCACAAAGGCGATGTCCGCGGGCTGTACATCATGGGCGAAAACCCCATGCTGTCCGATCCGGACCTTACGCATGTGGAGGCCGCCCTGAAGCACCTCGATTTTCTCGTCGTTCAGGACATCTTCCTGAACGAGACGGCCCAGCTGGCCGATGTCGTCCTGCCCTCGGCCGCCTTCGCGGAAAAGGACGGAACCTTCACCAATACGGAGCGCCGCATCCAGCGGATCCGCAAGGCCGTCGATCCCCCCGGACAGGCCCTGGCCGACTGGGAAATCATTGCCGGAATCGCGGACCGGATGGGCTATCCCATGTCCTACCGGGATGCGGAGGAGATCATGGCGGAGATCGCCCAGGTCACCCCGAGCTATGCCGGAATCACCTATGAGAGGATCGATCGCGAAGGCCTCCAGTGGCCCTGCCCGACCCAGGACCACCCGGGAACGCGCTTCCTCCACAAGGAAAAGTTCACCCGGGGGCTGGGCCTCTTTCACGCCGTCGAGTACATCCCACCGGCGGAGCTTCCCGACCGGGAGTACCCGCTGATCCTCTCCACGGGTCGCGTCCTGTATCACTACCACACAGGCACGATGACTCGCCTGGCCGAAGGCCCCTCGGAGCGCTGTCCGGAAAGCTTGATCGAAATCCATCCGCAGGATGCCAAGGCTTACGGAATCACGGATGGCCAGAGGGTGCGGGTCACGTCGCGCCGCGGCCAAGTGGAAGCCAAGGCCCAGGTGACGGAGAAATCCCCGGCGGGCACGATCTTCATGAATTTCCACTTCCGGGAGGTTGCCGTCAATCTGCTGACAAACGCCGCGCTCGACCCCATCGGGAAGATTCCCGAATACAAGGTCTGCGCGGTCAAGGTCGAGGCGGCGTGAACCGTTCCCGGTAAGGGACGCCAATACACTCAATGATGGAGGAACTAGAAAATGTCTGAGAAGAACCTCGAAAGCAGCCGCTGGTGGATCGCCATCGCGGCGATCGTCATGCAGCTCTCTTTGGGCACGGTTTATGCTTGGTCCGTCTTCAAGAAACCCCTCATGACTACCCACGGCTGGGGAGAAACCGAAACGCAGGTCACCTTCATGATCTGCATCTTTGTCATCGGCCTGTCCGCGGCCTTCGGTGGAACGCTGGTCGACAAAAAGGGACCTAAATTCGTCGCCACGATCGGCGGCATCCTCTTCGGCGTCGGCACGCTCTTGGCGGGTCTGGCCGATCAGATCGGCAGCATCTGGCTGCTGTATCTCGGCTTCGGTCTCATCGCCGGACTCGGAAACGGCTTCGGCTACGTCACCCCCATTGCAACCCTGATCCGCTGGTTCCCGGACAAGCGCGGCCTCGTCACGGGTCTCGCCGTCATGGGCTTCGGCCTGGGGGCCTTCTTCATGGGCAAGATCGCTCCGGCGATGGTCATTTCCATGGGCGTCGCGAACACCTTCTACATCTGGGGCCTCATCTTCCTGGTGCTCGTCACCGGGGCCGCGCAGGCCTACAAGAACCCCCCCCATGGCTGGCTCCCCGCCGGATTCAAACCGGCAGCATCGAGCGGGGTTACCGCAGCCGATTCCTTCACCTTCGAGCGCGCGGCAAAAACACCGCAGTGGTGGATGTTATGGCTCATGCTCTTCCTCAACATCACCGCGGGACTCGGCCTCATTTCCCAACTTTCCCCCCTGGCTCAGGACGTCATCAAGAAGACCCTCGCCGACATCTCCGCCGCCGAGCTGGCCCTGGCGGGCGGCACCATTCTGGCCATTGCCTCGATCTTCAACGGTCTCGGCCGTCTCCTTTGGGCCTGGATTTCTGACGCGATCGGCCGAAAGAACGTCTTCATCATCATGTTCATCACGCAGGCCGTCCTGTACATCCTGCTGCCCCAGATCGGCGACAAGCTGATCTTCACAATCATCGCCTGTTACCTGCTCGCCTGCTAC
The DNA here is from genome assembly GCA_023230905.1 of Syntrophales bacterium. Lineage (GTDB taxonomy): Bacteria > Desulfobacterota > Syntrophia > Syntrophales > UBA2251 > UBA2251. The sequence goes on from JALNWL010000045.1 coordinate 13,997, forward strand.
GGCGGCGGATTCGCGACCATGCCGGCCTTTGCCGCCGATTCCTTCGGGCCGGCGTACATCGGCAAGGTCTACGGGATGATGCTGACGGCCTGGGGCCTGGCCGGTGTGGTCGGACCGCTCGTGTTTGCCCAGTTGAAAGGCATCGCCCTCTATGTGGCGGCCGGCCTGCTGATCGTCGGCTTCCTGCTCGCCGTCGCTTACAAGAAACCCGCGGTCGTCGCGAAGGCCTGACCCCGCTGACAGATCACATCCAAAGCCGGGACGGGCAAGGCGTATGGGTCCTGTTCCGCCCCGGCTTTTTTACCCGAAGTTGCACGTGCTTCACCCCCGTCCCGAGGCCGGCCGAAAGGGAGCCCCGGGCTGCAAAGGACGACCGTCTTGTCCGGTCCTGTAGACGGAACCATGGCCCGCGGCAGCGCGCGGTCGGATTCCGCGCCGGCGATCTCGGGGTAAACTGTCCCTTCGCTTCTGGCGCTCGGAACACGGAGATTCGGGAGATGAAACGCCCGGCAGGCCCCCCGCTTCTTCTTGCATGCATCCTTCTGATTGCGCTCTGCCTGAACCTGCCACCACGACTCCCGCGAAATATCGGGATCGTCGCGGCCGATATTTACCGCTGGACGGACGTCGACGGCGTCACACACCTGTCGGACTCGCCGCCCGCCGCGGCGTCCAGCCCGCCAAACGCCGTCACCGTCAGAACCTATTCCGAACCTCAACGGGAACCCGAAGGGGCTCCCGCACCCTCACTGGACGAGCACCGCGGAGAGGCGGTAATCCCCTTCACCAAGAATTCGGGCGGCATCATCGTTGTGGAC
>JALNWL010000046.1 GCA_023230905.1 Syntrophales bacterium
GGAAATCTCCGTCCTGACCCCGTCCAGCAGGGCCGGCGTCACAACCCCCTTGCCATAGTCGGAAATTACAACCGCGCCCAAGCTGTCACGCAGGTTCCGCAGATAGCTCAGGATGTGACGGACGCTCTCCTCGCGGATCGGCGTCCGGCTCTCCCGGTCGAAGCGCACCACCTGCTGTTGATGGGCCACAATGCGCGTTTTCAGGGATGTGGGCCGCCGGGGCTCCGCGACCAGCCCCTGCGTGGAGATGTGCCGCTTCCGGAACTCTTCCCGGACCTTGTCCCCCATGACGTCCGCGCCGATCACCCCGGTGACGCAGGCCTTTCCCCCCATGGAGAAGATGTTGTTGAGCACATTGGCGCATCCGCCCAGCATCAGGTCGTCCGCCTTAACGTCCACCACGGGGACGGGCGCTTCCGGCGAGATGCGGACAACCTTCCCCCAGATGAAGTGGTCGATCATGATATCCCCGATGACCAGAACCCGCGCCAGGGGAAAGCCGGCCATGATCTCCAGCGCCCGTTTCCTCGTAAGTATCTGCGCCATAACGGCCGGCCGAACCTCCTCCCCGACGTGCGTCCATCCCGATTCGCCGGTTTCCGGGGAGGCGCGTCAAGGGGGTGAATGCTATTACCATGTCCGTTTTTTGTCAATTCTTTTATCACCTTCCCTGGCCAATTCCCTGTTGACACCATGGGAATTATCAAGTAGAAGTATATGCATGATTTCTTTGCTAGAATCTCAATGAAATTATGCGCATGATGCGGTTAAGCGCCGCCGTGGACCCACGCGTCCAAGGAAGGTGACCATGATCCGTTCCGCCCTTTTGGTTATCCTCGGTGTTGCCATCACCGGTTTCGTCTCCCTTTTCTGCATCGTTTTCCCTTACATCTCGCCGGGCGAAAACAAGATCCACAAGATCGCCAATCTCTGGGCCAGGATCCTGCTTCTCATCTCCGCCACCAAAGTCGATGTGATCGGTGGGGAAAACGTCCTCACCCGCAGTCCGCAGATCTTCATGGCCAATCATGCCAGCGATTTCGACATCCTGATCGTTCTCGCCCACATCCCCGGGCAGTTCCGCTGGATCGCCAAGAAGGAGCTTTTCCGTATCCCCCTGTTCGGCAAGGCCATGCGAAACGCGGGCTATATCGAAATCGACCGTCAGCATCACGAACGCGCCATGCGGAGCATCGACGAGGCGGCGGAAAAAATCAAGGAGGGGAAGTCGGTCATGACCTTTCCCGAGGGGACCCGCAGCCGAGACGGCAAGATCCAGGCCTTCAAGCAGGGCATGTTCCATCTGGCCATCAAATCGGGGGTTCCCATCGTACCGATTTCCATCATCGGAGCCTCGGAAATCATGCCGAAGCGGTCCCTGCGGGTCAACCCGGGAACGATCACAATGGTGATCGACAAGCCCATCGACGTGACGGGCTACACGATCGAAACCCGCGAGGCGCTGATCCAAAAGGTGCGTGAGGTCATCGTCCGCAACTTCGACGAACAGCGGGCGATCCGCCTGCAATCCCCGGAGTGCCGATGACGGAAGAAATTCAAGGCAACAGGATGGGAGAAATTCGGGGTGTCGTCTGCCTGGCAGGCGCCCTGTTCCTGTTTCTGAGCCTGTTTTCCTATCATCCGCTGGATCCCTCGTTCACCCATTTCACGGCTGGAGACGCCCCGATTCACAATCTGGCCGGGACCGTCGGCTCGCACACCGCCGACACCCTGGCCCGCCTGTTCGGCTTCGGCGTCTTCTGGTTCCCCGTCGTCTTGGTGATCGCCGGCCTGAAATCCCTGCTGGAGAGGGCGTACCGTCTCACGGGGGTCGGCATTGCGGGTTTCGTCGGGCTGATCTGCGCCACGACCGGCCTGTTCGCCGTGACGATCCCGCGTGTTTTGCTCCACGGGGTCGATCTCCCCACGGGGGGGCTTACCGGCCAACTGCTCGCCCGTCTCCTCCTGGGCTATTTCAACCTGGCCGGGGCCTATCTCATCCTCACGGCCCTCCTGATCGTTTCCCTCATGGTCCTCGTCGACTTCTCCCTGGTCGTTCTGGCGAGGCGGCTTTTCCAGGTCATCGTCGGAGGCGTCCGACTGCTTTCGGTGGCGATCCCACGGAAAATTGAGGCGCTCCGGCAGTGGCGTTCGAAGCCGGACAAGGAAAAGAAAACGAAGAAGAAAGCCGCGCCCGTCATCGCCGCCGGCTCCGCGGAGCCCCGTCGCACGGCCAAGCCGGAGCAGATCCCACTCCCCCTCGTGATGCCCTCCCCCGGCCAGGCATTCCAACTCCCGCCCCTGACCCTGCTCGACCCCGTCCAGCATCGGGAACTCCGCCAGAAGAAGGAAACGCTGGTCGCCAATTCCCGGGTCCTGGAAAACAAGCTGGCCGACTTCGGCGTCGAGGCGCGGGTCCTGGAGGTCCGTCCGGGACCGGTCATCACCATGTACGAACTGGAGCCGGCACCCGGGGTCAAGATTCACCGGATCACCAATCTGACGGACGACCTGGCCCTCGCCCTCAAGGCGCCGAGCATCCGTATCATCGCCCCGATCCCCGGAAAGGCGGCGATCGGCATCGAGATTCCCAATCCGGACCGGGACGAGGTCCACCTGAGGGACGTTCTCGATCATGAAGATTTCCGGACCTCCCCCTGTCGCCTGCCCATCGCCCTGGGCGTGGATATCGTGGGCCAGCCCGTCATTACGGATCTGATCCGCATGCCCCACCTGCTCATCGCGGGCACGACGGGCTCCGGGAAGAGCGTCTCGCTGAACGCCATGATCTGCAGCATTCTGTTCAAGGCCCCGCCGGACGAGGTGAAATTCCTCATGATCGACCCGAAGCGCCTCGAGCTGTCCGCTTATGAAGGGATTCCCCACCTCCTCCACCCGGTGGTCGTGGACCCCAAGAAGGCCTCCCAGGTGCTTCGCTGGGCGGTGGAGGAGATGGAGCGGCGCTACCAGATCATCGGGGAACGCGGCGTCAAGGGAATCGAGGCCTTCAACGAACTCGTCAAGAGAGCCGCCGCGGAGAAGAAAGGATCGCCCGCCCGCGCGGCCTCGCTCCCGTCGGACGGCGATCCGTCGCCGGAGGCGGAAGCGCCCCCGCCGCCCGCGCCGCTGCCTTACATCGTCATCGTCATCGACGAGCTGGCCGACCTGATGCTCGTCGCCCAGCGCAACGTCGAGGAATCCCTGGCCCGCCTGGCGCAGATGGCCCGGGCCGCGGGCATCCACCTGATTCTGGCGACACAGCGACCCTCCGTCGACGTCATCACCGGCGTTATCAAGGCGAACTTCCCGACCCGCATCTCGTTTCAGGTCTCCTCCAAGGTGGACTCCCGGACCATTCTCGACGTGCAGGGGGCGGAGAACCTCCTGGGCGCCGGAGACATGCTGTTCATCCCGCCGGGAACCTCCAAGCTCAACCGCATCCATGGGGCCTACGTCTCCGATGCGGAAATCGAGCGGATCGTCTTCTATGTGAAGCAGCAGGGCCAGCCCGCCTATGACGAATCCATCACCCAATACCGGCCGGACGCGCCCGAGGGGGACAAGGAGGGGGAAGCCCTCGACGAGAAATACGACGAGGCGGTGGAGCTGGTCACCGACCTCGGTCAAGCCTCCATCTCCCTGGTCCAGCGATACCTCAAGGTCGGCTATAACCGGGCCGCGCGAATCATCGAACGGATGGAGTCCGAAGGCGTGGTGGGGCCCTCGGACGGCGTCAAGCCCCGGAAAGTCCTGGCCCGCAAGCTGCCCCGCTGACCATGTCCGAAACCGTCCACATGATCAGCCTCGGCTGTCCGAAGAACCTGATCGACTCCGAGGTGATGGCCGGCCTGCTGGCCGGGGAAGGCTTTCGCCTGACGGCGGAGGCCCGAGAAGCCCAGATCATTCTCGTCAACACCTGCGCCTTCATCCTGCCGGCCCGGGAAGAGGCGATCGAGACGATCCTGCGCATGGCCGCCCTCAAGACCCCGGCGGGCGGGAACTGTCGGTATCTGATCGTCGCCGGATGCCTTCCCCAGCGCTACGGCGCGGCGCTCGCGCGGGCGCTCCCCGAGGTCGATCTTTTCCTCGGCGTCAACGAGGTCCCGGCCGTCGCGGCTCATCTCCGGCGCCTGCTCGCGGGACAGACGGGCCGCCGGAACCGCACCGGCAAGCCAACCTTCCTGATGGACGCCGGCCTTCCCCGACTCATCTCCACACCCGCGGCCACGGCCTACCTGAAGATCGCCGAAGGCTGCAACAACCGCTGCGCCTACTGCGTGATCCCCGCAATCCGGGGCCCCTACCGGAGCCGCCAGCCAGGGGACATCCTGCGTGAGGCGGAGACCCTCGTCGGACAGGGGGTGCGGGAGCTGATCGTCACGGCCCAGGACACGACCGCCTACGGGCAGGATCTCCCCGGTCGGCCCGCCCTGCCCGGGCTGCTGCACGACCTGGCCTCCATGAAGAAACTCAGATGGCTCCGCCTGCTCTACACCTATCCGGAGCGCCTGACCGACGGCCTGTTCGAGGTCATCGCGCGCGAGTCCAAGCTCTGCAAATACATCGACATGCCCATCCAGCACATCGACGACGAGCTTCTCGCCGCGATGCACCGGCGGGGTAACAGCGCCCTGATCCGCGAGCGCATCGCCCGGGCCCGCGCCATGATTCCGGGCGTGGCCCTGCGGACATCGCTGATCGTGGGGTTTCCGGGGGAAACACCGTCGCGGTTCAATCGGCTGCATGCATTTTTGGCGGAGGCCCGCCTCGACCATGTGGGGATTTTTACCTATTCCCGGGAGGAGGGCACGCCCGCGGAGAACCGGCCGCCGGAGATTTCCGAGGCGACCAAGCGGCGACGCCGCGGGACGCTGATGATCCGGCAGGCCGGGATTTCGGAGGAAATCAACCGGACGCTGATCGGAACCCGGCAGGAGATCCTGATCGCAGGACCGAGCGCGAATCCGGAGTACCCGTTCGTCGGCCGCTGCCACCGCCAGGCCCCGGACATCGACGGCGTCACCTACGTGCGCGGCGGGAGGCTTCGCCCGGGCACGTTCGTCACCCGGACCATCCTCGCCGCCGACACCTACGACCTTTACGCAGGATGAGGCGCCCCCCGAAGCGGACCCTTCACGGGCGGGCCGTCGGGATTTTGTCCCGCTCCGGCGGCCGGGCCACATCGCTCCGGGTCCGCGCCGGCGGCGGAGTCACACCCATCCTCGCAAAACCCTCGTCGAGCAGGCGGATGGTTTCCCGCGCCCGGACCCCCGGGGTCGAGGCGCCGAGGACAACGGCCACGAGCCGGGTGTCCCCCCGGCGGGCCGTCGCAATGAGGTGATAGCCGGATTCCGAGATGTAGCCGGTCTTGACGCCGTCCGCACCCGGATACTGCCTGAGAAGGCGGTTGCGATTGTGCTGGGAAATCCCGTTGTAGGTAAAGTTCCGCCGGGCGTGGACGGTCAGGGCGGCGGGGAACCGCGACAGGTACGCACGAGCGAGTTTCAACATGTCCCGCGCGGTCGTGAACTGGCCCTTCGCCGGCAGCCCGTTGGGATTGGCGAAGCGGCTGCGGCTCATGCCGAGGGCCTGCGCCCTGTCGTTCATGGCCGCGACAAAGGCGGCCTCCGTGACGCCCAGGTGCTCCGCCACCGCCAGGGCCGCGTCGTTGGCGGAGACGATGGCCGTCCCCAGGACGAGATCCCCCAGGGATACGTCCGTCCCCACATCCACAAACATGCGCGATCCCTCCATACGCCAGGCCCGCGGGCTGATCCGGACCGGGTCGCGCCAGCGGGCCCTCCCCTGCCTCACGGCCTCGAAGGCCAGATAGAGGGTCAGCACCTTGGTGAGGGAGGCCGGCGGAAGGAGTTCGTCGGCATTCTTCTGGAAGAGGATCGTTCCCGTCGCCGCGTCCGCCACGATCGCGGCCCGCCAGGACGGCCGTGGCAGGGGAGGCGCCGGACGGCCACGACGGGAAGGAGCGGCTTGGAGGGGAAGCGCGCCCGCGAGAAAAACCAGCGCCGCCAGCAGCGTCAAAACCCGTTTCATGTCTCCCCCCCTCCCGCACACCCTTTCGGCGTGCACGCGGTATAGGTAAAATCCGGGGCGCATGTCAAGCCCGGGATGGCGCTTTTGCCGGGGTGCCGCCCTTCACGTCACGGACATCCCCGTGAGACCGGGTGCCGGCGTGTTCGGTCGGAAGACCGCAGCCCCCCACGCCGTTTACGGCCTGACCTTCTCTCGGCGAAGGGATGAATTATCCCGTTGAAAAGTTTGCAGTCATTCGTTAAGGTTTCCGTACCAACCCATGGGAGGTCCTTATGAGCGCGTTACTCCTGGCCAGGATTCAATTCGCTTTCACGATCGGCTTCCATTTCCTCTTCCCAGCCATGACGCTGGGAGTCACGCTGGTGATTCTCATCTCCGAAACCGGTTACCTGATCAAAAAAGAGGAGCGGTACCGCCGGATCACGGACTTCCTCGTCCGTCTGCTCGGCCTGATTTTTGTCACCGGGGCGGCCACGGGTCTCACGATGGAATTTTCCTTCGGGACCAACTGGTCGAATTACTCCCGCGCGGTGGGCGACATCTTCGGCCCGCTCCTGGCGGCGGAAGGGGTGATCGCGTTCTTTCTCGAGTCCGTCTTTCTCGGCGTCCTGATCTTCGCCCGCAACCGGGTCTCGCCCCGGGTGTACTGGTTGTCCGCGCTCCTGGTCTTCATCGGCGGACACCTTTCGGCGTTCTGGATCCTCGCCGCCAATTCCTGGATGCAGACCCCCGCGGGGTACGCCGTCGACACCGCCGGCAAGATCGCCCTGACGAGTTTTGCTGACGCGGTTTTCAACCCGTCGACGCACGTCCGGCTTATCCACACGGTCCTGGCGGCGTGGATGACGGGCGCCGTGATGGTGGCGGGTATCGCCGGATACTACGTCCGCAAGGGGTTGCACGGCCAGACGGCCCGGACGATGCTGAAGATCGCCATTATCCTGTTTGCCCTGACGCCGGTTCTGCAACTGGGGGCGGGCCACATGCACGCCGTCGAAGTCATCAATATGCAGCCGGAAAAGGCGGCGGCCCTGGAAGGGCATTTCGTCACCTCCCGGGGCGTGCCCCTGTATGCCGTGGGATGGGTCGATACCGCCGGCGAGACGACTTACGGCATTTATGTCCCCAAGCTCTTGAGCTTCCTTTACAACTTCGACTTCGACTCCGAAATCAAAGGCCTGCGGGACTTCCCGAAAGCGCACTGGCCGCCCGTGAATCTGGTGTTTCAGGCGTATCACGTCATGGTGGGCATCGGCATGCTCGCCATTGCCCTCGGGCTGCTGGGGGCGTTTTTACTCGTGACGGGCAGGCTTTACCGGACCCGCTGGTATCTTTTTGTCCTCCCCTTCCTGATCCCCCTGCCCCATCTGGCTCATGAAACGGGCTGGATGACGGCGGAAATCGGCCGGCAGCCGTGGATCATCTACGGACTGATGAAAACCGCGGATGCCGCGTCGGTGGTCGTCTCCGCCGGCAACGTTCTGTTCAGCCTGGTGATGTTTTCGCTGATCTACCTGCTCCTGTTCGTCATGTTCGTCATGCTTTGCGTGAAACTGGTGAAACAGGGCCCCGCATCGTAGCCCGAAACGGAGGAAGGATTCATGGAAACGATTCAGAACTTTCAGATCCTCTGGTACGTACTCATCTTCGTCCTGCTGCTCGGCTACTCGCTGCTCGACGGATTCGACCTGGGCATCGGATCGCTCCTGCCGTTCCTGGGGCGTGACAAGGAGGAGCGGGATACCCTGATCCATTCGATCGGCCCGGTCTGGGACGGCAACGAAGTCTGGCTGATCACCGGCGGCGGGGCCCTGTTTGCGGCCTTTCCCCAGGCCTATGCCACCGCCTTCTCCGGCTTCTATCTGGCCATGATGCTCGTGCTGTTCGCCCTGATCTTCCGGGCCGTGTCGATGGAGTTCCGCGCCCACGACCCCGCCCGGGCCGGCCTCTGGGAGACGGCGCTGGTCGTCGGGAGCGGCGCGGCGACGCTGCTGTTCGGGGTGGCCCTCGGCAACGTGATCTACGGCGTTCCCCTCGATTCGCGCATGGAGTACACCGGCGATTTTCTCACCCTGCTCAGACCCGTGCCGCTGCTGTTCGGCCTGACGGGGCTCGCCGCGGTCCTGCTCCAGGGCGCCGCCTGGGCCGTGATGAAGACCGATGGAGCGCTTCAGCAGCGCGCGTTCAAGGCCGTCCGGGTCCTGCTCTGGGTCAACGGGGCCGTCGCGATCCTCTATTTCATCGTGATGGCCGCGGCGTTTCCCGGACTTCCGGGCCGACCGCTGTTTTATGCCGGCGTGCTCCTGACCCTGCTGGGACTTGTGGGTCTATTCTTCTCGGCCCGCAAGCGGAACGACGGCGCCCCATTCTGGGAGTCGTCCTGTTCCTTCATCGGTCTGTGGCTCGTGGCCGGTGCGGCGCAATTTCCCAACCTGATCAAGGCGTCCAACGATCCGCGGTTGAGCCTGACCATTTTCAATAGCTCCACCGGTCTGCATACCCTCAAGGTCATGAGCGTGATCGCGCTCATCGGCATGCCGATCGTCATCGGCTACACCGTGTTCGTGTACCGGATTTTCAAGGGGAAGACCCGGCCGTCCGACTCCTATTGACACCCGTCTCCATCGCGGTCGGAAACGGCAGGCTTCGGAAAAGATTTCACGCGGAAAGCGGCCGCAACGGGAGGGATATCCAGGCAGCGGACGGGTTCTTGCCCAGGATGAGCCGTCCGAAATCGTTTTACGGCTTCGAGTCCAGGGTCCGGGTCTTGTCCTTCTTGGTTTTGTCCCGGGAGGTCAGCCACCGCTGGGCATTCGATTTTTGGAGTCTGGCAAAAACCGTGTCCAGAACCCGCCGCAGGAATTTCACCTGTAACGTGAGCGGGAGTTTGTTGAGATCGTTGGCGTCAAACGCGAGGAGCAGGCATTCCCTCGAGGATTCGACATGGGCGATTCTGGGCCTGCCCATGAGACCGATCTCGCCGAAGATGTCTCCGGATTTGATCGTGGCGACCACCTTCTCGTTGTAGATGACCTCCGCCTGCCCCTGCACCAGGACGTACATGTGAAGATCCTGTTCGCCCTGCTGAACGATTCTTTCATGGGGCGCAACCTGGGTCCATTTCCCCACGTCGAGGAGCAGATCCAGTTCTTCGGACGCGAAGCCCTGAAAGAAGGCAACGCCTTCGAGAATGTTTGTAAGTGGCGTCAAGGTCAGGGTTGCCATCGAACGATCCCGTCCGGTAAGATTCACTTCCCCCGGAAGCGGGGGCAATATAGGGAAAGATGCGTCACAAGTCAAAAACATTTTCGCGGACTCGTGTTTGCGCTGATTGGAGGACAACGTTATGTGGCCGAAGATCTTGATGCTTGCGGTTTCGCTGACACTTGCCGGTTCAATGGGGTTTGCCGCAGATACCCTGGGCCCGGCGAAGGCGGCGGCCTCCGCCAAGGCGGTGGTGGCAAAACAGACCTTGATCGACCTCAACACGGCAACAAAAGCTGAACTGGCCGCCCTGCCGGGTATCGGCGACGCCTATGCAGACAAGATCATTGCCGGGAGGCCCTACAAGGGGAAGAATCAGCTCAAGTCGAAGAAGGTTATTCCCGTTGCGACATATGACGGGATCCAGGACAGGATCATCGCCCGGCAGCCCCCCAAGAAAAGATAAACGGCGGGGCGCCATGACCCGCGTCCGGCTCAGGGCCGTCCGTCGGCCGGGGAAAACAGTGAATCCCTTAGATTTATCGGCGGACTTCTGATAGACAGGAGGCCGTGTCAGTCCGTCGTATCCGGAAGGGACCGGTTAAGCGATCCACCGGGCGATGTCATCAAAAAGCGGAATTTGACCAAGGCAGGGCCATGAACCTCAAGATCTCAAATTCTTCACTGTCTTACAAAACCAGTGCCGATACCGACATCATCGACATCACGACCGATGTCGCCCATCAAGTGGGTAAGTCGGGACTGTCGGACGGGCAGGTGCTCATCTTTGTACCCGGTTCGACAGCGGCCGTCACCACCATCGAATACGAAAGCGGCGTCGTTCGGGACCTGAAAGAGGCCATCGAACGGCTTGCCCCGACCGGCATCCCCTATCGGCACGACGCCCGATGGGGGGACGGCAATGGCTACGCGCACGTGCGTGCGGCGCTGTTGGGACCTTCCCTCGGCGTTCCTTTGATCGACGGCCGTCTCGTTCTGGGAACCTGGCAACAGATCGTTCTGATCGATTTCGACAACGAGCCGCGGGATCGAAAGATCCTGGTCAGCGTTTCAGGGTATTGATGCGCGAGGCGATGCATTCCGTGCGGGCAGGGACCATCTGCGAGGAGATGTGCCATGAACACGTTGAGGGTCATCTTGTTGTTGAGCATGCTTTCCGGGCTGCTCATGGTTGTGGGGTATTTTGTGGGCCGGGGAAAAGGCGTGGTCATCGCCCTGGCCATATCGGTCCTGATGAACTTCGGGAGCTATTGGTTCTCGGACGCCATTGTCTTGAAGATGTACAACGCCCAGCCGGTTACGCAGGTGGAGGCTCCCGCGCTTTACGACGCCGTGGATTCCCTCTCGGCCAAGGCCAGGATACCCACCCCGAAAGTATATATCATCCCATCCGACACGCCCAACGCCTTTGCCACCGGTCGGGATGAGCATCATGCCGCCGTCGCGGTGACGTCGGGTATCATGAAGCTCCTGAATCGGGACGAACTGGAGGGCGTCATCGCCCATGAGTTGTCCCACATCAAGCACAAGGACATCCTGATCGGCACCATGGCAGCCACGGTTGCGAGCGCGGTGGTCTTGTTGTCCCGGTGGGCCGTCTTTTTCAGCAATGACGATCGGGGCACCGTCAGCGTCATTGCCATGGCCATTATCGCACCGATCGCGGCAACCGTGATCCAGATGGCCATATCCCGATCGCGGGAGTATGACGCCGATACCGGCAGCGCCAAGGTGACGGGCAACCCCGAAGCGTTGGCCGGCGCTCTGGCGAAATTGGCCGGCGCGGCCAGCGAGAAACCGATGGCCGCCAATCCCTCGACCGCCCACCTATTCATCGTCAATCCCCTCTCCGGGGGAACCATCGCGGGCCTCTTCAGCACCCATCCGCCGGTGGAAAAGAGGATCGAGCGATTGCTGAAAATGAGAGACGATCCAATCAGATGACAACGTATTTTGCATGAAGAATCCATCAAGGCTCGGAGGAGGACCGTCATGAAAGCTGAATTCAAGGAGAGATTCCTGAGGTATTGGGACAGATATTTCCCCGGGGCTGAATTACCGATCGGATTTTATTATTCCGATCAAGCGGAACCGAAATTCATGGCCGCCCTCCCGAAAGGACATCGGTGCGTGATCGGGGATTTGGCAAAGGTCCGAAAGGGGAAAACGGTTTGCTTCAACACCCAGACAATTGGCTGCGCAGGCGGCAAACGATACTGTGGTTTCGAGAGCAAATTAACCGCCGACTTTGAATATTTTTTGTCCTATGGAATTCCGGACAAACTGGAGGGGGAACGATATAAGAAATCCCCGCAGCTCGTCAAGGAACACCTGAAACACCAGAAGCCCTGGAAAGCACCGGGCCAGTATATTCTTTTCAAAAGATGGGACCAGATGGAGGATCGTGATAACCCGCAGGTGGTCATCTTCTTTGCCGCGCCCGATGTTCTTTCCGGTCTTTTTACACTGGCTAATTTTGACGAACCACAGCCCAACGGGGTCATTGTGCCCTTCGGCGCCGGGTGCGCGACGATCATCGATTACCCGTACAGAGAACTTAAATCCGCCGAGCCCCGCGCCGTACTGGGCATGTTCGATGCGTCGGCGCGACCCTTTGTCCCCTCTACGGTTCTAAGCTTTGCCGTTCCCTGGCCAAAATTTGTCCGTATGGTGGACAACGTGGAAGAGAGCTTCCTCATCACAAAATCCTGGAGTAAGGTGAAAACAAGAATGAAGCGGGCTCAATTGTACAGGACCGAAGGTGGCGTTGCCTCTAATTGACCGGTGGAGTCGAACTTGAGCTGGCAGAGATGGCCGGCAACCGGCCAATTAACCATTTGGCCTCGGATTGGTGCGATTTTCAAAATACAATGAGGCTATAATAGAGGATGCGCCTTCGGTAAGGAGCTTATAGATCATGATTGGGAGAGTAACTTCATAAAGCATAAGTTGTGGATCTGCCAATTGTAGAATCTGCAGGAGGTCTCCATCATCGGGGACTAGTTGATGAATAACAGCGTGCTCCGTTGTCGCAGGGGAACACCAATCGGGAGGACTGACAGAATATTGTCCCGAACAAGGAAAGGGTCGAACAGCGTAGATAAGACAAGAATTATTTACGAGAAAAGGACACGGAATATTCGTCTCAAGATAACGCATGGACAAAGGTCTGGTGACTGCAATGATATCATGGATTGGCATTGAGGACGAGAAGGCCTGAATTCGGGTGTGATCAATGATGTTCGAAATATCATACCCTTTATGATGCCACTTTTCGTAGTTATGAATAAACTGCTTCAGCGATTCCTTTTTGTTATGTAGGTAATCAACAATCACCATGCCATGAGCGAGTGGCACAGCCACATAGTGGAAACAACAATACGTGCACCCCTTCCGGCAGGTGATCCTCTCGCCTTTTGAGGTCAAGGTTTTCACGAGAGCTTTGTAACTATTATGACGGGACTGGATCAGGAGTTCTCGATATTGTCCACAGAATCCCCTGCGCCATGCCCCGTATGAGCCTGTATTTTCTTTGGCCTCAATTTGCTCAATTTGCCGATAACGGTTTTTCGCCATTTTAGCCTTTAAACAGCCCAAATGGATAAGACTTATCTGTTTTATTTAATCGATTCTACAAACTTGGGCAAGACGGTATTTTCTATCCAATTAATGTGCATATCTCCTGCACCAAACTCCGGCTGCTCAACCAGGAACTGCAGGAAGGGAATATTCGTTTCTATTCCCTCGACTTTAAAGCCCGTCAGCGCATTTTTCATATTCGCTAACGCTTCTTCGCGGGTATTCCCTGTCGTAATCAGCTTGGCTAATAATGAATCATAGTACGGGCTGATCGTGCATCCCTGATGGCAGTGCGTATCGACCCGGACATTGTTGCCTTCAGGCAAAGCAAAATAGGTTATGTCACCCGGCGACGGCATAAAATCATCTTTGGCGTCGTCGGCTGTTATTCGACATTCAATCGCATGTCCCTTGAATTTGATGTCCTCTTGATTCAGGGAGAGAGGGGCGCCAAAGGCAACCTGAATCTGCTCCTTTACCAAGTCTATGCCGGTCACCTCCTCGGTGACCGGGTGTTCAACCTGAATACGCGTGTTCACTTCCATAAAATAAAATTCATTCCGGTCTTTATCGACCAGAAACTCTACCGTGCCCGCACTATTGTAACCAATACTTGAGGTAAGAGCGACGGCCGCTTCCAGAATTCTACTCCTTAAATCATCGGGCAGATTGGGCGGATGAGCTTCTTCGATGACTTTCTGGTAACGCCTCTGTGTGGAACAGTCTCTTTTCCCCAAATGGATGACTTTCCCGAAATTATCTCCGATCACCTGTACTTCCACATGCCGGGCATTCTGTACATAGCGCTCTACAAACAGAGTCGCATCACCAAAGGCTTGCAATCCTTCATTGGAAGCCATATCAAAGGAATTTTTCAGGTTTTTTTGTTCGGTGACAATACGCATCCCACGGCCACCACCGCCGGCGGCTGCTTTGAAAATAACAGGAAACCCTATTTTTTGAACTTCTGCTTCCACATCTTGGAAACTGCGCAGACCTTCGCTGCCCTCGGTCATGGGGACATGGTTCTTCCTAGCCAGATTTCGCGCCTTGATTTTGTCCCCCAATTGCCTCATCGTTGCAGAGCGTGGACCGATAAAAATGATCTCATTCTTCTCACACGCATCAGGCAATGCAGGATTTTCAGCGAGGAATCCATACCCGGGGTGAATTGCATCGGCGCCGGTTTCCAAAGCAGTTTTAATAATCTTCTGTATATTAAGATAACTCGAATGAACCTGGGGCGGGCCGATACAGACAACCTCATCGGCCAGTTTTGCTCCCATACTTTCCCTATCGGCTTCCGAAACGACCAATACGGTCTCTATGCCAAGATCCTTACAGGCTTTGATAATGCGGACAGCAATTTCACCTCTGTTGGCAACAAGTACCTTCTTTTTTTTCATAAAACCTTTCACCTCAAAATCTTAAGAAAGAATTTCTCACTTCCTCTCGCTTCACCGCATGCTCATTTAAACTAAGCTGGTGGCCATTGTTCATGGCCACCAGCCTGGATATCCGCTCCCGGATTTATATGATCATTTCTCCGGTCTGATGAGCATCACCGCTTCTCCCTTTTTTACCATGTTTCCGCTATCCGCCAGAATCTTCTCCACCTTCCCTTTGACGCCGGCAGCAACGGAACGAA
>JALNWL010000047.1 GCA_023230905.1 Syntrophales bacterium
ACGGGTTCCTGCCGCGCCGCGGCCTCGAGTTCCGGTCCCGGGATGACGACGACGGCGCTGTCCTCCAGGGCGGACACGTTGGCCGGGAAGGCCGGAGTGGCGAAGGCCGTGCAGAGCCCGAAGGGTTCCCCCACCCCGAGGAGGCAGAGGGTCTGTTCCTTGCCCTCGGACGAGCTTTTGTAGAGCTTGACGCGGCCGTCGATGACGACGAAAAAGGCGCGGACGGGATCCGTCTCGCCGAGAATCGCCTCGCCGGACCGGAAGGTTCGCAGCCGGGCCCGCGCGGCCAGGGACCGCAGGCCCTCCCGGGAAACGCCCTGAAAGAGCGGGATCCCCTCCATCCACGCAACGAACTCCGTCTGCATCTATCCCCCCGTTGATCCAGATCAATGACGGACACGGCGAAACGGTCGTAATGTTTAACTTTGCTGTTATCATAGCATAAGGACGGCGGGGAGGCCAACCCATTTTCCGCTTCCCGCTGGACGTGAAACATCGGATCGACACGATTGGAGGACGTCATGAAAGAACTGTGGATCGTCTTGGGCATCGTTGCCGCGTGGATTTTTCTGCAGGCCTGGCTGCTGCCCCGGATGGGCGTCTCGACCTGAATGAGACCTGCCTGTCCGGTCGAGGACAGCCGAAAGAAAGCGCCTGCCCCGGCGCCCCGTGCGATCGCCGACGCCCCGGAGCCCCAGGGACCGGAACAAACCCCCTGAGGGCAGAGGGCAAACAACGATTAGAGCGAGCGCTCGTTTCTTCTTGACAGGGTCGCGTGCCTGGCCTATGGTTCGGCAACATTCCATTTCTACATCCCGATGTTGCCCAGAGGAGGAAAAGCGCCATGCCCGAGAACCCCTTGCACGCCCTGATGAATCCGAAATCGATCGCCATCGCCGGCGCGAGCAACAATGCCATGAAGATGGGCACGATGCAGGCCTTAAGCGTCGTCAAGGACGGCTTCCAGGGGCCCCTCTACCCCATCCATCCCACGGAGAAGACCGTCGTCGGCCTCAAGGCCTACACCTCACCGGAGGAGCTGCCCGAGACGCCCGATCTCGGTCTGATCGTCATCCCGGTCGAACACGTCTTCCCCCTGCTGGAGGCCTTCGGCCGGATCGGAACGAAGCGGATCATC
This sequence comes from Syntrophales bacterium, assembly GCA_023230905.1. Classification (GTDB taxonomy): domain Bacteria; phylum Desulfobacterota; class Syntrophia; order Syntrophales; family UBA2251; genus UBA2251. The sequence goes on from JALNWL010000047.1 coordinate 1,139, forward strand.
GTCTGCACGGCGGGATTCAAGGAGGTGGGTACGGACGGACGGCGCCTGGAACAGCAGCTCAACGAGACCGCCGCGCGCTGGGGGATCCGCTTCGTCGGCCCTAACTGCATGGGGATCCTCAATTCAGAGATCTCGCTCAACCTGACAGTCATGCGCTTCGACGGCCGCCCGGGAATGTTGGGGCTCGCCTCCCAAAGCGGGACCTACGTCACCCAGACCCTGTCCTACCTGCGCAAACGCGGCATCCGCCTGAGCAAGGCCATCAGCACCGGCAACGAGGCCAACATCGACCTGATCGAGGCGTTGGAATATCTGGGCGAGGACGAGCAGAGCCGGGCGATCATCCTGTACATCGAGGCGATCCGAGACGGCCGGCGGTTCGTCGAGACGGCCCGGAAGATCTCCCCGCACAAGCCGATCTTCGCGCAATATGTCAGCGGGTCCGCCGCCGGGGCCCGGGCCAGCCGAAGCCACACGGGAGCCATGGCCGGACCGGACTTCCTGTACGAGGGGATCTTCAAGCAGGCCGGCATCATCCGCGTCCATTCCATCGAGGATCTCTACGCCCACGGCTGGACGGCCGCCACCCAACCCCCGCTCCGGGGGAACCGGATCGCCGTTGTTACCCATTCCGGCGGGCCGGGCACCGCCATGTCGAACATCGCCGATCAGGGGGGGCTTGCGATTCCCACGTTGTCCGAAGCGGTCCAGAGCCAGATCCGACCGCTGATCCCGCCCCACGCCTCCAGCGCGAACCCCGTCGATCTGACCTTCAACATGGATACGGACCGGATGACGGTCCTGATTCCCGAGATCCTGCTGAAGAGCGGAGAGATCGACGGACTTCTCGTCCACGGTCCCATGACGACGGGCTGGATGAAGGAAATCTATCCCCATCTGTCGATGCTGTTCGACGACCTGCCCCTGGAGGATTTCATGGCCCAGTTCCAGAAAGACCTCACGCCGGCGATGGTTCTGCCCTGGAAATACAACATGCCGATGATCCTGTGCTCCTTCCTGGACCGGAGCGACAACTACACGGAAGCCTACGAGGACAACAACATCCCCGTATTCGACGCCCCGGAAAAGTCGGCCCGGGCGATGCTCTCCCTTCTCCGGCACAAACAGATCCGGCAACGCAGGTCCTTCGTGCCGCCGGCCGCTCCGCCGAAGTCCCGGGAGGCGGAGCGGATCCTGAAAGACGCCGTCGCCGGGGGTCAGAAGGCTCTCGACGAGGCCCAGGCCAAGCGCCTGCTCGCCCACTACGGCATCCCCGTCACCCGGGAGAAACTCGCCGCCGACTCCGATGAAGCTGCCGCGGCCGCCACCGCCCTCGGCTATCCGGTCGCGCTCAAGGCCTGCGCCTGGGAGATCATGCACAAATCCGGCAAGGGGTTGATCGCGCTCAACGTACGGACGGAGGAGGAGGTGCGGGCCGCCTTCGCCGCGATTCGCCGGGCGGCCGGACTCGATATCCCCGTTCTCGTCCAGGAGATGCTCTCGGGCGGCCGGGAACTGGTGGTCGGAATGACCCGCTTCCCGGGGTTCGACCCCTGCATCCTGTTCGGCCTGGGCGGCGTTTTCACGGAGGCTCTGAAGGACAACACGCTGCGGCTGGCACCCCTGAGCGACGCCGACGCGGAGGAGATGTTGGACGACATCCGGGGGAAGGCCCTGCTCGCGGAATTCCGCGGGATGCCGGCGGCGGACCGGACGGCGCTCGCCGCCGTCGTGCAGACGCTCGGCTTCATCGCCCTGCTCCACCCGGAGATCGCGGAGATCGACCTGAACCCCGTCATTCTCGCCGGCGCGAAGCCGGTTGTGGTCGACGCCCTGTTCGTCCTGAAGGACTGAGGCGCGCCGCTTCTCAAACCTGTTCCACGTCGCGGTCGGACCGGCGGTCGGCGTCGAACGTCGTTGCGGGGGGGGGCGCCGACCGGCCCGCCGTGTTCCCGGTCTATCCCCAGACCATCCGGCAGACGAGCGGATAGATCGTCCGCAGCTTGTCGAGAACCGGTCCCCTCAGGACCCGCAGGGATTCGCCATCCAGCGGATCGACGACCGGGATCTCCCGGCCCGCCACGTCCAAGTCGAACCCCGTATTGTCCACAACCTGCGCGACCGTTCCCCCCGTGAAAACGTAATCCAACGCGAGGCGCTTTTTCTCCCGGTCGAATTTCATGACCCCCAGGGGCGTGACCACATGCGACAGGCCACCGCGCCGCCAGGGGGTGCGGACGTCGCCGTCGAAAGCGGTGGCGTTGACGAAATCGACCTTCGGCACGAAGAGCTTCTTCGTGTGGGTCATCGTGAAGAGGATCGTCCGGCGGCTCAGGGAATAGAGCATGGCCGAGCCCGCCCCGCCGGGAAGCCGCAATTTGGGTTTCCCGTAGTCGCCGATCACGGACAGGTTGATGCTGCCCCGCTGATCGATCTGGATGCCGGAGAGGAAGAAGACGTCGATGCCCCCCCGCTGGGCGAACCCGAAGAACTCGTGGAGCCCCTCCGAGATCCGGTTGGCCGGATCGCCGTAGATCATGGGGGCGAGGTGGGGGGCGTGGGTGTGCTGCGCGAGGAGGCAGCCCGCCGCCGGGATCGGGGAGAGCGTCCCCGTGGCGGCGAACTCGCCGTCGTTGAGCAGAAGGGCAATGGCCCCGATCATCCGTTCATAGGGGTGAACCGGTTTGTCTTCCATGCTGGGCTCCTTGTCGGGCCGGCCCCGCCGGCAGCGGCGGCGACCGTTCTTGCGTCCCGCGTCGCGCCCCTCAGGGCCGGGCGAATCCGACCGCATCGAGATAGGCGTCATGGTCGGCGGGACCGAAGATGTAGGTGTCGAGATAGGCGCGAAAGGCCGCGGCGTCCTTCGCGGCGGCGACGTAGGCCGACAGGTGGGTGGCGTCCGCCTCGTAGCGGCCGGGGCACGCCGTCGGATGCGCCCCGCCGGGGGCGACGACGACGGCATCGATGTGGAGCGGCGCCACGTAGACCTCCTGAAGCCCCGGCAGCACCTCGTCCGGTTCCACCAGCGCCTCGACGACGGCGATGGTCTTTCGGGCCGCCGTCGCCAGGAGTCGGTCGTTCCGGGCACCGAGAACGGTCACGCCGCCGAAACGGTCGCCCTTCAGGCCGTGGATGACCGCTACGTCCGGGACGATCGGCGGGACGACGACATAATCCTCCCCCGAATAGGGATCCTTGACGGTCTTCAGGTCGTCGCGGATTGTCATGTAGTCCGTCCCCAGCAAACCGAGGACCGGGATGAACGGCAGGTTGTGGGCCCCAGCCTGGAGCCCCAAAAGTAGGGCCGGTCACATCGTTTCCAGGAGCTTGAGACGGCCGGCCTCGGCCCACTTACGGAAATGCGGCGCCAGGCCGAATTCATCGAGCACGACCTGGGGAAACCGGAGCGTCTCCACGCAGCCCGCGCCGATCAGCAGGTCCGCGACATAGCCGCCCGTCAGCACCGGCGTCAGGGTGAGCCCCCGGACCCCGTTGCGGATGATCTCCCGGATCACGGGCATGGGATTCATGTCCATCCCGGCCCCGACGCCCAGGTGCATCCCGTCTCTTACCCACCGGGCCGCCTCGGCCGCCGTCATGAGCTTGTCTCGCATTTCTGTTCCCCCTCGATGTTCAGCGCCCGGGTCTTCCCGCGACCCGGGCGGTCGTTCCGTTAGGCCAGGCCGAAGAGGCGCGCGGCGTTGTCGTACAGCCACTTGCGCTTCACCGTTTCCTTCAACGGCAGGTCCATCACGCCGTCGGCCAACTGCTTGATCGTCCGCCCCATGAAGAGCCATGTGGACGCAAACAGGATTTTATCCTGAAGGATGGAGTTGCCCAGGTTCATCAGGGTCTCCCAGCCTGAGCCGGGCATGGCGAGGTAACGGGGCTCGACCGACGCGATGTCGATGTAGACGTTGGCATTGCGCCGCACCACGGCCAGCATCTCCGGGATCCAGGGCCAGCCGCCGTGCCCGGCGATGATCTTGAGCTCGGGAAAATCCTGGGCCACGATGTCAAGATGGATCGGCCGCTCCACCTCCATGTTCAGGGTGGAGTAGTTGATTCCCATGTGGAACCAGATCGGAATGTCCAGTTCCACGCAGGTCGTGTAGAGGGGATAAAACTTGGCGTGATGGGGCGGGAGACCGAACATGAACGGCCGCACCCCGATGCCGCGCAGCCCCAGATCGTAGCTGCGCCGGATCTCGCGCACGGCGTCCATGCCCTTCAGGGGGTCGATCCCCGCCATACCGATGAACTTGTCCGGGTACCGGCGGACTATGTCCGCGTAGTAGTCGTTGGGCAGGCCCTTGAGTCCGCTCGGCGTCTCCTCGTCCAGGTTGAAGATGACCGCCTTCTCCACCCCCATCTCGTCGAGTTGCCTGACAAAGACCTCCAGTGGGGTGGACAGGGGTTTCATCCGGGGCGTCAGCGCCTCGCGAAAGTCGTTTTCGCTCAGGCTGACCTTCATCCGGTAGAGTTCCTCCGCGGTCAGTCCCATCGACGGGGCGACCCGAGGGCCGAAGATGTCCTTGAGATAGCGGGCCATCTGCGGCGGCAGGGACACCGCCAGATCGACGACAACCTCTTCCGTGGGCACGTAACACAGGGCATCGATGATTTTGCATGCATTCGTCATGGCATTCGCCTCCCCGTTATCCGGCGTTTTGGGTCAGCAGGTTGATCACCTGCTGCATGACGACCTCCAGCTGCAGCTTGCGGCCCATGACGACATCCGGGGCAAAGCTGCGGAGAATCGCGATCTCTTCCCCGGTCGGCGCCGGCGTGGTTTTCAGGGTGTCGGCGACCTTCAGATCCCAGGGAACCTCGGCGCGGACCGCATCGAGAGTCGCCCCGGGGTGGAGTTCGGCCAGGTACATCTCCTTCGTGACGGCGTCGAACTTGAAGACGCCCCGGGTCGTGATCAGCACGCTCGGCCCCGATCCGGCGGGCATGCCCGCCTCGTAGCGGGTGTTCCCTCCGGTCAGGTAACCGGGGGAGGTGAAGTAGTCCAGCTTCTCCACGAAAGTCCCGCCGCTCATCGTGAGGATGGCGCGCCCGGCGTAGCCAACGAATTCCGGGGCGCCGCCCGCGCCGGTCATGCGGATCGAAAAGGCGTCCGGATCGCCCAGATAGCTGCTGTTCATGTTGCCGTAGCGGTCGATCTGGCCGACGCCGAGAAAGGTCGCGTCCACATAGCCCTGGTTGAGGACCGTGGTGAAGATGTCGATCATGTCGCAGGAATACGTGAAACCGCGGGTGCAGGTGGGATCGGCGATGTGCAGAGGCACCTTGAACGGGTCGATCCCCAGAAGGCCGGCCTCGGTGAGGATCACCGCGTTCGGCGCGTGGGTCTTACGGGCAAGCACCCCGGCGGCCATGGCGATGCCCTGGCCGATGACGACGAATTCCCGGTCATGAAGCTCCTTGGCGGCGCGGGCAACGATCAGTTCCTGAATCGTGTATTTAGTTCCCATCGATCAGCGCTCCTTTCTCCCCCAGCATGGCGATGAATTCCGCCATGGTCAGACCCATGGTCCGCGAACGGCCCTCCTCGTCCCAGTCGAGGGAAAAGGTGGACCCGTAGTCGGCGGGAACGCTCTTGAAGGGCTTGGCCCGGAAGGCGTCAAGGGTTTTCTTCCCGAAGCGCCGGCAGTATTGATCAATATACGCCTGCCGGTCGGCCGGACCCCGGATCCACTCGTCGATCCATGCCCGGGCGCCGTCGGGGTTGGCGCAGGAGCCGACAAAAAGGGCCCGAAAGGGAAAGTCGTAGTCATAGTGGCCGAGCACCTCCGAGGGGTGCGCGCCCCAGGGACACTCCACGACGGCGCAGACCTTGTGCGCCGGGACGATCGTCAGATGCGGCGAGGACATGATCACCTCGGTCTCCACGATCTCCTCGCACGACAGGATGACCTTCTTCGCGGCCAGCGCCGCCCACTTGCTGTTGATCATGGCCCCCCAGAGCTGTCCGTTGCCGGCCCGGTCCGCCCGCTGCACGTGCATCAGCGCGAAATCGGGGTTGTAGCCCTTGACCACGAGCATCTCGGCCCCCGTGAAGGGATCGCGGATTTCGGCGAAGCGCTGATCCCCCAGAAAGCCCCGCCTCCGGACCACATCGGTCACCTTGATGCCCGGCAGGACCGGCAGGAAGGGGTACCCCATCGCACCGGCCTTCATCATCGACAGCAGGGTGTGGTTCGTCATCTCTTCGATCACGACCTTGCCCCCCTTGAGCGCCCGATCGAGCGGACTCACGATCCGGGGACCGCCGGCCCGGAAGTTGTACGCGATCACGAGGCGGTCGATCACCTCGCTCAGGATGAGCTGATCGATCTCCTCGATGCCTCCCTGCTGGAAAGCCATCAGGTTTTTCTTCCCCTGCCGGATCAGCTCGTGGGTGAGCGCGAGCGGCATGCAGTAGAGGCAGTTGGCGAACACGAAGGAATCGCCATCCCGGACGAACCGCGCCACGGCCTCGCGCGCGGTCATCCGCTTGTCCGCATCCATGAATTTCTCCATACACACCTCCTCGATGATGGGGGAAAAGGTCCGGGGACCTCTACAACGGACGCCGGATCCAGAGGTTGGTCATCTCGACGCCGGGCCGCATGGCGCGCGTCCCGCCGCCCGCGGCGACGATGGCGAGGATCCGGCCAGCATCGGTGACGCGCACCCCGCCCAGATGATGGACGGGAGTGCCGGAGAACAGCCCGGCCAGCATCGGGGTGGTCGGCCCCAGCACCGTCACGTGACGGGCGCCGCCGAGGTCGTCCAGGATCTCCTCCAGGCTGTCGTAAAGCAGGGTGGTCGCGGTGATCAGGGCGACCGTGGCGCTCCGGAGGACGGCCCCCCGCTCGCGTCCCGCGAGGACCAGCCCCTTGTCCGCGTCCTTTTCGAGGATGGTGAGCGCCGCGCCCGTGACCTGGACCTTTTCGATCAGGGGACTGAAGCGTCCGACCATCACGACCCGGTCGTCCGGCGTCAACCGGATCAGGTCGAGGGCGTCCCCCTCGGCATCACTGCGGTCCTGACGGATCAGGGCATTGGCCAGGGCCAAGGCGACGGCCTTCCGGCGGGGGCGGCCCGGTTCGTTCAGCCAGGCCAGGACGGCGGACGCGTTCTCACCCGCCAGGGAGGGCGGCGGCGGCAGGGTCTCGATCTTTAGCGGAACCTCCGCGCGGGGGACGGCGGACAGTCCGAGAGCGCCGTCGTCGAGGCAAACGGCGAGATAGGTCGACCCGATGCAGACCTCCACGACGGTCCTCCGGGCCGCCCGTTCGCGCAGGAGGCCGGACAAGCGGGCCGCCAGCGCCCCTTTCCGTTCCGTCTTCCCCATGGCGGTTTTCTCCGTATGCGACATGGCCGGATGGCCTCCCGCCCAATGATTACCGCATCGCCAGCAGCAGGGTCGCCAGGTCCCGGACCGCCAGCCGGTCGTCCAGGCCTTCGGCCTTCACGGCATCGTCGAGCATCTTCAGGCACAGCGGACAGGCCACGACCAGCACCGCCGCCCCCGTCTCGGCGGCCTCCCGCACCCGCACCCGGGCGGCCTGGTCCCCGCCGTGGCCCAGGATGTCGGTGAAGAAGTTCCCGCCCCCGCCCCCGCAGCACAGGGCGTTCTGGCGGTTCCGCGGCATCTCGAGGAGCGTCAGGCCGGGGACGGCCCGCAGCAGGGCACGCGGGGCCTCGTATTCCCCCTGCCAGCGCCCCAGGTAGCACGGGTCATGAAACGCGACCTTGAGCGCGGTTTCGGCGGGCGCGAGCGCCCGGACGCGGCGGGCGACGACCTGGGTCCAGTGCTCGACGGTGAAGGCACCCCCCCAGGCCGGGTAGTCCGTCTTCATGATGTTGAAGGCGTGGGGGGAGAGGGTGACGACCTTCTTTACCCCGAGGTCGTTCAATTTTGCCGTCAATGTTTCCGCGAGCGCCCGGGCTAGGCCTTCCTCTCCGGCCGCCCGGACGTCGTTGCCGTCGCTCGTCTCCGCCTCCCCCAGGATGCCGAAGTCCACCCCGGCCTGTCCGAGCAGGCGGGCGACGGACCGGGCCATGCCGATCCCGAGTTCGTCGAAGGCCCCCTCGTCGCCCACGTAGAAGAGATACGCCTGGCCGGAATAGCGCGGCAGATCCAAACCTTCCGCCCAACGGGCGCGCTCGGCGTCCGGGCGCTTGTAGGGGTTGCCGTGGGTCTGCATCGCCTTCAGGTAGTCCCGGATGGACGGGGGGACGAGCCCCTGCTCCACGAGTTCGCCCTTGGCGGCCATGAAGATATCGACGAGCTGCTCCCGGATGCCCGGCATGGCGCAGGTCTGGACGCAGTTCTTGCACGTGACGCAGGTGAAGAGGATCTGGGCGAGCCGTTCACCGGCCTGGATCTCCCCCTTTTGCCAGGCGCGGATCAGCCACATCCGCCCGCCGGCGGTGAAGCTCTCGAAGCGGTACTGCAGGTAGGACGGGCAGTTGAAATCGGCGTAATTGAGCGGCATCTTGCACCAGCCGCAGCGGAAACACCGGTGCAGGAGTTCTTCGTGCCTCATGGCGCCACCTCCCAGTTTCCCGGATTCATGATGCCGTTAGGATCGAGGAGGGCCCGCAGCCGCTCCATCAGGGCGACCGTGGCCGGATCCATGCGCGCGAGGATCATCCGCTGACCCGCCACCTCCGTCTTCCAGGGGATGCCCCCGAGATCGAGGGCCGCCCGGTTGGCCGCCTCCAGGGCGTGCCGGACGGACTGAAGCTCCGCCTCATCGGCCCGGTTGAAGGGGAAGGCGTAATAGAACATCACCGCGTGCCCCCGCCCCACGACCCGCGCCCCCATGGAATAGGTGACGCCGTTCCGGGCGGCGATCCCGAGGCCGGCCCGGTAGGCGCCGGGGATGCTCTCCACCGGCATGATGGAGCCCACGTATTCGAAGCCGCCGCCCTTCCGGATATCGGCGAATTCGCTCAGGCTCTTCTGCGGCGCCGCGAGCAGGTTCACCTTCATGTGGGCCGGCAGCGGCAGGAAGCCCGCCTCCTTGCGGTCGAGATAGGGCTGGACGGACTCCCGGACGAGGGCCTGCCTCAGTTTCATCTCCCGGGGGGTGCGGGCCACGATGTGGACGTTCGTCATCTGAAACCCGTCGAAGTAGGCCGGCTTCGGCGTCACAAAGAAGGTGATGTCCTCGCCCATCTCCGTGGAGACGATCCGGGAGATGACCTCCGGCACGGCGTCGATGTCCTCGGTCATGAACATCAGGACGTCCTTCAGGGGAAAACTGGGGAAGAGTTTCATCCCAACCTTGGTAATGACCCCCGTCGTCCCGTTCCACCCCAGGAACAGCCCCGCCAGATCGGGCAGGGGCGCCCGGGAAAACCACTTGTCCACCGTGGAGCAGGACCCCAACCGGCAGACCTCGCCCGTGGGCAGGACCACCTCCAGTCCGGTGACCATCTCGGAGTGGAACCCGCCCTCGCTCTGGGACAGGTGGCCGGACCCGTGGATCGCGACGTTCCCCGCGATCGTCGCCACCGGCGGGGCGTCGGGCACGGAATGTTTCAGCGCGGGGTGGCGGCGGGCCAGATAGGCCTGGAGCGCGCCCTGGGTGGTCCCCGCCTCCACGACGCAGTAGTGGCTGAGCTCGTTGACCTCGAGGATCCGGTTCATCCGCTTCATGTCGAGGACGATGCCGCCCTTGAGCGGCACGGTCAGGCCGGAGAGCACGAGCCCCCCGCCCATGGGGACGACGGGGACACCGTTCTCCCCCGCGAGGAGCACGATCCGCCGCACCTCCTCCGTCGTCGCGGGCAGGACGACGTAATCGGGCCGCCCCGGGGGCTGGACCCCCTGATCGCGCCCGTAAAGGTAAAGCTCCTCCTCGGCGCGGGAGACATAGGCCGCGCCGACGATCCGGACCAGTTCGTCATGGATATCGTTCATTCCGGTTCACCTCCTCCCTCAGTCGCCCAGGGCCATGTGGCACAGATCCGACATCATGACGGGCATCAGCCCCGCCTGCGCGGCCTTCTCCGCCAAGGTGAAGAAACAGAACGGACAGTTGAACACCGCCATGGTGGCGCCCGACGCCTTCATGTCCGCGATGTTGCGTTCCCGGTTCGACTCGGCGAGCTCGAAGCGCTGCTGGGCCTCCATGACCCCACCGCAGCACAGGGCGTTGCCGTGGTCGAACTCCCGCTCGGTCCGCTCCACGCCGATCTTCTCGAAGATGGCGTCCACCCAGGCGTCCGTCTCCGGGCAGAGGCGGTTCGAGCAGGGACGCTGATAGGCCGCCTTCAGGCCGAGGGGCTTGATCTGGCCCGCGAGGGCCTCGAGGCGGCGGTTCAGAAAGTCGAAGAAATGGACGGGCCGGAAGGGAACGTCGATCCCGAAGGCGGGCGCCCAGGAGGTGTAGGTCCCGTAGCACTCGTCGTGGTAGCAGACGAGCTCGTCGACCCCGCCGGGGGTCAGGTAATGCGTCATGATGTTCCGAATCATCTGCGGGAGGCGCTCCCGGATCGTGGAATTGCGTGCAAAATGAAGGAACATCAGGTTGCAGAAGATGTCGCTCCCCACGATGACCGAGGCGTCGCCCAGGAGCCGGCCCCGGATCGCCCCCTTCATCATCGGAAAGTAGCAGAGGTTGATCACCGGTGTCCGGACGGCCTCGGGGACGATCCGCCCCTTGGGCCCCATCATGAGGACCTGGGATTTCTCGATGGGCTTCGGAACGGGATGGATGCCGAGCTCCTCCTGGCGCTCGACGATCAGGTAGAAGGGGTGGTTGTGGTGGGGGCAGTACTCCTCGCAGGCATAGCAGGTGACGCAGTCCGTCAGGATCGCCGTCTCCTCCCCCCGGATCAGGCGGTCCCGCTCTCCGCGGGCCTGTTCGGGGCTGTAGCGGACGTACTGGCACTTCTCGAGGCAGTCGACGGTTTCGCAGGCGGCGCAGATATCCGGGTTCCAGCGCAGTTCGGTCATCAGGCGTCCCTCCTTTTCCGAACAACGAGGTTTCCCGTCCCAAACGGGACGGGGATTTCAGAGAGAGGAGCCATCGAAATTCAACAGACGAAGAGCCCCGCTACGCCACCGCCGCCGGGTAGGGGATCTCCCCCAGAGCCATGCGGCACAAATCGGTCACGTAGATCTTCGTCAGGCCCCTGGCCGCCGCCGGCTTCCGAAGCACCCGGTCGCACATGGGGCAGAGGGTGATCAGCGCGTCGGCGCCGAAGGCGAGGGCGTCGTCGATGTTTCGGGTCTGGATCTCGCGGGCGAGATCCGGATAGACCCGCACGAACGCACCCGTGCAGCACAGCGCGTTATCACGGTCGTAACGGCGGGAGACGCGCTCGACGCCGATGAGCGCGAAGATCTCATCAAGAAAGGCGTCCTTGGCCGGCGTATACCGGGAGGCGCAGGGCCGCTGATAGGCGACCTTCTTCCCAAGGGGCGTGATGCGGTCCCGGTGGTCCGCGAGATAGTTCCGCAGATATTCGTAGAGGTGCATGTACCGGAAGGGCACCGTGATCCCGTAATTCCTGATCTTGGCGTCCACCATCGCGTAGCAGTCGTCGTGGAGGAACACGATGTCCTTCCCCAGGGCCGCCAGATGGTCGATGAACTGCCGGGCATGCTCCTCCACGGGGCTTTCCTGGCCGGCATGGACGTAGCCGGCATAGCAGAAGTAGTCGCCGCCTTTGGCCACGGTCAGCCCCTTGAACATCTCTCCGTCCAACACCCCGGGGGACAGGCTGGCCTCCATGACGCAGAGGGACAGGACCGGCTTGTCCGCATCGCCGGGGATGACCGTGGTCGGGAGCTGCCCCGCCAGGGCGAACATATCCGTCGTGCCCGGAGGCACCGGGAACGTCTTTTTTTCCTCCATCGCGCGCAGGATCAGGTCAAAGGGATCCGCGCCGGTCGGGCAGTACTCCCGGCAGGCGCAGCAGGTGACGCAGCGGTGGAGGATCTCCGCATCCCGCTCTTCCATCAGGGCCTGGATATCGGCCGCCGCCTTCGTTTTGTCGTAATCCACGTATAGACACCGGACCAGACACTCCCCGCACAAATCGCACTTCGACGCATCCCACATGAGCCATCTCCTCCTTTATTCGTCGTTGAAAACCGTTGAAGATCGATATGATCCCGCACAACGGGGCCTTTTCGGCCCGGTGCCGCCCCCGCGGCAGGCGGAGGGATCCGTCGGGTCTTATGACGCCGCGATCCGGATCAGCGGTTCGTCCACGTCTATCGTGTCGTCGACCCCGACATAGAGCTCCGCCACCTGCCCGGTCACCTCGGTGATTACGTTGGTGCACATCTTCATCGTCTCGAGGATCATGAGCACGTCACCGGCGTAGACGGTCTCTCCGGGGCTTACGCGGATGTTCATGACGCGGCCCTTGATGGGGGAACAGATAGCCCCGTCCCCGGCCGCATCCTCCACCGTCTTGGTCAGAAGATAGGGTTTGACGCGG
>JALNWL010000048.1 GCA_023230905.1 Syntrophales bacterium
AGCCCAAGCTTCCTCACCGGATCTGCGCGAATTGCGGCACCTACAAGGGACGGGAAATCGTTCCCATCGAGAAGCTTTCCTGAAGCGCCGATTCCGCCTGAGGAAGGAATCATCATGATCAGGGTGGGGGTTGTCTTTCCGGGACAGGGATCCCAGTCCGTGGGCATGGGCAAGGACCTCCGCGAGGGGAGCGCCGCCGCGGGGCGCGTGTTTGACGAAGCGGGTCGCCTGCTCGATATGGACGTGGCCGACCTGTGCTTCCGGGGACCGCAGGAGCGACTGAGCCTGACGGTCTTCACCCAGATCGCCGTTCTGACCGTCGACATCGCCTGCTGGGAGGCCCTCCGCGAAGCGGCCCCCGTGACGCCCGAAGTCATGGCCGGTCACAGCCTGGGCGAATACGCCGCCCTGTACGCCGCGGGCGCCGTCACCCTGGACGACGTCTTTCCCCTCGTCAAGGCGCGCGCCGAATACCACCAGCGGGCCGTCCCCGTGGGCGTCGGCGCCATGGCCGCAATCGTCGGCCTCACGCGCGAACGGGTCGATGCGATCTGCCGCGAGGCGTCGTCACCGGAAACCGTGGTCGCCCTAGCCCTCCAGAACAGTCCGAACCAGTTCGTCGTCTCCGGCCACACACCGGCGGTGGGCGCGGCCGTCGAAATGGCCGCGGCAGCGGGGGCCCTGCAGGCGGTGAGGCTCCCCATCAGCGTCCCCTGCCACAGCCGGCTGCTCGACCCGACCGCCGCGCTGCTGGCCGAGCGCCTGCGCACGGTGACCTTTAAGGACGCCGCCGTCCCGGTCATCCCCAATTGCGACCCGGAAATCTTTTACACACGCGACCGCGCGACCGCGCTGCTGACCCGTCAGATCACCTCGCCCGTCCGCTGGCAGGAGACCGTCGAGAGGATGGTCGCCCTGGGGGTGGATACCGTCGTCGAGGTCGGTCCCGGACGGGTCCTGTCCGGCTTGAGCAAACGGATCCACCGGGGACTAAAGCTCCTGAACGTGGAAGACGCGGCGTCCCTGAAAAAAACGGCAGATTTTTTAAACAGTTGATGATATGGAGGCGTGGGAAAAGCACGCCGTCATTTTTAACGAGGAGGGAGGACTCATGTCACTCGAAGAAAAAGTTATCGAAATCATCATGGAGCAGTTGGATGTCACACGGGAAGAGTGTATCCTGGAGGCGTCCTTCATCGACGATTTGGGTGCAGATTCCCTCGATCTGGTCGAGTTGATCATGGAAATGGAGGAAAATTTCGGCATCCAGATCGCGGATGAGGAGCTCGAGAAGATCCGCACCATCGGTGACGTCATCGATTTTCTGCACAGCAAGGGAGTAAAGTAACCGGCCCTTCGCCATACGCCGTCAGGGGGTGTCCATTGAAAAGAAGGGTTGTCATCACCGGCCTCGGGGCCGTGACGCCGCTCGGCTGCTCCGTCCCGGAAACCTGGGAGGCCGTCTGTGCCGGACGGTCGGGCGTCGCTCCCATCACCCGGTTCGACTCGACCCTCTTCGACACGAAGATTGCCGCTGAACTGAAGACCTTCGATCCCCTGCAATACGTCAACAAGAAAGAGTACCGGCGCCTCGACGATTTCATCCTCTATGCCATCGCCGCATCCGAAATGGCCGTGGTCGACGCGGGCGGGGCCATCACGGGGACCAACGCGGAGCGGGTCGGCGTGATCATCGGCTCGGCCATCGGCGGACTCTCCACCATGGAGAAGGAGAAGGAAACCCTCGCGGCGGCCGGCCCCCGGCGCATTTCCACCTTTGCCATTCCGGCAGTCCTCTGCAATCTGGCGGGAGGCCACGTCTCTATCCGCTTCGGCGCCAAGGGACCGATCACCTGCCCCGTGACCGCGTGCGCCGCGGGCACGAACGCCGTCGGGGAAGCCTTCCGTCTTATCCAGAACGGATACGCCGACGTAATGATCGCCGGCGGGGTGGATGCCGCCATCACCCCCCTCGGAATCGGCGGGTTCAACGCCATGCGGGCGCTCTCGACTCGGAACAACAATCCGGAAAAGGCCAGCCGGCCGTTCGACCGAGACCGCGACGGCTTAGTTGTCGGTGAAGGCGGCGGCATCCTCATCCTGGAGGAAATGACCGCGGCCCTGGACCGGGGCGCCAGGGTCTACGCGGAAATAGCGGGCTATGGCTCCACGTGCGACGCCTTTCACATGGCGGCGCCGCCGCCGGGACATGAGGGGGCCGTCCGGTGCATGCGGGCCGCGCTCCGGGACGCCGCACTTGTCCCCGAGGCCATCGATTACATCAACGCCCACGGAACCTCCACCCCACTGAACGACGTCTATGAAACCCAGGCCATCCGCACCGTTTTCGGCACGCACAGCGACCGGCTTGCCGTCAGCTCCACCAAGTCCATGACGGGGCACATGCTGGGCGCCGCCGGCGGCGTGGAGGCCCTGTTCGCCGCACTGGCCATCCGGGAAGGCATCGTCCCCCCGACGATCAACCTCGACCATCCCGACCCGGACTGCGACCTCGACTATGTCCCCCACACGGCCCGCCGGCAGGCCGTCCGCGCCGCCATGTCCAACACCTTCGGCTTCGGCGGCGTCAACGCCGTAGTGATCTTGAAGGAATTCCAGCCATGACCGAAACCCGCCCCAGACTCACCATCGGCGCCGATCACGCGGGCTTTGCCCTGAAGGAGGCCCTCAAAGCCGCCCTCGTCGCGCAAGGGTACGACGTCGTGGATGCGGGAACCTCGAACGCGGAACCGGCGGACTACCCTGATTTCGCCACCCTCGTCGCGCGCGCGATCTCCCGGGGAACCGGCGAGAGGGGCATCCTGATCTGCGGTTCGGGCATCGGGATGAGCATCACGGCCAACCGTTTCCCGGGAGTCCGCGCGGCACTCTGCCTGGATGCCGAGGCGGCACGGCTGAGCCGCCTCCACAACGACGCCAATATCCTGGTACTCGCGGCTCGCCGGACCGGAACCGAGGCCGCCCTCGAAATTACGTTCGTCTGGCTGGCGACGCCTTTCGAGGGCGGCCGGCATCAGCGGCGCCTAGAGAAGCTCCGGGCCATCGAACGAGAGATTTGTTCAACATCATCTACCGATCTTGAGGAGGAATAACCGTACATGTCTGCTTTGACCCACGTTGATCCCGAAATCGCCGCCGCCATCCGCCGGGAAACCGAGCGGCAGGCGGGCAAGCTGGAGCTCATCGCTTCGGAAAACTTCGTCAGCGAGGCGGTCCTGGAGGCCCAGGGCTGCGTCATGACGAACAAGTACGCCGAGGGCTACCCCGGCAAGCGCTACTACGGCGGCTGCGAATTCGTCGATGTCGCGGAGACGCTCGCGATCGAGCGGTGCAAGAAGCTCTTCGGGGCCGACCACGTCAACGTCCAGCCCCATTCGGGAACGCAGGCCAACATGGCCGTTTATTTCGCCGTCCTCAACCCGGGCGACACGGTGCTCGGCATGAACCTCTCCCACGGCGGGCACCTCTCCCACGGGTCTCCGGCGAATTTCTCGGGCCGGTTCTACAACGTGGTCGCCTACGGCGTGGATCGCGAAACGGAAACCATCGATTTCAACGAGGTCGAAGACCAGGCGAAGAAACACAAGCCCAAGATGATCGTCGTCGGCGCCAGCGCCTACCCGCGCACGCTCGACTTCACGAAATTCCGCGCCATCGCCGACCAGGTCGGGGCCGTGATCATGGCGGACATCGCCCATATTGCCGGGCTGGTCGCCGTGGGGCTGCACCCCACACCCATCCCCGTCTGCGAGTTCGTCACGTCCACGACCCACAAGACCCTCCGCGGTCCCCGGGGCGGGCTCGTGATGTGCCGGGAGGATTACGCCAAGGTTCTGAACAGCCGCGTGTTCCCGGGCACCCAGGGGGGACCGCTCATGCACATCATCGCCGCCAAGGCCGTCGCCTTTCAGGAGGCCCTGCGCGACGACTTCAAGGCCTACCAGACCCAGATCGTGCGGAACGCCCGGACGCTGGCGGAAACGCTCCAGAAGGAGGGATTCCGCCTCGTTTCCGGCGGTACGGACAACCACTTGATGCTCGTGGATCTCACCGAGCAGGGCATTACCGGCAAGGAGGCCCAGGAAACGCTCGACCGGATGGGCATCACGGTGAACAAGAACGGGATCCCCTTCGACACGAAAGGCCCCATGATCACGAGCGGCATCCGCATCGGAACGCCCGCCGTCACGACCCGGGGGATGGAGGAGGAAGAGATGCGCGCGATCGGCCGGTTAATCGCCGCGGCCCTCCGGCACAAGGACGACGAAAAGCAACTGGGAACGCTGCGGGAGGAAGTGCGCGCCCTGTGTGCCCGCTTCCCCTTGTACGCAAGCAGGCTTTAGGCGTCGGGCCTTGGACGTCAAGCCGTAAATAAATGAGGGAAAGAGACAGGAACGGCGTAGGGGAGGGGTGAAGGCGCCCGTTTTGCCAGAACGTTGAACACCTGAAGCCCAACGCCCATTTGAGATTTCCATGACCGAAACGGCGAACATTGCGCACCCGACGACCGGCGGGCGTCCGGACTGGGACGAATACTTCCTCGACATCGCCGCGCTCGTCGCGCGCCGTTCGACCTGCCGACGGCGCAGTGTCGGGGCGCTCCTGGTCCGCGACCGGAGGCTGCTCACCACGGGCTACAACGGCGCCCCCTCGGGGCTGCGCCACTGCCTGGACGTCGGCTGCCTGCGGGAGGAGATGAAGATCCCCTCCGGCGAACGGCACGAGCTTTGCCGCGGCCTGCACGCGGAGCAGAACGCCATCATCCAGGCGGCCCTCCACGGGGTCGGCGTCAACGGGGCCACGCTGTATTGCACGAACCATCCCTGCATCATCTGCGCAAAGATGATCATCAACGCGGGCGTCGTACGGGTGGTCATCCGGGACGGCTACCGGGACGACCTGGCGGGCGGGATGTTCGCCGAGGCCGGCATCGAGGTGAAACAGGCATGAAATGCCCCTTCTGCGCACATCCCGAAAACAAGGTCATCGACTCCCGGGTCAGCAAGGACAACAACGCCATCCGACGGCGGCGGGAATGCCTCAGTTGCGAACGCCGGTTCACGACCTACGAGTTCGTCGAGGAAGTCCTGCCGATGGTCGTGAAGAAAGACGGCCGCCGCGAGCCGTTCGACCGGACCAAGATCCTGTCCGGGGTGAAGAAGGCCTGCGAAAAGCGACCGATCAGCATGGACGATATGGAGGCGCTGGTGGACCGCATCGAGCAGTATTGCCAGGACACCCAGGCCCGGGAGATCCCGGCCGCCCTGATCGGCGAGCGCGTCATGGGCGAACTCGAGCAACTGGACGGCGTGGCCTACGTCCGCTTCGCCTCTGTTTACCGCGAGTTTCGCGACGTCCGGGACTTCATCAACGAGCTCAAGGATTTCCTGAACGGCAAGGAAGACGTGAAATAGGGAATGCGGGTCCGGACCCGCATCTGACGCGGGGGGATCGACCGGACGGGCCGGCGGGAGCGATTCAATGTTTACGGGCATCATCCAGGGAATCGGAATCATCCGCGCTCTCACGCGCCAGGGGGCCGACGCCCGCCTGGAGGTGGAGACCGACCTGTCCCTGGACGACGTCGCCCTCGGCGACAGCATCGCGGTCGATGGCGCCTGCCTGACGGTAACGGCGAAGACCGCCCGGACCTTCACGGCCGACGTCTCGGCGGAAACCCTCTCCCGGACAACCCTCGGGAACGCCCGCTCCGGCAGTAAGGCGAATATCGAGAAGGCCCTGCGGATCGGCGATTTTCTGGGCGGACACCTCGTCCTGGGCCATGTGGACGGGATCGGACGGATCGCCGCCAAAACCCTCCGGGCCAACTCCATGCTCATCGGAGTGGACGTGGATGCGGTGCTGATGCGCTATGTCGTGGAGAAGGGCTCGGTGGCGGTGGACGGCGTCAGCCTAACCGTAAATCGCTGTGAAAAAACCAGCTTTTATGTTAGTATGATCCCGCATACGGCGGATGCGACCACCCTGGGTCGCAAACGGGCCGGAGAGACCGTCAACATCGAGACGGACATCATCGGCAAATACGTGGAAAGACTGGCCGCGCCCTATACGGGAACGGCGCCGGCCGGCGGCGGGTTGAGCAGGGACCTCCTCTCCCGTCATGGATTCATCAAATAGACGTCCCGAAAAACGATTCAAGAAGGTGTTCAATGAGTGTCAGCACAATCCAGGAAGCGATCGAGGATATCCGCAACGGCAAGATGGTCATTCTCGTCGATGACGAGGATCGCGAAAACGAGGGCGATCTCTGCATGGCCGCGGAGTTCATTACCCCGGAGGCGATCAATTTCATGGCCCGCTACGGCCGCGGCCTGATCTGCCTCACCCTGACGGAGGAACATGCCGACCGGCTCGGCCTGACCCCCATGACGCGGGACAACCGCTCCCGCTTCGGCACGGCCTTCACGGTCTCCATCGAGGCGAAGCAGGGCGTTACCACCGGCATCTCCGCCTACGACCGCGCCACAACGATCCGGGCGGCCGTCGCCGACGGCGCCAAGGCCGAAGATCTCGTCAGTCCGGGCCATATCTTTCCCATTCGGGCCCGCAAGGGCGGCGTTCTCGTCCGCACCGGCCAGACGGAGGGCTCCGTGGACCTGGCCCGCCTTGCCAAGCTGAAGCCGGCCGGAGTCATCTGCGAAGTCATGAAGGACGACGGGACGATGGCCCGCATGCCCGATCTGGAGATCTTTTCGAAAGAGCACGGCCTCAAGATCTGCACGATCGCCGACCTGATCGATTTTCGCATGCAACATGAATCCCTGATCCGGCGGGCGGCGACGGCCGGCGTCCCCACCCGCTACGGCGGCGACTTCACGCTGACGGTCTATGAAAACGACGTAGACGACACCCTTCACATCGCCCTGGTGAAAGGGGAAATCAGGCCCGAGGACGAGGTCCTCGTCCGGGTGCACTCGGAGTGCGTCACCGGGGACCTGTTCGGCTCGGAACGGTGCGACTGCGGGGATCAGCTCCACACGGCCATGAAGATGGTCGAACAGGAGGGCAAGGGCGTCATCGTCTACATGCACCAGGAAGGCCGCGGGATCGGCCTGGTCAACAAGATCAAGGCCTATGCGCTTCAGGAACAGGGGCAGGATACCGTGGAGGCCAACCTCGCCCTCGGGTTCAAGGCGGACCTGAGGGATTACGGCATCGGCGCCCAGATCCTCGTCGACCAGGGCGTGCGCAAGATGCGCCTGATGACGAACAACCCCAAGAAGGTCGTGGGCCTCGAGGGGTACGGGATCAAAATCGTCGGACGGGTCCCGATCGAGATCCAGCCCAACGAAAACAACATCAAATACCTCACCACCAAGAAGAAAAAGATGGGGCATATGCTCAAGATATGAAGGGTGAAAAGGAGATTTCCGTCATGCCGAAACTCATGGAAGGGAAGATTGTCGCCAAGGGGATGAAGTTCGCGATCGCGGCCAGCCGCTTCAACGACTTCATCTGCGGCCGGCTGATCGAGGGCGCGATGGATGCGCTGACCCGCGCGGGGGCGGACGAGAAGGATATCCAGATCGTCAAGGTCCCCGGGGCCTTCGAACTGCCCCTGACGGCGAAGAAACTGGCCAAATCGGGACGCTTCGACGCGGTGATCTGCCTCGGCGCCGTCATCCGGGGGGCCACGCCCCACTTCGAGTACATCAGTGCCGAGGTCTCCAAGGGCATCGCCAGCGTCGGCCTGGACACGGAAGTCCCCGTCGCGTTCGGCGTCCTGACGACGGACACGATCGAGCAGGCCATCGAACGGGCGGGCACGAAGGCGGGCAACAAGGGCTGGGACGCCGCCATGACGGCCATCGAGATGGTGGACCTGTTCAAGAAGCTCTCGGCGCTATGATCTTTTCCAGGACGCAGCGGCGGAAAATCCTGGCCGGCGGATTCCGGGAAGAGTCCCCGCGGCTGACAGGGGCTTGAATGAGGTACCGGAGAAAGGCACGCGAGGCGGCCTTGCAGGTTCTTTACGCACTGGACGTCCTGGAGTGGATCGATGTTCAGGATGCCCTCGCCCTCTTCTGGGCGCATTACGGCGCCCCGGAGGAGGTCAAACCCTTCGCCACGGCCCTCGTCGAGGGAACGTGGCTGAACCGTCGGTCCATCGATGAACTGATTCGGGGCTGCTCCGAAAACTGGAGCCTGGAACGGATGGCCCGGGTGGACAAGGGCATCCTCCGGATGGCCGTCTACGAATTTCTCCATTGCCCCGACATCCCCCCGAAAGTGACCCTCAACGAGGCCATCGATCTCGGCAAGATCTTCGGTTCGGAGAACTCCGGCGCCTTCATCAACGGCATTCTGGACGCCCTTTACGCCAAACTTCGCGAGCAGAACCTCCTGGCCGACGTTCCCCTGGCGGGGACGCCGGCCGGCGGGATCGATACGCCCTAAAAGAATTGGCCGGCGGCGGCGGCCGGTCGCGATACCATCAACGGAGGATAACGACAGTATGAATGCAAAATACGCTCCTCAGGAAATCGAGGAGAAGTGGCAGCGGATCTGGACCGAACGGAAAACCTTCAACGTCACGGAGGACCCGGCAAGGCCCAAATACTATCTGCTCGAGATGTTCCCCTACCCCTCCGGCCGCATCCATATCGGACACGTCCGTAATTACACCATCGGCGACGTCGTGGCGCGTTACAAGCGGATGCGGGGATTCAACGTCCTGCACCCGATGGGCTGGGATTCGTTCGGCATGCCGGCGGAGAACGCCGCCATCGACCGCGGCATCCATCCCTCCGTCTGGACGAACGACAACATCTCCAACATGCGCCGGCAGCTTCAGCGCATGGGCTTCAGCTATGACTGGGACCGGGAGATCTCGACGTGCGAGCCGGACTATTACCGATGGGAACAACTCTTCTTCCTCAAGATGTTCGAGAAGGGCCTGGTCTACAAGAAGCGCTCCAGCGTCAACTGGTGCCCCCAGTGCAAGACCGTCCTCGCCAACGAGCAGGTCGAAGCGGGCCTGTGCTGGCGGTGCGGTGCCGAAGTCGGCGAGAAGGACCTGGAACAGTGGTTTTTCAAGATCACCGCCTACGTGGATGAGTTGCTCGAGTATTGTGACCGGCTCCCCGGCTGGCCGGAGCAGGTCCTGACGATGCAGAAGAACTGGATCGGCAAGAGCTACGGCTGCGAACTCTCCTTTCCGATGGAGGACGGGCGCGAGGACATCCGGGTGTTCACGACACGGCAGGATACGATCTACGGCGCGACCTTCATGCTCATCGCCGCGGAACACCCCCTGGTCATGGAACTGGCGCGGGGCAAGACCCGCGAGGCGGATGTCCGGGCCTTCGTGGAAAAGGTCAAGAAGCAGGACAAGATGATGCGGACCTCCGATTACTACGAAAAGGAGGGCGTTTTCCTGGAGACCTTCTGCCTGAACCCCGTGACGAACTTCCGCATGCCCATCTATGCGGCGAATTTCGTGCTCGCCGACTACGGTACGGGGTGCGTCATGGCGGTGCCGACGCATGACCAGCGCGACTTCGAATTCGCCGAGCGCTACAACCTCGAAAAGATCGTGGTCATCCAGCCTCCCGGAACGACTCTCGACCCGAAGACCATGACGGAGGCCTACGTCGACGAAGGCCTCCTCGTCAATTCCGGGCCGTTCGACGGCTTAGAGAACCTGAAGGCCCTGGAGACGATCGCGGAGCACCTCGAAGCCATCGGTCGCGGCAAGAAGACCGTTCAGTACCGCCTGCGCGACTGGGGCATCTCCCGCCAGCGCTACTGGGGGGCGCCGATCCCCGTCATCCACTGCGAGAAGTGCGGATCCGTTCCCGTTCCCGAGCAGGACCTGCCCGTCGTCCTGCCGCGGGACATAGACCTGACCGGCACGGGGGAATCCCCCCTGGCGCGCCACGACGCCTTCTGGAAGACGATCTGTCCCGTGTGCAGCGGGCCGGCCCGACGGGAAACGGACACGATGGACACCTTTGTCGAGTCCTCCTGGTACTTCGACCGCTTCTGTTCGCCCACCTGCAATGTCAAACCGGGCCTGGACAGGAAGCAGGTGGACTACTGGATGCCCGTGGACCAGTACATCGGGGGGATCGAACACGCCATCCTGCACCTCCTGTACGCCCGTTTCTACACCAAGATGCTCCGGGACTTCGGTGTGATCGGGGTGGACGAGCCTTTCACGAATCTCCTGACGCAGGGCATGGTCTGCAAGGAGACGATGCGCTGCGCCGAACACGGCTACCTCTATCCCGACGAAGCCAAGGACGGCCGCTGCGCCCACTGCGGCCGGGAGGTCCAGATCGGCAAGACGGAAAAGATGTCGAAGTCCCTGAAGAACGTCGTCGACCCGGACTACCTCATTCAAAAGTATGGGGCCGACACGGTCCGGATGTTCTGCCTGTTCGCTGCCCCGCCGGAGAAGGACCTGGAATGGAGCGACCAGGGCGTGGACGGCTCGTTCCGTTTCATCAGCCGTACCTGGCGGATCGTCACGGACTACCTGAACGACATCGGCGGGATCTTCCCCTTCGCGGGGAACGGGGAACTGGCGGGGGACCTGAAGGCGCTCCGGCGCAAAACCCATCAAGTCATCCGCAAGGTGACCTCCGACATCGAGGATCGCTTTCACTTCAATACGGCCATCAGCGCCGTCATGGAGCTCGTCAACGTCCTGTACCAAACGAAACGTCCGGAGAAGGCGGACACCGTCGGCCTCGCCGTGGTCCGCGAAACCATTGAGGCGATTGTCGTTCTGCTCTCCCCCATCGTTCCCCACCTCGCGGAGGAGTTGTGGACGCTGCTCGGAAAGACGGACGCCCTCGCCGACGCCGCCTGGCCCACCTTCGACGCGGCAATCGCCGCGGAGGAGGAAATCACCATCGTCCTGCAGATCAACGGCAAGGTGCGGAGCCGCATCACGGTCCCCGCGGACGAATCAGAAGCGCGGATCAAGGCGGCGGCGCGCGCGGACAAGCGAATCTGTGAATTCATCGGGGACCGGCCGGTTATCAAAGAGGTTTACGTCCCGAAGAAGCTCGTGAACATCGTCGTTCGGGGATGACGGACGGCGCCAGACAGCGGGTCTTGACGATGGGCAAAACAATCTGGCAGCGAGCGGCATTTCTGTGGATGACGTGGGCGGTCTGTGTGGCGGCGGCCATCGGCGGCTGCGGGTACCGCCCTTACGGCGGCGAGGACGGCATCGATCCCGCCATCCGGGTTGTTTATGTCGCGCCCTTCGCCAACAAAACGGCGGAGGCCGATATCGAGACCGCGTTCCGCAACGCCTTCATCCGGGAATTCATCAGGGGCACGCGGTTCCGTGTCGTCGCGGACCGGAACGAGGCGGACGCCATCCTGACGGGCACCATCAACAGTCTGTTGACCGACGCCGTGGCCTACAGCCAGGCGGGATTCGCGATGCAGCAACGGATGACCGTTTCCCTGTCGCTGACCTTTACGGACGCCAAAGGCGGGCGAACCCTCTGGCGGACGAAACATTTCTCCTGGTACGTGGATTACCTGGCGAGCGAAACGAGCCAGGTCCAGACCGACGCCAATCGCAAAAACACCCTCATCACGCTGTCCCGTGAGACCGCGGAGAGGGCGTTCGCACTGATGACCGCCGGATTCTGACCCGGGCTATTTTTTTGCCGCGTTGACGCGTTTCGTCAGGCGGGAGATTTTCCGGGAGGCCGTTTTCTTGGGAAAGATCCCCTTGGCGCCGGCCTTGGCAATCACCGGCACGGCCACGGCCAGGGCTTCCTTCGCCCCTTCCTGATCCTTCGCCTCCACCGCCGTGAGGACGGACTTGATTCGCGCCTTCGTGCTCGACTTGATCATGGTATTGCGCAGGGTTTTCTTTTCCGACTGGCGGCTTCGCTTTTCCGCCGATTTGTGTGATGCCAAAAGCTGTTCCTCCCGTTCCGAATTTTCACAACTGGGCGTTTCTCTTACTTGAAACCCCCCGCAGTGTCAAGCCCAAATCGCCCGCTATCAGAATCCTGGATCGTCTTCGCGATCGAAACCTTCTGCTGCACTCGGGACGATCTGGCTGGCGCCTCCGGGGATCTGCGCGGCGCGGCGCCGTCGCCATTCAGCCGACCCGGCGCTGAGGCAGGACCTCTGAAGGGTCACGCAGACCGCACCAGTTCAATCCTTCCCAGGCCGAAGGTGGTTTCCTCCCCCAGGTGGACCTGTTCGGCAAAACGGAGCAACGGGAAGAATTCCGCCCATCCGTCCCCGTACCTCACCTCGCCCGTCAAGCCGCCCTGGAGCAACTCCCGGTCCCGCCGGTTCGTGCCGTCGACCGGATTGACCGCTTCGAGCGCCTGGCCAAGCGTCTGCACCCGCGTGGCCCTTTCCGCCAGTCCCCGATAATCGAGGGCCGGTTCGCCGTTTCCGAAGGCATGACACAGCGAGGCGACCCGCTGGAGGGTCTCCCTGACAAGGGCGTCAAAGGGCAGCGAAACGTTCTCCGAGCGTCCCGACTTCAGCTTCAGGGGGGTACGGAGACGCACCGTCAAGGACCCGGAAAGGTCGGCGGGTATCGTGGCCAAATCGTACAGCAGGCGCTTCCTCAAATCCACGGTCGTCGCCTCGTCCAGGATCGGCTGTCCTTCCCCCGCATACAGGACCCGCTCGGCCGCCCGAACCGTTTGCAGCAGAAAGCGGCCCCGGCGGCCCTCCACGGACCGGCCCACGCCCATCCGTCCCATCTGCTGGAAGGCTTGGACGAAATAGGGAATGCTCTCGTTGGCCTTGCCGAAGAGGAGCAGTTCGAAGGCAAAGGCCTCCCGGGGATGGAAGCGGATCTGCACGCTGTCCGGCGGCTCGATGACACAGGGATGCGGGGACGTCGCCAGTCGGTCACGCGCTTCCTTCGCCAGTTCCTGATCCTGTCGCACCACGATCGTCAGGGGCCTTCCCGGCAGCCGCGCAACCGATCTTGCGGGACGTGACCGGGCCGTCGAGGGCGCACGGCGGTCCTTGTGTTCGGCGCCCCCGAAGACGAGGGGATACAGGCAGCGCCGGGACAGGGAACAGCCTGAACAGTCCACCTGTTTCAGGGCACAAACCACCTTCTTCAAGGCCGGGCCGAAGGAGCCACGGAAATCGACCCCCTTGAATTCGGAAAGGATCGCCTGATCGATGAAAACAGACTGGAAGAGATACCGGCCCAACAGCATGCTGAAAAGATCCTTGGACAAGGGATGAGAAAAATTCCTTTTTTTCTGTATAGCACAAGGCCATGGACCGCGCAACGAATAACGGGATGGCGGAATCATTTCCGCGATTTTCCGTCGCGCCGGTCCGGCCGATGTTCGAGAAAAGCCGGACGGTGTTCGCGGCCGGAGGACGAACGACGCCGTCGGATCCTCGGCCCCGTTTCCCGATAGACTTTTGGGAAATTTAGCGATAGGATCGCCGTTAACCCCTATCCAAGGAGGAG
>JALNWL010000049.1 GCA_023230905.1 Syntrophales bacterium
CCATTATTCCTGGGAGGAGACGCGGCATGATGAACCCGATCGATACAGGCGACACGGCCTGGATCCTGGTATGTTGTTCGCTGGTGCTGTTGATGACGCCGTCCCTGGCGCTCTTTTACGGGGGCATGGTGCGCCGAAAGAACGTGTTGTCCACGCTGACCCTGAGCTATATCTTCATGGCCGTGATCGGCGTCCAGTGGGTCCTGTACGGATACTCCCTGGCCTTCGGCGCCGATATCGGGGGGCTCATCGGCGGCCTGAATTATCTCGGACTCACCGGGGTCGATGCGCTGCCCAACGAAAACTACGCCCGGACCCTTCCCCACGGACTCTTCGCCGCGTTCCAGATGATGTTCGCGGTCATCACCCCGGCGCTGATCACCGGGGCCTTCGTCGAGCGCGTCAAATTCAAGGCGTTCCTGCTGTTCAGTCTCCTTTGGGCGACCCTGGTCTACGATCCGCTCTGCCACTGGGTCTGGGGTCAGGGCGGCTGGCTGAAGCAGATGGGGGTCCTGGACTTCGCCGGGGGCACGGTCGTGCATATCGCCGCCGGCTTTTCGGCCCTGGCCTTTGCCCTGGTGATCGGGCCGCGGAAGGGGTTCGGCAGGAGCCCCATGGAGCCCGGCAACATCCCCCTGACCGTCATCGGCGCCGGATTGCTGTGGGTGGGCTGGTTCGGCTTCAACGCCGGCAGCGCCCTGGCCGCCAACGGCGTGGCGGTGAACGCCCTGTTGACCACCAACACGTCCGCCGCGACGGCCGGCCTGGTCTGGATGCTACTCTCCTGGCTGGACGGCCGGCCCAGCACCCTGGGGATCGCCACGGGCATGGTCGTCGGCCTCGCGGCCGTGACACCCGCCTCGGGCTATGTCACACCCATGGCGGCCATGCTCATCGGGGCCGTCGCCGCGCCGCTGTCGTATTCCACCATGCGGTTCCGGGAACGGCGCCGGCTGGACGAATCGCTGGACGTCTGGGCCTGCCACGGCATTTCCAGCACCTGGGGCATGCTCGCCACGGGCCTGTTCGCCACGATCGCCGTGAACGGCGACGGCGCCAACGGCCTTTTCTTCGGCAACCCGGCCCAGGTCGGCACCCAGCTCGTGGCCATCGGCGTCACGATCATTTTTTCCTTTGCCGCGACGTATGTCCTCGCCAGGCTGCTGCACGCCAGCATCGGCTTGCGCGTCTCCGCCGCGGAGGAAGAGGTCGGCCTGGACATCAGCTCCCACGGCGAACGCTCCTATTCGTGAACCGGGCCTGAACAAACGGGTTTCATTGGAGAGGGATCATGCTGAAAAAGATTGAAGCCATCATTCGGGAAGACAAGGTAACCGACGTGACCGACGCCCTGGCCGAGATCGGCATCGTCGGGCTGAACATGTTCGAGGTGCGCGGCCGCGGCCGCCAGGGGGGCATTCAGCTGGTGGGGCGCGCCGGCACGTACCCGGTCACCCTGCTGCCGAAGATCCAGATCAACATCGTCCTGAGCGACCGCAACCTGGAAGACGCGATCGACACCATCCGGAAGGCGGCCTTTACCGGGGAGCCGGGGGACGGCATCCTCTTCGTCACCCCCGTGGAGGACGTCGTGCGCGTCCGAACCGGAGAGCGGGGGCAGGGGGCGATGATGTATCCGGGGGACATCGACTCGAAAAAGGCCAAATAGGACCCGGCGGTCCGTGGCGGGTCCCCCGCGGGCGGTCGGATTTGCGGCGTGCGGCGGCTGTCTCCGGATCGCGGCCCGCGGCCTCGCCCGGCGCGGTTCATGTTTGTACTGAGGGGTCGTCTAACGGCAGGACGACAGGTTCTGGCCCTGTAAATTGAGGTTCGAGTCCTCGCCCCTCAGCCATTTTTCAACCCAAACGGGCTTCTCCGCCGTGCTCTCCATCCACGCTGCGAGCATGCCCCTCCCCTGCGAAACCTGGATTTTTGAATGCCGTGTCCCGTGCCCCGGAACGGCGCATCGGGACGGAACGGCTCACAGTCCCAGGTCCGCCGTCTCGAAGCACTGCTTGTTCAGCTCCGCCGGGGGGGTGAGAGGGTAGGCGCCGGTGTAGCAGGCAAGGCAGAAGCTGTTTGGGGCAAGGCCCGTCGCCGCGACCATGCCGTCGAGGGTCAGGTAATGGAGGGAATCGAGGCCGATGAAGTCGGCGATCGCCGCTTCCTCGCCCTTCTGGGCCGCGATCAGCTCCCCCTTGGAGGAGAAGTCGATCCCGTAGGGACAGGGGAAGCGTGTCGGCGGGCAGCTCACGGCCATGTGGATCTCCTTCGCCCCGTTCTCCCGGAGGTTCCGCACGCGGTTCCGGCTCGTCGTCCCGCGGATGATGGAGTCCTCGACGATCAGGACCCGCTTGCCCGCGAGCAGCTCCCGGACGGGGTTCAGCTTCACGCGCACGCCGAAATCGCGCATCGGCTGGGTGGGCTGGATGAACGTCCGCCCCACGTAGTGGTTCCGGATCATCCCCATCTCGAAAGGCAGGGCGCTTTCCTCGGCGTATCCCAGGGCGGCGTAGTTGCCCGAGTCGGGAAAGGGCATGACGAGGTCCGCGTCCGGGCGGTACTCCCGGGCGAGGCGGTGCCCGAGGCGCTTCCGGGTGAGGTAGACGTTCGTCCCGAAGACGTGGCTGTCCGGCCGCGCGAAATAGATGAGCTCGAAGATGCAGTGGGCGGGCTTCTCCGGGCCGAACGGGGTCAGGCTGTGGAGCCCCTCGCCGTCGATGACGATGATCTCGCCCGGCGCCACCTCGCGGACATAATGCGCGCCGACGAGGTCGAAGGCGCAGGT
The DNA here is from genome assembly GCA_023230905.1 of Syntrophales bacterium. Classification (GTDB taxonomy): domain Bacteria; phylum Desulfobacterota; class Syntrophia; order Syntrophales; family UBA2251; genus UBA2251. Next base: position 2,789 of record JALNWL010000049.1, read on the forward strand.
CTCCGAGGCGATGACCCAGCCATGGTTGTCGAGCTTCCCCAGGCACAGGGGCCGGAACCCGCGCGGGTCCCGGGCGGCAACGATGCGGTCCTTCGTCAGCATCACGACGCTGTAGGCCCCTTCGATCTGGTAGAGGGCCCGGGTGAGCGCGTCCTCGAAACGGGTCCGGAAGAAGGGCGCCATCAGGTGGATGATCACCTCGCTGTCCATCGTGGATTGAAAGATCGACCCCCGCGCCTCGAGCTGCGACCGGAGCTCCTGGGCATTGATCAGGTTGCCGTTGTGCGCCAGGGCGTAGTATTCGTTGCCGTGGTGAACGAGGAAGGGCTGGGCGTTCGAGATGACGGACGAACCCGTCGTCGAGTAGCGGACGTGGCCGATGGCGAGCCGCCCGGGCAGTTTTGCGAGGTGGTCCTCCCGGAAGACCTCGGAGACGAGCCCCATGCCCTTGCGCTCCCAGATCTGGCAGCCGTCCGAGGTGGCGATGCCGGCGCTCTCCTGCCCCCGGTGCTGGAGGGCGAAGAGCCCAAAGAAGGCCACGCGGGCCGCGTCCGGATGGCCGTATACGGCAAAGACGCCGCATTCCTCCCGCGGACGCCCGTCGGCGGTCCCGCAGCCTCGGAAACCTTTCGCCTTTTTCACCGCTTCACCCTTTTGCCTTCGGTCCCTTGCCGGACGACCGCGGCATCCCTTTTGCCCCTTGTCCCCCGCCCGCCGCCCGTTTTGTGATAGGCCTGCAGCGGCGCCACGTCCCACGGACCGGCCCGCATCGCCCTTACCGCCTCGCCCAGGGCCCGGGCGCCCGCGATCGTCGTCGTGTAGAGAATGTTGTACAAAAGCGTGCTCCGGCGGATCTGCACGGCGTCGCGCGTGGAGAGCCGGCCGACGCTCACGTTGATGACGATCTGGATGTCGCCGTTCTTGATCAGGTCCACGACGTGGGGCCGGCCCTCGCTCAGCTTGCAGACCGTCTCCACCCGGACGCCCTGGCGGTTCAGGTGCGCCGCCGTGCCGCGCGTGGCGGAAATCCGGAAGCCCAGCGCCTGGAACTGTCGGGCCACCGGCACGATCCGGTCCTTGTAGAGGTCGTGGACGCTGATAAAAACCCGCCCCGCGACGGGGAAGGGAAATCCCGCCGCCATCTGCGACTTGGCGAAGGCGATCCCGAAGGACCGGTCGATCCCCATGACCTCGCCGGTGGATTTCATCTCCGGCCCGAGCAGGATGTCCACGTTGGGGAAGCGGTTGAACGGGAAGACGGCCTCCTTCACGGCGATGTGCGCGGGATGGATGCGCCTCGTGAACTTGAGATCCACCAGGGATTTCCCCAGCATCACCTTCGTTGCCAGCTTCGCCAGGGGCACGCCGATCGCCTTGCTGACGAAGGGCACGGTCCGGGAGGCCCGGGGATTGACCTCCAGGACGTAGAGCACGCCGTCCTTGACGGCGTACTGGATGTTCATGAGGCCGATGACGCCGAGTTCGGCGGCGATCCGTTTCGTCTGCGTTTCGATGGTCTTGACGAGCGCCTTGGAGAGGGTCATGGGCGGCAGGACGCAGGCGCTGTCCCCCGAGTGGATCCCCGCCGCCTCGATGTGCTCCATGATCCCGGCGACGACGGTGGTGGTCCCGTCGGACAGGGCGTCCACGTCCACCTCGATCGCGTCGTCCAGGAACTTATCGATGAGGATGGGGTGGCCGGGCGAGACGTCGAGGGCGCGCGCCATGAAGGCCGCCAGGGTCTCGTCGTCGTAGACGATTTCCATGGACCGCCCGCCCAGGACGTACGACGGTCGGACGAGGACGGGATAGCCGATCCGGCGTGCGGCCGCGAGGGCCTTTGCGACGTCCATGGCGGTGTCGTTTTCCGGCTGGTTCAACTCGAGGCGGCGGACGATTTCCTGGAAGCGCTCCCGGTTCTCGGCCCGGTCGATGGCATCAGGCGAGGTCCCCAGGATCCGCGCCCCCGCCGCCTCCAGTCCCCGGGCGAGGTTGAGCGGCGTCTGGCCGCCGAACTGGACGATCAGGGGGACGGCGCCGACATCGCCCCTCCCTTCGGTCGCCAGGATGTGGAGGACGTCCTCCAGGGTCACCGGCTCGAAGAAGAGCTTGTCCGAGGTGTCGTAGTCCGTGCTCACGGTCTCCGGGTTGGAGTTGACCATGATGCTCTCGACCCCCTCCTCCCGGAGGGCGAAGGAGGCGTGGACGCAGCAGTAGTCGAACTCGATCCCCTGCCCGATGCGGTTCGGACCCCCGCCCAGGATCGCGACCTTCGGCCGGTCGGAGGGGCGGGCCTCGTTCTCCGTCTCGTAGGTGGAGTAGTAGTAGGGGGTGTAGGCCTCGAACTCGGCGGCGCAGGTGTCGACGAGCTTGAAGACGGGGCCGACCCCCTCGGCCAGGCGCCAGTCGCGGATCCCGGCCTCCTCCCGTCCCCAGAGCTCCCCCAGGCGGCGGTCTGAGAACCCCCAGGTTTTCGCCGCGCGCAGAAGCGAGACCGAGGGCGAGGCGGCCTTCAGTTCCGCCTCGGCTTCGACGATCGCCCCGATCTGCCGGAGGAACCAGGGGTCGATCCCCGTGAGGCGCCGGATCTCCTCCACGTCCATCCCGGCGCCCAGGGCGGCGGCGATCCAGAAGAGCCGCTGGGAGTTGGGCGTCACCAATTTGGGTGCAAAAAAATCCGCCGGGCGCGCCCCCGCCCCCTCCGGCAGGGGCGGCACGAGGCCGAAGCGCCCGATCTCCAGCGAACGGACCGCTTTCTGGAGGGCCTCCTTGAAGGTCCGGCCGATCGCCATCGTTTCGCCCACGGACTTCATCGAGGTCGTGAGGACGTCGTCCGTCTCGGGGAACTTCTCGAAGGTCCAGCGGGGGATCTTGACGACACAGTAGTCGATGGTGGGCTCGAAGGCGGCCATCGTCTCGCGGGTGATGTCGTTCGGGATCTCGTCCAGGGTGTAGCCCACCGCGAGCTTCGCCGCGATCTTGGCGATGGGGAAGCCCGTCGCCTTGGAGGCCAGGGCGGACGAGCGGGAAACCCGGGGGTTCATCTCGATGACGATCATCTCGCCCGTGTCCGGGTGCACGGCGAACTGGCAGTTCGAGCCGCCCGTGTCCACGCCGATCTCGCGCATGATGGCGAAAGCGGCGTCGCGCATCCGCTGGTACTCGACGTCGGTCAGCGTCTGGGCGGGGGCGACGGTGATGGATTCGCCCGTGTGGACGCCCATCGCGTCCATGTTCTCGATGGCGCAGACGATGACGCAGTTGTCCGCCCGGTCGCGCATCACCTCGAGCTCGTATTCCTTCCACCCCAGGGCGGACTCCTCCAGCATGACCTCGTGGATCATGCTCGCGTCGAGCCCCCCCTTGGCGATCTCGGCCAGCTCTTCGCGGTTGTAGGCGATGCCGCTGCCGGTGCCGCCGAGCGTGAAGGACGGGCGGACGATGACGGGGAAGCCGATCTCGGCCGCCACCGCCTGGGCCTCGTCGAGGGTGCGGGCAAAGCCGCTCCGGGGGACGCGCAGGCCGATGCGGCCCATGGCATGGCGGAATTCCTCCCGGTCCTCGGCCTTGCGGATGACCGCCACCGTCGCGCCGATCATCTCGACCCCATGGGCGTCGAGCACGCCGGACTCGGCCAGGGCGACGGCGGTGTTCAGGCCGGTCTGGCCTCCGAGCGTGGGGAGGAGCGCGTCCGGGCGTTCTTTGGCAATGATCTTCGCCACCGCCTCGGGGGTGATGGGCTCCACGTAGGTCCGGTCCGCCGTTTCCGGATCGGTCATGATCGTCGCCGGGTTCGAGTTGACGAGCACGACCTCGTACCCCTCCTCCTTCAGGGCCTTGCAGGCCTGGGTGCCCGAGTAGTCGAACTCGCACGCCTGGCTGATGATGATCGGGCCGGAGCCGATGATCAGGATCTTATGGATGTCCGTCCGTTTCGGCATGGGTTATTCCCACTCGATCGTGCTGGGCGGCTTGGAGCTGATGTCGTAGACGACCCGGTTCACGCCCCGCACCTCGTTGATGATCCGATTGGAGACGCGGCTCAACAGGTCGTGGGGCAGGCGCGCCCAGTCGGCCGTCATCGCGTCGTCGCTCGTCACGGCCCGGAGCGTGATGATGTGCTCGTAGGTCCGCCGGTCGCCCATGACCCCGACGCTCTTGATGGGCAGGAGCACCGCGAAGGACTGCCAGAGCGTCAGGTAAAGCCCCGCCGCCCGGATCTCCTCGTCGAAGAGGGCGTCGGCCTTCTTCAGGATCGTGAGCCGTCCCGCCGTCACCTCGCCCACGATCCGGACGGCCAGTCCCGGGCCGGGGAAGGGCTGTCGCCAGACGAGGTCATCCGGGAGCCCGAGTTCCCTGCCGAGGAGGCGGACCTCGTCCTTGAACAGGTGCTTGAGCGGTTCGATAAGGCGGAAGCGCATCCGCTTCGGCAGGCCGCCCACGTTGTGGTGCGACTTGATCACGGCGCTGGGACCTCCGAAGGCCGATCGGGACTCGATGACGTCGGGATAGAGGGTGCCCTGGGCGAGAAAGGCGGCGCCTTTGATCTTCTTCGCCTCCGCCTCGAAGACCTCGATGAAGATCCGGCCGATGATCTTGCGTTTCTTCTCCGGATCGACGACACCCTTCAAGGCGGAAAGAAACAGCCGGCCCGCGCGGGCGAAGCGGACGTCCATCGCGAGATGTTCCGCAAAGAGCGCCCGGACCTTCTGCCCCTCGTCGAGGCGCAGGACGCCGTTGTCCACGAAGACGCAGGTGAGCTGCCGGCCGATGGCCCGCTGGAGAAGCACCGCGGCCACGGACGAATCGACGCCGCCGGAGAGCCCGAGGATGACCCGGCCGTCTCCGACCTCCGCGCGGATTTCCTCGACGGCGTCCCGGATGAAGGATTGCATCGTCCAGGTCTTCAGGCAGCCGCAGACGGGAAACAGGAAGTTCTCGATCATCCGCTTCCCCTCGGTCGTGTGAACGACCTCGGGGTGGAACTGGAGGCCGTAGAGGCGGCGGCGGGGGTCCTCCAGGGCCGCCACGGGCGTGTTCGCCGTCCGGGCCGTGACGCGGAAGCCCTTCGGCAGGCGGCCGATCGCGTCACCGTGACTCATCCAGGAGCGCGTCGTCCCCGTGATTCCGGCAAGGATCCCTTCGGCGCGCTCGACCCGAAGTTCCGCAAACCCGTATTCCCGCTTCCGGGCGGCGACGACCTCGCCGCCCAAGGCGTGAACCATGGACTGCATGCCGTAGCAGATCCCGAGGACGGGGATGCCGAGGGCGAAGAGCCCCGGGTCCGCCTGGGGCGCGTTCGGCTCGTAGATGGAGGACGGCCCGCCGGAGAGGATGATCCCCTCGGGCTTCAGGTTCCGGATCGCGGCGAGCGGGATCGTCGGGGGTTCGATCTGGCAGTAGACGCGGTGTTCCCGGACCCGCCGGGCGATGAGCTGGTTGTACTGGGACCCGAAATCGATGATCAGAATCAAGCGCCTATCCTCCCTCCATCACCCGAACGAACGCTTCGAACAGCTCCGTCGCGTCGTGGGGTCCCGGGGCGGCCTCCGGGTGGTACTGGACGCTGAAGGCGCGCCTGGCCGTCAGGGCGATGCCCTCCGAGGTCCGGTCGTTCAGATTGTCCCGCGCCCGCTCGACCCCGGCCGGCAGGGATTCCGGGATGACCACGAAGCCGTGATTCTGGGAGGTGATCTCGATCCGCCCCGTCCGGCGGTTCAGGACCGGCTGGTTGATCCCGTGGTGGCCGAACTTGAGCTTGCCGGTCCGGCCGCCCAGGGCCTGGCCCAGGATCTGGTGGCCCAGGCAGATGCCGAACAGGGGGACGTTCCCGACGAGCTCACGAACCGTCGCGACGATGTCGGGCAGGGCGGCGGGGTCCCCCGGACCGTTCGAGAGCAGGACGCCGTCGGGGCGGCAGGCCAGGATGTCGCGGGCGGCGGTCCGGGAGGGCACGACGAGGACCTCGCACCCCAGGCGCTCCAGGTGACGCAGGATGTTGTACTTCACCCCGCAATCGAGGACAACAACCCGGCGGCGCGCCGCCTCCGCGCGGGCGGCGGCCGTCAGCGGGCCGTCCAGGGGAACGGCCCGGCCGTCCTGCCAGCGGTACGACCGGTTGCAGGTCACCGCCTTGACGAGGTCCCGGCCGACGAGGCCCGGGTAGGACCGGACACGCTGGAGCAGGCCGTCCAGGTCCTCCGTTTCCGTCGTAAGGATCCCCCGCATGGCCCCCGCCAGGCGCAGGCGCCGGGTGAGCGCCCGTGTGTCGATCCCCTCCACGCCGAGCTTGTCGTGCGTCTCGAGAAACGCCTTCAGGGTCTCGCGGCTGCGCCAGTTGCTCGGCACGGCCTGATACTCCCGGCAGATGAACCCCTCCAGGTGGACGCCGGCCGACTCCATGTCCTCCGGGTTGATCCCCGTGTTGCCGATCAGCGGGTACGTCATCGCGACGATCTGGCCGGCGTAGGAGGGGTCCGTGAGGATCTCCTGGTAGCCCGTCATCCCCGTGTTGAAGACGACCTCCCCCAGGACCTCGCCCCGGCCGGCAAAGGCCGAGCCTCGGAACAGGCTTCCGTCTTCCAGGACCAGGAGGGCCGGCCGGTTTTTCGTCAGCAGCGACATGGCGTCCCGCAGGGTGCGTGCATTTTCCCCGGCCCCCTCTACAGGATCGGGAGGTATCTTTCCAGCTCGAACTGGCTGACGTGGATCCGGAACCGGTCCCACTCCAGCTTCTTGTTCTCCACGAACTTGTTGAAGATGTGGTCGCCCAGGGTCTCCCGGACGAGCTCGCTCTTCTCCACCAGGCCAATCGCCTGGTGCAGGCTGCCCGGCAGGGAGGTGATCCCCGCGGCCGCGCGTACCTTCTCGTCCATTTCGTAGATGTCCTCCTCAACCGGTTCCGGCAGGGGGTACTTCTTCTCCACGCCCTTGAGACCCGCCGCCAGCATGACGGCGAAGGCCAGGTAGGGGTTGCAGGCCGGGTCGGGCGAGCGGAACTCCATGCGGGTCGCGTTCTCCTTGCCCGGTTTGTACATGGGGACACGGATCATGGCGGAGCGGTTGCGCCGCGCCCAGGAGACGTAGACCGGCGCTTCATAGCCGGGAACGAGCCGCTTGTACGAGTTCACCCACTGGTTGCAGACGGCCGTGATCTCCGGCGCGTGGACCAGAAGCCCCGCGATGTAGTGCTTGGCCATCCGGGAGAGGTTGTAGGCGTCCCGCCCGTCGTAGAAGGCGTTCTTGCCGCCCTTGAACAGGGACTGGTGCGTGTGCATGCCGCTCCCGTTCTGGCCGAAGATCGGCTTCGGCATAAAGGTGGCGTAGACGTTGTTCTGACGGGCGATCTCCTTGACGGTCGTCCGGTAGGTCATGACCGCATCGGCCATCGTCAGGGCGTCGCTGTAGCGCAGGTCGATCTCGTGCTGGCTGGGGGCGACCTCGTGGTGGGAGTATTCCACGCGGATCCCCATCTCCTGGAGGGCGAAGATCGTCTGCCGTCTCAGGTCCGTCGCCCGGTCGATCGGCAGGCCGTCGAAATAGCCGCCCCGGTCGAGGGGTTCCGGCAGGGTGTCGTCGGCAAAGTAGAAGAATTCGAGCTCGGGGCCGACGAGGAACCGGTACCCCAGATCGCCCACCTTCTTGAGGATCCGTTTCAGGACGTAGCGGGGATCGCCCTCGTAGGGGGTGCCGTCGGGGTTCTGGATGTCGCAGAACATCCGGGCCACGGGCCGGTCCGTCGGCCGCCACGGGATCAGCTGGAAGGTCGTCGGATCCGGCATGGCGATCATGTCGCTCTCCTCGATCCGGCAGAAGCCCTGGATGGACGAACCGTCGAAGCCCATGCCTTCCCGGAGGCCGTCCTCGAGTTCGTCGGGGGTGATGCTGAAGATCTTCTGCATCCCCAAGACATCGGTGAACCAGAATTGGATGAAACTGACCTTGTGGTCCTTGACGGCCTTCAACACATCCTTTTGCGTTTTGGTCTCCAACATGGCGTGTCCCCTTTCTTTGGATGCGGGTTAAAGCTTGAACAGGAGGTCCGTGTAGGTCGGCACCGGCCACAGATCCCCCGGAACGATCATCTCCAGGGCGTCGATGTCGCCACGCAGGGCCTGCATGGCCGGGATCACTTTATCCCGGCAGGCTTCCGACTTCCCGACGATGTCATCGAGCTTCTGCGCCCGGGCGGTCGCGGCTTCCAATCTTTCGAGGTTCTTGTAGGCGGACGCCAGGAGCGCCCCGAGTTTCTTCAAGAGATCCGTCTGGACGGGGGCCGCAACTCCCGCCGCTTTGAAGCTTGCGATCGATTCGGCCAGAAACGTGCCGTATTCGGTCGCCGCGGACAGGAACTGCTTTTTCACCATGTCGATGGCGGCCAGGGCCTCGATGTTGATCTGCTTCGCATAGATCTCGACGTAGATCTCGTAGCGGGACTCGAGTTCCTTGCTCGAGAGGACCCCGTATCTTTCAAAGAGCCGGATCGCCTTGTCCGTCACGAAGGCCTTCAGGGCGTCCACCGCGTTGGTGACGTTCGGCAGGCCGCGGCGGGCGGCCTCCTTCGACCATTCCTCGGAATAGTTGTTGCCGTTGAAGATCACGCGGTGATGCTTCTTGTAGATCTCCTTGATGATCGTCGCGGCCTCGGCGTTCTTGTCCTTGGCCTTTTCCAGGCGCGTGGCGATCTCGTCGAGAACCTCGGCAGCAATCGTGTTCAGGGCGACATTGGTCCCGGCGATCGACTGCGCCGAACCCACCATCCGGAACTCGAACTTGTTACCCGTGAAGGCGAAGGGCGAGGTCCGGTTGCGGTCCGTGTTGTCCCTGGGGAATTCCGGCAACGTGTCGACACCGACCCGGAGGAACTGCGCGCCCTTCGCGGAGACCTTCTGGCCCCGGGCCAGCTTCTCCAGGATGTCCGTCAGCTCGTCGCCTATGAAGACGGAGATGATCGCCGGCGGCGCCTCGTTGGCCCCCAGGCGGTGGTCGTTGCCCGCATGGGCACAGGTCGCCCGCAGGATGTCCGCGTGGGTGTCCACGGCCTTGATCAGGGCGCTCAGGACGAGCAGGAACTGGACGTTTTCGCCCGGGGTGTTCCCCGGCTCCAGGAGGTTGATGCCGTCGTCGGTGGAAAGCGACCAGTTGTTGTGCTTGCCGGAACCGTTGATACCCGCGTAGGGCTTCTCGTGGAGCAGGCAGACCAGGTCGTGACGCAGGGCCACCTTCCGCAGGGTCTCCATGACGAGCTGGTTGTGGTCGGTTGCGATGTTCGTCGTCGCGAAGATCGGGGCCATCTCGTACTGGGCGGGCGCGACCTCGTTGTGCTGGGTCTTGGCGGTGATGCCCATCTTCCAGAGCTCGGCGTTGAGATCGCTCATGAAGGCCGACACCCGGTCCTTGATGGCGCCGAAATACTGGTCTTCCAACTCCTGACCCTTGGGCGCCGGCGCGCCGAAGAGCGTGCGTCCCGTCAGCATCAGATCGATCCGCTCCTGGAAGAATTGCCCGTCCACCAGGAAGTACTCCTGTTCCGGCCCGACCGTGGGACAGACCTTCGTGGAAGAGGTGTTGCCGAGGGCCCGGAGCACCCGCAGGGCCTGCTTCGAGAGCGCCTTCATGGACCGGAGCAAGGGCGTTTTCTTGTCCAAGGCTTCGCCGTAGTACGAGTAGAAGGCCGTGGGAATCGTCAGGGTCACGTTTCCGGCCATATCGGTCTTCAGGATCGCGGGCGAGGTGCAGTCCCAGGCCGTGTACCCGCGCGCCTCGAAGGTGCTGCGCAGGCCGCCGCTCGGGAAGGAGGAAGCGTCCGGTTCGCCCTGGATGAGCTGCCTGCCGGAAAATTCCATGATGATCCCGCCGTCCGCCGTGGGGGAGATGAAGGAATCGTGTTTTTCCGCCGTGATCCCCGTCAGGGGCTGGAACCAGTGCGTGTAGTGGGTCGCCCCCTTCCCGAGGGCCCAGTCCTTCATCGCGTTGGCCACCACCTCAGCCACGTCCGGCCCGAGCGGCAGGTCCTGTTCGATGGTCTCCTTGAGCATCCGATACACCGGCTTGGGCAGCCGCTTTTTCATCACCTTGTCGTTGAACACATTCGATCCAAACACTTCCGTGAGTTCCATGAATTCCTCCTCGTTACAAGACATCCGGCGGCTTGGCCGGCCGGGATGCCCCTCTTCGAAACGTGACTCGATGGTCTCGAGGACCGCTATTCCAGCGGCTCATTTTCAGTCAATCGCCAGACCCCCGTCGGGCAGGCGCCAACGCAGAAACCGCAGCCGATGCAGCGGGCGGCGTCCACTTCATAGGTGAACGTCCCATCCCCGGGGTCCCGCCGGGCAACGGCCCCTTCGGGGCAGATCTGCTCGCACAGACCGCAGTCACGACAGGCCCCGCATGAGGCGCAGGCGGCGGCACAGGCGGTCACCGACGCGAAGCCGTTCGCCCCGGCGTCGAAGTAAGCGTGCTTAACCCGCTCCGGCTCGATCGGCGGGAGTTGATCGAACGTCTCCTCCCGGCCGCGGATCAGCGCATCGATGGCCCGGGCCGCCGTTCGCCCTGCCCCGATGGCCTCCGTCAGCAGGCCCGGACGCACCGCGTCGCCGACGGCGAAGACCTGGGGATCGCTCGTCCGCCCGCGCGCGTCGACGGCGATGAATCCTCGCTCCCGGGC
>JALNWL010000050.1 GCA_023230905.1 Syntrophales bacterium
CGCCGGTTCTTCGCCCAGGCCTCCTCATCGTGGCCCGGATCGAGGGGCATCTCTTTTCCGTAACTGATGGTCTTGATCCGCGCGGCCGCCACACCCAGCCCGGTCAGATAGGCCTTCGCCTCCATGGCCCTCCGCTCACCCAGCGCCAGGTTGTACTCCGTGGTACCCCGCTCGTCGCAGTGCCCCTCGATGACAACGGCATAGCCCTTATTCCTGAGCAGCCACTCGCCCAGTTTGTCGAGCAGGACCCTCGCTTCCGGGTTCAGGCTGAACTTGTCGTAATCGAATTGGATGTTCTCCCAGGCAGGCGCCTCGCTCGCAGCGGAAACCGTTGAGGCCGGTTTTGCCACCGGAACCGGGGGCACCTCGTCCGCGGCCATCTGAGGCGCGGCGGCATCGGGCTCCGCCAGGGTCTCGTCGATAATCGGTTCCGGTTCCCCGGGTTTGACCGCTTCCGCGGCAGCCCCCGTCTGCTCGGCGGCAACCGCATCCTCCCCTTCCACCAAGACCTCTTTCTGGGACGATGTCGTCGCACACCCCAAAACAACCATCATCGCGAAACAGAATAGACAGACCAGCACCTTCATCCTCGTCCGATTGTGAATCATTACGCACACTCCTTTCTCGAAAAATGGAGAAAAAACGCCGCCGCAACAAAATATTCCGGGCCTTTTTCCGCATCTGCCCGGGAACGCGACACCACATGCTCCTTTAATCATACTCCGCCGACACAGGTCAACCAGAAAAACGCCCTTTGGCGCCGCTCAGGGCAGCCGCGGGGACCAGGCGGGGGCCAGGCAACCCGGCGCCTCCACCAGAACCCGTTTCCCCGTCCCGTTGGCGTTCATGACGCAGATCTGACTCACCCCTGCCCCGCGGGTGCTGAACGCGATGTAGCGTCCGTCCGGCGACCAGGACGGCGACTCGTGATCCCCGCCGTCCGTCGTCAGAGGCGTCTGGTCGCCCCCATCCACACGGATCGTGTGGATCTGGAACGAGCCGCCCACCCGCGCTTCAAAGGCGATCCGATCCCCCTTCGGAGACCAGGACGGGGAGGTGTTGTAGCCGCCCTCGTACGTGAGGCGGCGCACTTCCCCCCCTTCGCGGTTCATGACGTAAATCTGGGGCGATCCCGAGCGGTTCGACACAAACGCGATGCTCCGCCCGTCCGGCGACAAGGTTGGAGAGACGTCGATGGCGGCGCTATGGGTCAAGCGCTCGAGCCGACCGTCCTCCAGGGACATGACATAGATCTCATGATTGCCATCCCGGCTCAGGGTGAGCAGCATTCGCTGGCCGTCCGCCGACCAGGGTCCGGCCAGGTTCAGGCCCGGAAACGCGGCGATCTTCTTCGTTCCGCCCCCCGGATACCCCTGCACGTAAAGGTCCGGATTACCGTCACGGTAGGAGGTATAGGTCAGGTAGCGTCCCCCGGGCGACCAGCGCGGAGAAAGGGTCAGGGTCTTCCACCGGGTGAAGCGCATCAGATCCGAACCGTCGAAGTTGACTGTGTGAATCTCCCCCTCCCGCCCGGGTTTCAAGACGAAGGCGATTTTCGTGTTGAACACGCCCCCGTCGCCGGTGAGCGCGAAAAGGATTTCCCCGGCGAACTTCTGCACCATGGCCTTTCTCTCAGCCAGCGGTCCGGCGTATCGTTTATCACGGACCACCTCCCCCCGGACGACATCGAAGAGCCGGAATTCCGCCGTCAACTCCTGCCCTCGAACCCGGTAGCCGCCCTTGACGAGGTACTCCGCCCCGATGGCGCGCCAGTCGGGAAAGTGGGTTCCCTGAAACGTGCTGTCGGCATGGACCGGATCTTCCAGAAAGGCCGTCGGCGGGATCAGTTGGAAAAAGTTCGTAATTGCGAGCATCTCCGTCAGAGACGCGGAAAACCAGCGGGAAAGCTCCGCCCCCTCCGGGGACGGGCCGAGCGCGTAAAAGGGGGTCACCGCGAGGGGGAACTTTTGGAAGTGAGGGGAATCGATGTCGATGTAAACGCGCTCCGCCCCTTCCACCGCCCACCCCGGCGTTGTGGCCCCGCCCAGAAAGATCCCCAGACCCAGAAGAAGCACGCAGAAGCCTCTGAAAATCACCGTTTCTCCGTCCTTCATTCATTGCCCGCGCGAGGGGTGAAAGCGGATGCCGACCTCCAGGCGTCCGCCACCGATTTCGGCGGGCAGCGCGGGAAAGGGGCTGGCCTTCCGGATGGCCTTCAGGACCGACTCGTCGAAGTAGCGGTTTCCCGAACGTTTCTCAAAACCCATCCGGGCAACCGTTCCGTTTGCCAGCACCGTCACGTGCACCACGGCCTCGCTGCCCACGGGCAGCAGACTGTCCCGGGGAAAGGCCCATTGGCTCCAGACGAGTTGGGAAACCAGCGCCGCGTATCGCCGCGCCTGCGCCTGTCTCTCCGCCCCGCTGGCCCTCCCCTCCGCCGGAACCGTCGGAGCCGTTGTCTCCGCCGTCACCCGGGGCGCCGGAACGGCCGGCGGCTGGGCCGCCATTTTTCTGCGAATCGCCTCGACGGCGGCTTCCGCCGCCTCCGGACGTTTTCTCAGCGCCTCGGTCCGGCGCTCGGGAAGGGTCGATGCCTTCATGTTCTTCAGGACCGCGGCGGGTCGGCCCGCTTCCGGGTTCAGGATGTCGGGGGAAAGATCGGATGACGGTGCAGGGAGCCCCGGCGGGGCGCTCACCAGTTCCACGGAATAGACCGGCCCCAGGGTCAGCTTTGCCTGAGGGAGGGGGGGCAGGGAAAGAATGACGGAGACCAACGCCAGGTGCAGGATCAGGGACAGCCAAAGCATCCCAGAAAGGGACCCCCCCCCGCCCGGATTCTCCGTGAGAGGGGACGCGGACATCATCCCCGCTCCTCGGGGGCTTCGGTGATCATGCCCAGTTTGTCGATACCCGCCCGGCGCACCTCGGACATCACCTCGACCACGAACCCGTAGGGAACGGTTCGATCGGCCCGCAAAAAGACCTCCCGCTCGATGCGCGCGGCAAAAATCGCCTCGAGCTTCGGGCGGAGCTCACCCAGCGGAACCCGAATCCTGTTGAGGAAGAGTTCCCGCTGGGCATTGACGGACAGCACAATCTTCTCCTCGGCCACATCGATGCTTTTGGATTGCACCCGTGGCAGGTTCACATCGATGCCCATCTGCATCATGGGGGCCGTCACCATGAAGATGACGAGGAGCACCAGCATGACGTCCACGAGCGGCGTCACATTGATGTCCGCCATCGGCCGGTCTTCGAGGGATGGGCGTCTTCTTCTCGCCGCCATCATTGCCCCTTCTTCAGCTGGTAGCGTTCGATGATGTTCAGAAACTCGCCGGAAAAGTTGTCCATTTCCGCCGTCATCGCCTTGATCCGCTGGAGGTAGTAATTGTAGAAGATGACCGCGGGGATGGCCGCCGCCAGCCCGGCCGCGGTCGCAATCAGGGCCTCCGAAATCCCCGGGGCGACCACGGCCAAAGTGGCCGACCCGCGCAGACCGATCCCCTTGAAGGTGTCCATGATGCCCCAAACGGTGCCGAACAGGCCGATGAACGGCGAGGCGCTGCCGGTGGTGGCCAGAAAACCGAGCGCCATTTCGAGTTTGGAGGATTCCTCGCTGGCGGCCCGGTTCAGGGCCCGCTCGACGTTGTCGATCCCCCGCAGCTCCAGGGTGGCGAGGCCCCCGTCCTCTTCCCGTCCTCCCGCCAGCTCCCGCCGGGCCTTGGTCAGCTTGACAAGCTCCCCGTAGCCGGCGCGAAAGACCGCTGCCAGGGTGGACGTCGCGTATTTTTTCGCCTCGGGAAAGATTTCCGCCAGTTTGCTGCTCTGCATATAGGCGTCGAGAAACAGTCCGTTTTCCTGTTTGACCTTCCGGATCGTGCGGTACTTGAGAAAGATGATCGCCCAGGAGACGATGGAAAAGACAAACAGGAGGATGAGAACGAGCTGAACCATCAGCCCGGCGTCCAAGATCATGTTGAGCAGACTGCCGTGGAACTGACCGCCCATGCCTGCCGCAACCGTCGAAATTTCATTCACTGCTTTCTCCTCCGCAACCCCAGAAATCGAGCTCCCTCCGCGGGCCGGACCCTTTCGACCCTGCGCCTCCCCGGTGCGCCACAGAAACGAAACGCGCCCCGGCGCGCTCAAGACAGCCGCCCCCGCGGGCGCCAAAGCGGCGGCTGTTCCCCGTGTAAAGGAAAAACCGGCGCTTGTCAAGGGGCTTGGCGGCGGACTTGAACCTTCCGATCCCGCCCGAATTCAAGGCGTTTCCCCGCCGGGGTGGAATGAGCCGGGAGGGGAGGCTACAGGTCTTCGGGGACAAAGGCGACGACGTCGTCGATGCGATCGGCGTCGGCCAGGAGCATGGCCAGACGGTCCACGCCCAGGGCGATGCCGGCGGCGGAAGGCATCGCACCGAGCGCCTTAAGGAAGGGTTCCGCGGACGGATACCCCACCTTCCCAAGGCGTTCCCGCTCCGTCCGGGCCATCTCGAAGCGCCGCCGCTGCTCGGCGACGTCCGTGAGTTCGGAAAAGGCGTTTGCCAGTTCGAGTCCGGCGATGTAGAGCTCGAAACGCTCCGCGAGGGCGGGGTCCGCGCCCTTCCTCCGGGCAAGGGCGGCGCAGGCCGCGGGGTAGTCGTAAAGGAAGGTGGGGCGTTCCCGGCCCAGGCGGGGCTCTATGTCCAGGGCCATCCGCTCGTCGAAACACGCCTTCCGGAGGGCGTCTTCCGGGGTCAGGGGCGTGAAGCGCCGGAAGGCCTCCGCCACGCTCAGGCGCTCCCAGGGCGCCGTCAGGTCGATCCGCTCCCCCCGGTAGACCAGCGCGGCATCCCGTCCCAGGGCCTGAAGGACAAACGGCAGGAGCACCTCGCACTCCGTCATCAGGTCGCGGTAATCGCTCGCCGGACGGTACCATTCCAGCATCGTGAATTCGGGAAGGTGCCGGTCACCCCGCTCCCCGGCGCGGTAGCACTTCGCGATCTGGAAGATCTTCCCGTAGCCCGCCGCCAGGAGCCGCTTCATGCAAAGTTCCGGCGAGGCCTGGAGAAACCAGTCTCCGGCGGGCGGGGCGTCGATGTGGGTTTCCGGTGCCGGTGCGGGAATCCGGACGGGGGTTTCCACTTCGAGATACCCCGCCGTGACGAAAAAACGGCGGAGGGCCTGGATCATCCGCGCCCGAATCTCCAGGGCCGCCCGCCGTCTCGTCAGGCGCCATTCGCCCCCCGCATCCGGTTCATCCCTTGACACGGGTCAGGTACTCCCCCGTCCGGGTGTCTACACGGATTTTCTCCCCCTCCTCGATGAACGTCGGCACGAGGATCTGATACCCCGTCTGGAGGGTCACCGGCTTCTGATTGCCCGTCACCGAATCGCCCTTCGCCCACGGATCCGCCTGGGTGACGACGAGGTCCACGAAGTTGGGAACGCTGAGCCCGAGGGCCCGGTCTTCGAAAAAGAGGACCTGGGCCTCGATGTTGTCGATCAGGTAGTTCACGGCATCGCCCACCTGTTCGCGGGTGAGGAACACCTGCTCGTAGCTTTCGTTGTCCATGAAGCAGTATTTATCCTCCTCCTGATAGAGGTACTGCATCTTCTTTTCCTGAAGGTCGGCGGACTCGAAGGTGTCCACGGACCGGAACGTCCGCTCAAACTGCGACCCGTTGATCATGTTGCGCAACCGGCACCGGTACAGGGCCTGGCCCTTGCCCGGTTTGACGAAATTGAACTCCGTAACGACGTACGGATCGTTGTCGATTTTGATTCGCAGCCCCTTCCTCAAATCGCTCGCGGTATACATGCCGACCCCTTCCCCCTGCTCTGGCGCTCCTCAAAGACGACCCCCGCGGGCAAACCCCAACTTTTGCATGCGGATATCCCGGTTCTCGCCGGAGCGGATTTCCATCTGACGCGTCATAATCCATTTGAAAAGCCTTGTCAAAGAAATCGTTTGCTTTGTCGGGCCGTATCCGATATTCATCATGGCACAGGCCGTTTTGGCCTGATGGGTGTCGGAACCGGACTGCGCGCCGAAACGGCTGTCCCAGCGACAGGCCGCTTCCTTTCCCGCCGCAGCGTTCCTTCCGGCCCGGAACATCCCCTTTCGAATATGACACGAAGGAGGTGGACGGATGCATACCCTAACCCCGGAAGCACTCAAAACCCTCATACAGAAACAGACGGGACCCTGCCTGTCGCTCTTCATGCCGCCCAGCGCCGTCGGCACCAAACCCCAGCAGAGCCAGATTCGTTTCCGCAACCTTTTGCGAAAGGCGGAAGAGACCCTGGCCGCGCACGGCCTCAAGCCCCCGGACGTCAAAACGTTCATGGAACCCCTGTCGGGTATCACCGGCCAGGCCCTGTTCCGGAAAAACCGGCGGGATGGACTCGCCCTGTTCCTCTCCCGTGACGTCATGAACCTGTACGCCCTGCCGCTCGACGTTGCGGAACTCGTCGTCGTGGGTGAGCGTTTCCACGTCAAGCCCCTCCTGCCGCTCCTGGGCGATGAAAACCGCTTCTTCCTCCTGGCCCTGAGCCAGAAGGCCGTGCGTCTCTTCGAGGGAAGCCGCTTCGGCCTCCGGGAGCGGCCGCTCGAACATTGCCCCCGCAGCCTGGAGGAGGCGCTTCAGTACGACGAGCCGGAGCGCCAGGTCCGCTTCCGGTCGCGGGCCGGCGCGGAGACGGCCACGCGTTCCGGCCACGGTGCCGGCGCGGACCAGGTCAAGGACGATATCCTAAAGTTTTTCCGCCTCATCGACCGCGGCCTGCGCGACCTTCTGAAGGAGGAAAAGGCCCCCCTTGTGCTGGCCGGCGTTGAGTACCTCTTCCCGATCTACCGGGATGCCAACACCTATCCCTATCTGATGGACGAGGGCATCCAGGGCAACCCGGAAGAGGCGGAAGAGGAGGAACTCCGCCGACAGGCCTTGCAGATCCTCAAACCCTATTACGAAAAGGCGGAACACGACGCCATCGCCCAGTTCCGGCAGTCCTCCGGCACGGGATTGACGGCCACGGACATCCGTGAAATCGTCCCGGCCGCCGTCCACGGCCGCGTAGGCATCCTGCTCGTCGCGTCCGGCCGTCAGCAATGGGGCGTCTTTACCCCGGAGAGCGGCGCCGTGACGCTTCACGCGGCGATGAAACCGGGGGACGAGGACCTGCTCGACGTCGCCGCGATCCAGGCCTTCATCAACGGGGGGGAGGTCCACATCCTGCCGCCGGGAAAAATCCCCGGCCAGGAGGTCCTCGCCGCCGTCTACCGCTATTGATCCGGGGGAGGATCCCGGGGAATTCCGATCCCCCGGTGCGCCCGGCCCTTTTCGACCCCTCCCCGGCACGCCTCCTGGAACCGGTCGGCCGGGTTTCCCGGGGGCCTCACGGAAGCGGAACATCCCTGATCCGGCCTGATTGGAGACGGTTTATGCCCCGCATCCTTCCCGTCCCCCTGGGCACCGCCAACACCTACATCGTCAGCGAAGGACCTGCATCCATCCTGATTGACGCGGGATTCCCCCGCCAGGGGAGAAAATTCTTTACGACCCTCTCGAAACAGGGTATGGACCCTGCGCGGATCTCGCTCATCGTGATTACCCATGTCCATTACGACCACGTCGGCAACCTCCGCGAGATTCGGGACGCCTGCCGTTGTCCCGTCGCCGTTCCGGCCGGGGAAGCGGACTGGCTCCGGCGGGGGGCGGTGGTCTTCCCGGCGGGGGTGCATCCGGTCGGGCGCGCCCTGATCGGGGCCGGTCGGCTCCTGTCCCGCGTGCTGCCCGGATTCGTCCGGTTCGACCCGGTCGAGGCGGATGTCCTCGTCGACGGCGAGCTCTCCCTGGATCCCTTCGGAATGGCGGGGCGGATCGTGATGACTCCGGGGCATACGGCGGGATCGCTCTCGGTCCTGCTCGACGACGGCAACGCCTTCGTGGGGGACCTGGCCTTCAACGTGCTGCCCTGCGGCGGCGGCCCGATCATGCCGCCCTTCGCCGACGATCCGGCGGCGCTGAAGCAAAGCTGGGCGGCCCTCGGGCGCCTAGGCGCCCGAACGATCTGGCCCGGTCACGGGCGGCCCTTCTCCGCCCACCGGCTTCGATCGCAAGCGTAAGACGGAACGCGGACCCCTATGACCCTGCAGCAAGAGAAGATCCGGGCGGCCCGGCTATCCATCGCCTCCAACAGCCTTCTGATTCTGTTCAAGCTGATTGTGGGCCTGTCCATCGGCGCGGTTTCCATCCTCTCGGAGGCCATCCATTCCGCCGTGGACCTGGTCGCATCCGTCATCGCCCTGTTTTCCGTACGCACCTCCAGCGTTCCCGCAGATACGCGGCACCCCTTCGGCCACGGCAAGGTGGAGAATATCTCGGGCGTCGTGGAGGCCCTGCTCATCTTCCTGGCCGCCGGATGGATCATCTATGAGGCGGTCGAGCGCATTCTCCACCCCCGTCCCCTGGGTTACATCGCCTGGGGAATCGGGGTGATGCTGCTTTCCGCCGCCGCCAATTACGCCGTCTCCGCCCGGCTCTTCCGGATCGGCCGGGCCGCCGATTCGATCGCCCTCACGGCGGACGCCTGGCATCTGCGTACGGACGTCTACACCTCCGCCGGCGTCATGGCGGGACTGGCCGCGATCTGGCTGGGGCAGCGTTTCGCCCCGGACCTGGACCTCCACTGGCTCGATCCCGCCGTCGCGATCGCCGTGGCGTTCCTGATCATCCGGGCGGCCTGGCACTTGACGCTTCAGTCGGCCCGGGACCTGCTGGACGTCCGGTTGCCGCCGGAAGAGGAGGCCTGGATCCGTCAACTGATCATCGATCACCGGCCGATCATCCACGGCTTCCATCGGCTCCGCACGCGCAAGGCGGGAAATTTCCGATTCGTGGAATTCCACATGAAGGTGGATCCCGACATGTCCGTCCAAGAATCCCACCGAATCACGGAGGAGCTGGCCCGCGCCATCGAATGGCATTTCCCATCGGCGAGCGTGACGATCCATACCGAACCCTGCGACGGAGATTGCGTGGGGAACTGCCTGACGGGATGCCTCCTGACGGAGGAAAAGCGCCGGGATATCATGGCGGGGAAGAAGATCGCCGGTTGATTTTCGCCCGCCGAAGGGATATAGGCGGATGAGCATCAGACATTCGGCCTCAGGCCTTGGCCTTTCGCCCTTGGCCCGACGCCCAGTGCCCCATGCCTGCACTTATCCATAAAGGAGGAAGACCGCTCGTGAGCATCAAGGAAATCAGCCTGTCGGAACTGGACCCCCGAGGCTTCATCGCCGAACAGGTCCGGGCCATCAACGCCGCGGTGGGAGACGGCGCCGCCGTCAACGCCCTGTCGGGAGGCGTGGACTCGTCCGTGGTGACGCTCCTGGGCCACCGGGCCCTGGGAGATCGTCTGAAGACCTACTTCATCGACAACGGCATCATGCGGGAAGACGAACCCCGCCAGATTCAAGAGGCCTTCGCCGCCATGAAGGTGCCGGTCGAGATTGTCGACGCCCGGGCGGAATTCTTCGAAGCCCTGAAGGGCCTGACGGACCCGGAGGAAAAACGGGAGGCCATCACCCAGACCTTCTACAAGGCGGTCTTCGGCCGGCTCGTCAAGGAAAGCGGGGCGCGCCACCTCCTCCAGGGCTCGATTTTCACCGACGTGGAGGAGACGGTCGCAGGGGTGAAGCGCCAGCACAACATCCTTTCCCAGCTCGGCATCGACACGGAGGCCGCCTTCGGGTACAAGGTCCTGGAACCGCTGATCCGCCTGCGCAAGCCCGGCGTGCGCCTCGTGGGCCGGGAGCTCGGCCTGCCCGAGGACCTGTTCAACCGCCCCCCCTTCCCCGGCCCCGCCCTGGCCGCCCGCGTGATCGGCGAGGTCACGCCGGAGCGCGTGTCCACCGTCCGCCAGGCGACCCGGATCGTAGAGGAGGCCCTCTGCAAGAGCGGGGCGTTCCAGTACCTCGCCATTCTGCATGCGGACCGCGTGACGGGCATGCGCCACGGGGCGCGGGATTACGGCTGCCAGATCGAGCTGCGTTGCTGGAACAGTACGGACGCCCGGACGGGATCCCCCACTCGGCTACCCTACGAGGTCCTCGAGGGGCTGGCGGACCGGATCACGACGGAGGTGCCCGGGGTGGTCAGCGTGACCTACAACATCACGAAGAAGCCGCCCTCCACCATCGAGGCCATCTGAACGGGGGTGGGTCAGGAATTCCCTCTGAAGCGGGTTGGACAGGCCCCCTGTGCCGTCTGCCATGCGATCCCCGATTCCGTCAGCGCGGATCGAGATTTTTTCGGGCACGCTTCCCCCGCAGCGAAGCGTCCATAAAGGCGACTGTTTGAGCGCCGGAGGCGCGAGGTGTGCCTATGCGCTGCGCGAGGAGGCACCGGGCCGAAAAAATGTTGAATGCCGGGGCATCGGACATCCGGCGTGCGCCCGTCAGCACCGTTCAGCCGGGTTTGCCCTTGTAGAGAAAACGGCCGAAGAGGCGGTGGAAGGGGGTCCAGGCGGAGGCGTCATCCGGGGTGCCGGCGACGAACCCCTGGATCGCGTTGACCTTGGCGTCGAGGTCGTCCAGCTGGTGGACGATCATGGCCTCCAGCGTCTTGGGCCTCTTCGGGGAGCCGAATTCCATCTCGCCGTGGTGGCTCAGGAGGATGTGGCGCAGGGCCATCGCCGTCTCCGGCGGAAACGCCGCCAGCGTGGCGATCTTTTCATCCAGCATCTCGACGCCGATGACGATGTGGCCGATCAGGCGCCCCTCGTCGGAATAATCGATCAGGCCCTCGTAGCGGTACTCGCGGATTTTCCCGATATCGTGGAGGATCCCGCCCACGAGGAGCAGGTCACGGTCAAGCCCATCGTAATGCCGGCTCGCGACGTCGAGCAGGCGGACCACCGACAGGGTGTGCTCCAGAAGCCCCCCGATGTAGACGTGGTGGAATCCCTTGGCCGCCGGCGCCCGTTTGAAGGCCCCCACGACCTCCGCGTCCGCGAAGAAGGCCGCGAGCAGCGCCTTCAGGTGCGGAGCGGTCACCGAGGCGACGAGCCCCTCCAGTTCGGCGAACATCGCCTCCGGGTCCCGGCGGGCGCAGGGAAAGAAGTCCGCGGGGTCGACGTCGCCGGCCTCCAGCCGGCGGATCTCCAGGATCGAGAGCTGCAGGGCATTCTTGTAGCTCACCGCCCGGGCCTGGCAGTGGACGATATCCCCCTTGCCGAAGACCGGGTCCCACTGGGGGGCGTTGTCCCAGACCTTGGCATCCACCTCGCCCGTCCGGTCCTTCAGCTTCAGATTCAGGTAGGGCGCCCCCTTCTGGGAGTAGGCCATGTTCTTCTCCGCCACCAGGAAGGCCGTGCTGACCTTGTCTCCCGCCTTGATGTCCTTGATATAGATGGATTTCGTCATTACCGGATCACCCGCTTTCCTTCCGTATAGAGGTTCATCCTGCCTCCCCGGACAAACCCGATCAGGGTGATGCCGGCCTCCGCGAGCAGCTCCAGGGCGCGCGATGTCGGCGCGGAATGGGAGATGAGGATGGGGACGCCCAGCCGCCAGACCTTCTGGACGATCTCCGCCGACACTCTCCCCGTCGTGAGGAGGATCCGGCCGCGCCCGGGGATGTCGTTCAAGAACATGTACCCCCCGAGCATGTCCAGGGTGTTATGGCGGCCGATGTCTTCCCGCAGGACGGCGATCCCCTCCGGCGTCGCCAGCGCGGAACAGTGGGTCCCGTGGGTCAGATTGTGGATCGCCGACCCGTTCAGAAGCACGTCCATCAGGGCCAGGACCTGCGCCGGCGTGACCGCCAGGTCGATGTCATGCAGCGGGGCCGGTGAAGCCGCGAGGCCGAGCCCGCGCGCGCCGCTGGATCCGATGGTTTGACCCTCGGGCGCGACCGCCGGAGCGGCCGTTTCCCTCCGCCGGTGCACGCGCACGACCCGTCCGCCGGCGTCGGTTTCGATCCGCGTCAGCTCCCGTCGGTCCTCAAGCAGCCCCTCGGCGCGCAGGAAGCCCAACGCCAGCTCCTCCGGGTGGAGGCCGCTGCACGCGATCGTCCCCATCCGTCGCCCGTCGAGAAACACCTCGAGCGGGATCTCTCGGACAATCTTCGCGGACGTTTCGATCCGATCCCGGCCGTCCTGGACTTGAACGGGAAACGTCAGGAAGGCCGAGACAGCCAATGCCGTCATTTCCCCTCCTTTTCCCGGAGCAGACGCTGGTCGCCCGAGCGGATCGTCAGTTTGGTCAGATCGAAATACTCCATGAGGGGGATGATGAACTTCCGCGTCAGCCCCGTCAGCTCCTTGAACTCCACCGGCGTGGCCTTCCCGTCGCGGATGAGCAGCACACGGTACCGCTCCCGGAGGGCCGCCAGGTTGTCCCCGTGGTAGTAGAGATCCTCGCTGACCTTGACCAGTTCCCCCTCCTGGAGCATCACCTTGAGGACGCTCTCCGCGGGCCGAACCCGGTCGGCGAAGCGCTCGCGGATCTCCCGGAGCGTGGGCGGCGCCAGACCCGCGTCGCGGTAGAGATCACCCATCTCCTGACGGAGCGCCGCCAGTTCCCCCCCGAGTTGGACCTGGTGGCCGGGAAGGCGCACGTGCTCGCGGTCGGCAACGATCCGCCCCGCCTTTTCCAGATCGCGGAGGACCATCTGGAAGAGCTTCGGGGTGACGGCGCGGCCCAGCGCCGTGCGCAGCTCTTCCCTGGAAAGGCCCTCTTTCAGGGCATGACGGGCGTGGTAGTCGGTCAGGTCCGCGACGATCCGGTTCTGGAGGTCCTGATAAACCCCGGCCGCGACGGCCCGCATCTCGTCGCGGTCGACGAGCACCGCCCGGTGGGCGGCGAACAGGCCGTCCAGGATCTTCTGGAGCCGGCGGACCGGCATCCCCGTCCGGACGCAGAGTTCGCCCGGCGCCGCCCCCCGGGCGCCGGACCGCTCCAGGATGACGGCCGTCCGCGCCGCGCCGTCGCCCTCCGCCAGAACGGTCAGGGCGGATGCGACCTCGGGATCGCGACGCCGGTGCTTCTTCGGCAGGGGATCGAGGACGACGCCGCCGCCGACGGTCGTCACGGGCGAATAGCTCCGCAGGACAAACCGGTCGCCGGCGACACAGCAGGCGGGGGCTTCAAGAAAGAGCTGCGCCGCCGCCGCTTCGCCCGGCTTCAGTTCGTCCCGGTCTCGCAGGATGATCCGGGCCATGAGCTCGCTCGTCCCGGCGTGGAAGCGCACAAGGGCGCGGTTCTTGAGCGCCCGGCCGGCTGAGGCAAGGGACGACGCCCGCACGTCCAGACGCCGGGAGGGCAGCAGGGTCGCCGGACGGGCCAGGACATCGCCACGGCCGAGCATCGCCTTCTCCACCCCCTGGAGGTTGATCGCCACCCGCTGCCCCGCCGCCGCCTCCGTCACGCCCTCGTTATGGATCTGCATCCCGCGGATCTTCGCCGTCA
>JALNWL010000051.1 GCA_023230905.1 Syntrophales bacterium
CCCGTCCGGGGCATCCCGACGCCGGCGGCGCTGGCGGCGCTGGACATGTCCGCGGAGGCGCAGGCCGTCGCGTAGCGCGACCCGATGCCGCCGGCCATCGCTGTGTCAAAGCGCACCGGAGGGGTGGGATCGGCCTGAAAACACTTCGCGACAAAAAAGCCCGTTCGAGGGAACGGGCTTTTTTGTCGCGAAGTGGGGCGACCCCGGGTTACGGCACGACGAATTTGAAGTTGTGACACTGGGCGCAGAAATTTTCGGACTTCGCATGCTGATGATGGCAGAGGTCGCAGGCGGTATAGGTGTTGCCGTGGGGCGATGAGTGGGGGTTCTGGGGCTTGACGTTGGCCGTCCTGGCCGCCACCGTCTCGAAGCTGCCGTGGCAGGCCAGGCACTGCTCGGTGGAGAGCTCCTGGGGTGCGTTCAGGTCCGTGTGGCATGCTTGGCAGGTGATGCCCTTGAGCTGATGGAAGTGGCTCAGGGGCATTTTCGTGTAGAGCGCGAGCGGACTCCCCTTCTGGTGGCAGCCCAGGCAGGCCTCGCCGTTCATCGCGGCGGTCGGGGCGTGGCCGTCCGGCAGGACCTTGTCCGCGCCGTGACAGGCGGCACAGTCTCCCGCCTTGGCCGTTGCCAGCTTCTTGGGTGCCGCGAGGAGCGATCCGCCGGACGTTGCGGCGAACACGAGAACCAGGGCCATCAGGAAGAAAATTCTCAGCGCCGTCTGCCGATCCGTCTGTTTGTCCGTTTTCATCTTGTTCCTCCCGAGTGGTGATGGTCCGTCCGGAGGGGAGAGCCGCGGCCCCGAGGTGCACCGCCCCTCCCCAACCGGTTCCTTTTAGCCCCAGGCCTTTTCCCTGACCGCGTTCCGTCCGGCGATACGCCCGAACGTCAGACAGTCCAGTACGGCGCAACTTCCGAGACGGACGGCGCCGTGGACGCCTCCCGTCACCTCACCGGCGCAGTAGAGACCGGGGATGGGCTTGTCATCCTCCACATTGAGGGCCTGCGCCTCCACGTTGATGTTGACGCCGCCCATCGTGTGGTGCACCTTGGGCATCAGCCGTGAGGCGTAGTAGGGGGCGGTGTCGAGGGCTCGCTGGTTCTTCTGGAGGTACCGGCCCCATTCCTCGTCCTTGCCGGCCGCTACCGCCTTGTTGAAGTTGGCGATGGTTTCCCTCAGGGGGGCGATCGGGCAGTCGTAGGCCTCCGCCATCGCCGCCAGCGAATCGTAGCGCTTAACGACGCCCCGTTCCATGAGCTTGGCCATGATGTCCCCGAGCATCTTCTGGCCGATGGCGAAGCCGTTGGCGTCGGTGAAGGCGATGCACTTGTTGCCGACCCGGATAATGGCGTCAGCACGGATCTTCCGGTCGGCCAGTTCGTTGACGAAACGCTTGCCGGTCTGGGTGTCGACCCAGAGCCCGTACATGGCACAGCACAACTGGGCGAAGAAGGGATTCAGCCCCATCCCCTTTTCGTCCGGGCTGCCCCAGGGGCCGAGCTGGATCCAGGAGAGCTGCACCGGGGTGCACCCGATCCGGAAGGCCTCGCGCAGCGCCTCTCCCGTGGCCCCGGGTTGGTTCGTGGATTCGAGATCGGCCGTCAACCGGGGATCCTGAATGGTCCGGAATGGGACGTCGTTGCCGAAGCCGCCCGTGGCCAGGACGACCGCTTTCTTCGCCTTGATGAACTTCGTCCTGCCGCTGTTTTCTCTCGGGAAGACATACTTCTCGCGGACCTCGACACCCTTGACCCGCCCATCGGTATCCCGCAGAAGGCGTTTGAGGAGGACCTGGGTGCGGGGAATAAGACCGATTTCCTTCAGCTTTTCCAATTGCTGCGTCACGATGGCCGAACCGCTCTGGTTGTAGGTGCTGTACATACGCGGGACCGAATGGCCGCCCTCCTGCGACAGGGAATCCTTGTACTTGACGCCGAGTTCGTTGATGGTCCACTGGACGGTGTTGTTGGATTCGTACGCCACCAGCCGGGCCAGCTCAAGGTGGTTCAGGTTGAGACCCGCTGCAAGCATGTCCTTGAGCAGCAGTTCCGGCGAATCCTTGATGCCGTCCCGGGCCTCCAGGGGTGAGCCGGCGGCGGAGACGACGCCGCCGTTGATGATGGAATTGCCTCCGGGGGTCCGCATCTTTTCCAGAACCACGACCGAGGCGCCGGCCTTCTTGGCTTCGTAGGCGGCGGCAAGCCCCGCAAAACCGCTGCCGACGACCACGACGTCGAACGTTTCGTTCCATTTCTTCGGCATCGCGGCGGCTTCCGCCTCGCCCGGCCGCCAAGCCATCCCGGTGACCGCGATCCCCGCCGCGGTGCCTCCCGTGACCTTCAGGAAGTCACGCCTTGAAACCGCTTTTTCCTTTTCTTTCATCAGGGACACCTCCATTCGAAAAAACGTTTTTCAAACAGGTTGACTTGAGGCCGCATCCCCCTTTTCGACTCTCCTATGGCATAAAATGGGAGAAAAGAAAACGAGAATTGCGCCGGCGTCTTCCCGCCCCGCGGCTCAAACACCCCTGTCGCTTCAGCAGGACGAAAAAAGCCCCCGGCAGCGATCCTGCCGGGGGCCGAGCGAGACGAGACGGGCGGTGAATCGACGGACCCCGCCTATTTCTGCTCCTTCCTCACCCAAGCCTCCCGATAGAGGCGGCCGATCGTCGTCACGATGGCGAGGAAGAACAGGCCGAGCATGAAGTTGGGGGCCGTGCCGAGCCACTGGTCCAGGCGATAGCCCAGGTAGAGGAAGAGGAACGAGGCGATCACGATGACGAATCCCCAGGCGCTGATGGTCATGATACCGTGCAGGCTATTGAGGTTCGTTCCGGTCTTTTGCGTGGTGGCGGTCATGTTTCGTTCCTCCTTTCCAACGGTTTCCGCGTCCGGTCGGGGACGGTTGGCTAGCTCACCAGGGTCTTCACCACGTTGACGACGGGGGAGGTGAAGAGGGCGACGAGGACGGTGTAGAGGGCGAAGGCGCCGACGGCCTCTCCCAGGTAGATCTTTTCATACTTGTGCTTGAGGGAAACGATGATGAGCCCGCCGACGATGAGGCAGCCGAGCTGGAAGTAGGGGAAGGCGTCTCCCGCCCCGACGGCGTATTCGGCGAAGCTGAAGGTGGCCGTGAGGAGTACGACTGCGATCGTCACGATGAGGGTGGAAACGGTCTTTTTCATGGTCTATGTCCTCCTTGAAGGGTTTCTTTCGTTTTGCCTATTTATATGAGAAAAGCGTGCCACAGCGACGGGCACCGGCAATAATTCATGCAACTATTTGATTTATTGTTGCAAAGATGAATTCGGGCATTTCGGTCGGCGGTCCGTTTGACCCCTCTGCAGGCGTCCGCTTGGATGAAACGTTCAACGGCGTTGAAAGGAATGGAGAGGCGCCGGGAGAGCGCCGGGTGTAGCTGAAACGCGTTCCCACCCAGGTCGGCCGTCGGCGGTTAATCGCATAAGCGCCATCCAATCAATTCGAATTTCCTAAGTAAATCGATCGTCTCGACGGCCAAACAGGTGTCCTCCAGGGTGGCGATGCCGGCTTGGGTGGATCGCGAAAAGCCGCCGCTCAGTGTCTGGCAGGCCGACAGGAATTGAAGGCAGGCATCCGCATGGGGAGGCGGCCTGTTTAAATAGGCTGAAGCCACCACGCCCGCATGGATATGCTCCAGGAAGGAGAAGGTGGTGAAGGGGATATCGACAAACCCGCAGACCGGATCGGCGCATTGCGAAACAAAGGCCTCGCTTCCCAAGATCTGCAGGGGATAACCCAGCCTATCGAGGATTCGCAAAGCCTGGGCGGTTTCCAAAAGCGTTGCGTAGAATGCGCCGAAGCCTCCGTCTTCTTTTCGAAAATGCATGACAAATCGGATCACGGTCTCGCGGAGGGAGGGCGCGAGCGCAATATGCCGGGCGGTGCAGAGCTCCACGAGCATCAGCATCCGCCGGAAGATGGACGTGACTTCGGCCGGCAATTTCTCGATCTCGTAAACATGGAGATGATCCAGGATGTAGGATGTCGGATCGGCTTCCGGCTCCTCCCCCAGGAGTTTCAGCGATTGCAGACAGTAGAACGCCTGGAAGATGCTCTCATAGGCGCCGTCCTGTTGTTGGCGGGCCTTGAGAAACCCCAGGGTGCGATCCTCCCGGAACGGGACGCCGAGCAGGTGGAGGATCGAGAGAGCGTAGTACGTGTCGGAGCCGTTGGGTTCTTCCAGACGATAAAAACAGAAACCGCCCTCCCGGCAACGGCGTTCGAGGACATAACGGACAATCCGATCCACGGGAAGACTATGTCCAGCCACGATTCCGTTCCCTCGATACGGTGTCTTTCATGCCCAAAGGATAACAGCCAGAGGCCTCCGAAAGCATTCGTACATCGGCATCCGTCCATGGCAGCTTGTATCTTCGGCGTGCATCGTTGAAAAATGCGATGGTCTCCTCGATCGGCAGGCGTTTAACGACGACATCGATCGCCGGCAGCAATTCTGCGCGGAGGCGGAACAGATCACGCGCGGGGAGGAACGTTTCAGCGATGGCCACAAACAAATAGCGTTTCTCCAGGATCAGATAACGAAGCAGGGAAGCCTTGGCGGCTGTCAATCGGGCGAGGTTGTCCAAAACGATGATGTGCTGACGGGAATCCTTGAGGGCGATATTGGCCGTCAGGTAACGTAACGACTTATAGGTCCTTGCTTCAATCTCGCCGGTTGACCTTCCGGCCGAAATAAATTCCTTGAGCAGGCGTCGGCAAACCTGGGTGGGCGCGAGTGAAAAATCAACGAAAACGAACCTCCAGTTCTTTTCCGTGAGAGCGGCAATGTGCTTGATCAAGATCGTCTTCCCGATGCCGTGAATTCCGGTTAGGACGACATTTTGACCCCGTTCGAGAGCCCGGATAATCCGAGCGGTATCCTTTTCGCGACCGACAAACATGCCATCACCTGATCAGGAGTCATCAACCGCATGGGCAGGGGCGGACTCCATCGCCGGCTCAGGCTATTTTGTGGAACCTTTTTTCATGGGATTCTCGAAACAGGCGTCCGCACCCAACTCGGCCTCGATCTCCAGCAGGCGGTTGTATTTGGCGATTCGTTCGCTCCGGCAGGCTGAGCCCGTCTTGATTTGCCCCCCTCCCATGGCCACGGCGAAGTCGGCCAGGAAGGTGTCTTCCGTTTCCCCCGAGCGATGGGAAATCACGATTCCCCATCCGGCTTTGCGGCATAAATCGACCGCTTCGATTGTTTCCGTCACCGTGCCGATCTGATTGAGTTTGATGAGGACGGCATTGGCGGTTTTTTCTTCGATGCCGCGTTTGATGAAACGGGAGTTCGTCACAAAGATGTCGTCGCCGACGATCTGGATCCGGGTGCCAAGCAGGCGCGTTTGCGCCTGGAACCCCTCCCAGTCGTTTTCCGCCAAGCCATCTTCAAGGGAGACGAGCGGGTATTTTTGCAACCAGGAATCATAAAGTCGGTTCATTGCGGCGGCGTCTTTCTCGCCCTGCCCGGATTTGACAAGCCGGTAACGCCCGCCTTCGTAAAAGGAACTCGCGGCCGGGTCCAAAGCGAGGGCCACATCCCGGCCGGGTTGGTAACCGGCTTTTTCAATGGCTTCCAGAATCACCTCACAGGCCTCTTCGTTGCTCTTCAAATTCGGCGCGAAGCCCCCTTCATCGCCGACGCCGGTCACATGTCCCTTCTTGCTCAAGATACCCTTCAAGGCATGGAAGGTTTCCACCCCATACCGCAGGGCCTCGGCGAAGGTGGGCGCGCCCAGGGGCATCACCATGAATTCCTGAAAATCGATGCTGTTGTTGGCGTGCTTGCCGCCGTTAAGGATATTCATCATGGGTACGGGAAGACGGATCTTCCGGGATCCGGCGAGATAGGTATAGAGAGGCGTGGACAGGCTCAGGGAAGCCGCCCTCGCCACGGCCATTGAGACGCTGAGCATGACGTTGGCTCCGAGGCGGCCCTTGTTCGGCTGGCCGTCGAGATCGATCATCAGGCGGTCAATTTGTTCCTGCGCAAGTGGATTCATGCCAATCAGGGCGGGTGCAATTGTTTTGTTGACGTTGTGAACGGCCTGCAGCGTTCCCTTGCCGCCGTACCGCTTTTTATCACCGTCGCGCAGCTCCACGGCCTCGTGCTCCCCCGTGGACGCCCCGGAGGGGCAGGAGGCGGAGGCGGAAATCCCGTCATCCAAGGTGACAAAGGCGCGCAGGGTTGGATTGCCTCGCGAATCGAGTATCTCCATGGCGTGAATTCTCTTTATTTTTGGACTCATGACGGTGTTCCTTTCCCTGTAAGGATATCGGAATAAATTTCTACTTCACCTTTTCGAACAGATTCACTATTTCTTGAATGTTCTTCTCGATGTCCAATGTCTGTCCTTGTTGCCGGGAGAGGAGCGCCTCGATCGTCGTCAGCTCGTCCCGGATGTAGCGCTCGGCCTGCTTCCGCATCTCTTCCATGGCCGCGTTGATCCGGGTTTCCCACTGGAAGGCCAGGCGGGAGAGATTGACCTCCACCTCACGGTCGATCATCTTGAGGAAGTGGCGCTCAAACAGGCCGCGGAAGAGGGTCATGGGGATCAGGAACCACAGCAGGTCGAAGTGGAAATCGAAGGTCTTGGCCATGTGGATGTCGGGGTGTTCAGGCTCGGCGACCTCGATCCTCCAGTCCGCCTCGGCGAGCCGGACGCCCAAAACCCGCTCGATGTTGTCGCTGAGCAGCGCCCGGAAGGAGGCCAGCGAACGATCCAGACTGGCGTGAGCCTTCTTCAGCGTTCCCATGAAATGGGCTTGCTCCGTCCGCGAGATCCGCCCGATCTCCTCGGTGAAGTTTTCCGTGAGCCAGTCCTCGTACCGCCGGGTGAGTTTCCACAGGTTGCCCGTCCATGTTGCCATGTCGCGTTTGAGTTGCGTGGCGAGTTTCTCCCGGAGCGCCGCCGCCAGGGGGTTCAGGTTCCCCATGATGAAGGTGCGCGTCTGCCGCGAATTCTCCCGGGTGATGACGGTCAGCTCTTCCTGGAGAAGGGTGTAGTTCACCCGCTCGTCCAAAATCCGCTGCCGCAGGCCCTTCCGATCTTGATCGGCCTGCTGGGACATCTTCCGGGCGATCTCCAGGTAACCCAGGCATCCCCGAGCCAGGGACCGGGCCTTGTGCTTGAGGATGTTTCTGAATTCGCGATCGCGGTTGGCGGCAAGGGGCAGCAGGACCTCCATTTCCAGGCGCGTTTTGAACCGCTCCGTCTCCTGGCGAGTGGAGTAGAGCAGAACGGGAAACTTCCGGTTCAGCTCGCGCTGTAGGGTGTCCTGGAAGAAGGTGACGACCTCTTCCTGCTGGTCGGGGTCAAGCAGGTCCGACTTGGTGAGGAGCAGGACGATCCGGGGGGTGTGCGCCGTCAGGTCGCGGATCAGGTGCAGGTCTTGTTCGGAAAGGGGGCGATCCGCGCTGATGGCGAGCAGGGCGGCGCCGACCTCGGGCAGCCAGTTTTCCGACTCGCGGATGTGCGCCTGAAAAACGCTGCCCAGCCCGGGGGTGTCGACGAGGCACAACCCCTCGTAGTCTTGCAGGCCGGAAAGCTCGATATCGACATAGGCGATGTTCTTTTCGTTGGACGGATTTTTGGCCTCCGCCGTGAAGTCCGCCAGGGAATCGAGGCCGATCTCGCGATTTGCGCCGTCGAAAAAACGGACCCGGGCTAAATCCTTCGGTCCGTACTGCATGCGGGTGATCACCGTGGTGACGGGGACAACCCCGACGGGCAGGAGCGTCCGTCCGATCAGGCTGTTTAAGAAAGAACTCTTGCCGGCCTTGAATTGTCCGAGGACCGCAACGGCGATGGGTGAATTTTGCCGGAGAAGCGCTTCCGCCGCGTCCAGCGGACGCCGCAGGGAAATCATCTGGAAGCGTTCGACGGCGTCGCGCATGCGCGCCATGAGTTGCCCGCACGCATCCGACAAGAGGTCGGGCATGGATGAATCCGGTGCGGATGTCATAAAAAAACTCCCCCGGGTCTGCGGCAGGAGTCGGATCGGCTGTGGGCCCCTGCCAGCGTTGTGGTAGGAGTTATCAGCCTGGAGGGGCAGTTTATTCGGTGAACTCCATCACCGAGGGGACCTATTAACCGACCGCGCCCTGTTTGTCAAGCGAAAGCGGGCCTGACGGAAAATCGCGGCGATGTTTCACGATGTTCCCCTTGCGCGCCTGACGGGGCCGGGGCCGATTTCCGGGACAAACTTGACAAGCGACCGGGATTGTTTTATCTTTCCGCACCGTGCCGGGGCAGAGTCCGGCGATTTCTCCTGAAAGGCAGGTCCCGCGTGACCGATCCGAAGTCTCCCCTCCGCTCCTTCTTCTCCTCCGTGAGGCTGGCCTTGTTCCTCTTGATTGCGATCGCACTCACGGCGATCGCCGGCACCGTAATTCCCCAGGGGAGCGCCGCCCCGGAGTTCGCCGCCCGCCTCACCCCGAGCATGGCCGCCCTCCTGCAGAAGCTTCAGCTTTTCGATGTCTTCCATTCCCTCTGGTTTCTGATTCTGATCCTTCTGCTGACCGTCAACCTGGTCGTCTGCTCGTGGAGCCGCTTTCCCGCTTCCCTGGTCCGTTGGCGGCAGGCCCGCTCGCCCGCACCGGCGCCGGAGGGCGCCTTCGACCGGCTTTCCTCCGGAAACCGGATCCGTGTCACCGGGGAGGTCCCGGCGGTTGCGGCGATGGTGGAGACACGGCTGCGCAAGCGCGTCGGACCGGTCCGGACCGCTCCAGGGCGGGATGCGACCATCCTCTCCGCACAGAAGGGCGCCGCGTCCCATTTCGGCGTGTATCTCGTCCACCTGGGCGTCCTCGTTGTCATGGCCGGGGTCGTCCTCGGATTCTTTCTGGGATTCGAAGGGTCCCTCCAACTGGGCGAAGGGGAGGCGGCGGATGCCGTGAGGACGAAGGCAGGGGGCGTCCAGAGGCTGGATTTCACCGTCCGCTGCGACCGGTTCGTCCTGGAGCACTACACGGGCGGGATGCCGAAGACCTACCGCTCCGATCTGACGTTCCTGAAGGGGGGGAAGGTCCTCCGCCGGACGCCGGTTCTCGTGAATCACCCGGTGACCTTCGGCGGCTACCGGTTCTACCAGGCGAGCTACGGCACGATCCCGGGCGGTGGCGCGACCCTGGCCCTCCGCCGCGAAGGACGGGCGCTGGGATCCGTCGAGGTTGGCGTGGGCGCCGGCTTTAACCTCCCCGGCGGGGAGGGAAGGGTGGAGGTCCAGCGGATCGAGGAGAACCTGATGCACATGGGGCCGGCGGTCAAGCTCCTGATCCGGACGCCGGGCGAGGAGAGGCCCCTCTGGGTTTTCCAGCACCTGGAGACGATTCTAAAGGAACAGCCGAACCTGTTTCAGATGATGCCCATGCTGAACCCTGCCGGGTTTACGCCGTACGAATTCGCCCTTGCGCGGCTCTCTCCCCGCTACTACACGGGTCTGCAGGTCGCCCGCGATCCCGGGGCGCCGGTCGTGGCGGCGGGGGCGGTGCTCCTCGTTGTCGGTTTCCTCTTCGTTTTCTTCTACGCCCACCGCCAGGTCTGGGTGCGCGTGGCGGCGGAGAACGGGGCCGTCGAGATCGCCGTCACCGGAAGGACGAACCGTGACCGGGTCGGCCTCGAGCGGGAGATCGCGTCCCTGCTCAAGGGGTTCCGTGAAGGGGGCGCCGGATGATTAACACCGAGATCCTGAGCTGGGTGACCTTCATCTATCTTGGGGCCTTTCTGCTCTACCTGCTGCGCATGGTGAACGGCCGGGAATTCTGGGGCGTCGGGGCTTCGGGCGCGGTGGTCTTGGGGTGGATCGCCCATACGGCGGGCCTGCTGATCCGCTGGCGCGAGTCCCATGCGCTGGGCATCGGCCACGCGCCCATGTCCAACTTTTATGAGTCGCTCATCTTTTTCGCCTGGGCAACGGCGCTCTTCTACCTGATTGTCGAGTGGCGGACGCGCAACCGCAGTCTCGGGACGTTCGTCCTGCCCATTGTCTTCCTCCTGATGGCGTTCGCGTCGCTGTCTCCCGGCATGAACGACCGAATCCAGCCGCTCATCCCGGCCTTGCAGAGCAACTGGCTGACCGTCCACGTCTTCACCTGCTTCCTGGGCTATGCCGCCTTTACCGCGGCCTTCGGATTGGGGATCATGTTCTTCCTCAAGCGCCTCGACCGCCCCGCCCGCTTTGTCGGCCTGATTCCGGCGGCGGAAACCCTGGACGAGCTGCTGTACCAGAGCGTCGTCCTGGGATTCGTCCTGCTTGCTCTGGGGATCATGACGGGCTCCGTTTGGGCCCATTACGCCTGGGGGTCCTACTGGAGCTGGGACCCCAAGGAGACCTGGTCCCTCATCACGTGGCTCATCTATGCCGCCCTGCTTCATGCCCGCTATGTCCGGGGCTGGCGCGGCAACCGGATCGCACTTCTTTCCGTCGTCGGTTTTGCCGCCATGCTGTTCACCTACCTCGGCGTCAACTACCTGCCCAGCCTGCACAGCTACCTGTAAACGGTCAGAAGAAGGTCCGCCCCCGGAGGGGCATCCTCCGCTTGCCAAAATCCGGGAAATGCGCTAAAAGCGCCCACGTCGCGGGCGGCGGCGAGATGCGCCCGGGTGTGAAAGAAATGAATGAAAGGGGATCGTGAAGCAGTGTGCGGCCTGCCCCGCGACATGATCGTTGCATGAAAAAATCGCGGTTATTGCTCATCCTCGTTTTGGTTTTTTGCTGTCTCCCGTTCCCTTCCGCCTTGCAGGCCGTCGACCTGCAACTGAACCGCACGCCGGTGAAGGTGTTTTTCAGCCCCTCCGGCGGTTGCACGGACGCCGTTGTGACGGAGATCGACCAGGCCCGTTCGGAGGTCCTCGTGCAGGCCTACGTCTTCACCTCCGCGCCGATCGCGAAGGCCCTGCTCCAGGCGCACCGCCGCGGTGTCCGGGTCGAGGCCATCCTGGACAAGAGCCAGCAGACCCGGCGGTATTCATCAGCCACGTTTCTGGTCAACGCCGGCAGCCCCACCTACATCGACGGCCAGCACGCCATCGCGCACAACAAGGTCATGATCATCGATGGCGAGCGCGTGATTTCCGGATCGTTCAACTTCACGAAGGCGGCGGAAGAGAGCAACGCCGAAAACCTCGTCATTATCCGTTCCGCCGAACTGGCCCGGGTCCACCTGGCAAACTGGCGGGAGCACCGTGCCCATTCCACGGCGATCGATCGCCTGACGTTGGTCCAACCATCCGCAGGCCGTCCGCAGGAACCCTGAGCGGATTTTTCCATTCGAAATCCCCCCCGCCGTCGTTCGCCACGAACAAGGCGGCGAGGCCCCTGCCGGGGCGGGAGGCAAGAGGCCGGAGGTTGAACCGGGGCGAAGCGCGGCCCGGTCTTGAGACGCCCCCAAAAAGAAAAAAGCCTCGGAAGCGAAGGGTTTCGTCGGCTTTCTTCTTTCAAGAGGAAACGGGATGCGCGGCTTCCGGTCCCGGCGGGACGAATCCGTCCGGCGGACGGCTCAGCGCCGGGTGAGTCCCATGATCTGCCGGGCCTCGTCCGGGGTGGCCGGCTCCAGGCCCAGGCCATCGATGATCCGGACGGCGGCCTCCACCAGTTCGTAGTTCCCTTTCGCCAACTCGCCGTTGGGCATCCGGATATTGTCCTCGAGCCCCACCCGAACGTGTCCCCCGCACAGGATCGACTGGGTGATGACGGGCCATTCCTCGTTTCCCACGCCGCAGGCCGTGAAGTTCGCGCCCGCCGGCAGGGCCTGGACCATGCTCGTGAACATGGCGGGCCGGAAGGACTGACCGCCGCAGACGCCCCAGACGAAATTGAAATTCAAGGGCGCGGTGAAGTGGCCCGATCCCGAAATGGCGTAGAAGTTGTCGATGTGGGAAGAGGTGTAGCACTCCATCTCCGGCTTGACGCCGTTTTCCTTCATCTGCCGGACGAAGTCGCTGATGACGATCAGGCTGTTCTCGAAGGTGTAGTCCACGACGACCTCGCCGGTTTTCCGGTTAACCGCCGCGAAGTTCATGGTCCCCATGTTGAGAGAGGCCATCTCCGGTTTGACGGCGACAATCTGGCCGATGCGCTGTTCGGGCGTGGCGCCGGGTCCCAGGGCCGAGGTCAGGTTGACGATCAGGTCGGGACATTTCTGCTTGATGGCGTCGTGACCCTCGCGGATCCGCTCGACCCGCGTCGTGTTTGTACCGTCATCCTCGATGCCGTGGACGTGGACCATGGCGGCCCCGGCCTTGTGGGCGAGCGCCGCCGCCTCGGCCAGTTCCTTGGGCGAGTAGGGGACGTTGGGGTTCTGGCTCTTCCGGGTCGAGGAGCCGACCAGGGCGCAGGTGACGATGACTTTGCGTGACATGAGGCAATCTCCTTGTCGTTCGATGGGATGTCGGTTGGGGCCGGGGCGGGACGAAGGAGGGATGGCGTCCACTGCCCCGGTCCCACCCGTTAGAGCTTTTCGTTGACGATCTTCCGGATCTCCCGCTTCAGGATCTTGCCGAGTCCGGTCTTCGGCAGGGCGTCAAAGATGAAGATCTTCTTCGGGGCCACGAAGTGGTGCAGATGCTGGTTCAGGTAGGCCAGGAGTTCCTCCTCGGTGGCCTTCTGTCCGGGTTTGAGGGTGACGACCGCGGCGACCTCCTCGCCGTACTTTTCGTCCGGGATGGCGATGACGGCGCACTCCCAGACAGCGGGATGCTTGTAGAGCCAGCCTTCGGCGACGCCCGGATCGATGTTCTCCCCGCCCTTGATGATGAGGTCCTTCACGCGGCCCGTGATGTAGAGTTCCCCGTCGTCGTCCATTTTACCCAGGTCACCTGTGTGCAGCCAGCCGTCGATGAGGGCCAGCGACGTTTCTTTGGGTTTGTTGAGATAGCCCTTCATGATGATGGGGCCCTTGCAGATGACCTCGCCCTCTTCACCGCGGGGAACTTCCTTGCCGTTCAGATCGACGAGCTTCAGGGCCAGGCCGGGCAGAGGGAAGCCAACGCTGCCGGGCTTGCGCGGCCAGTCGCGACGCTGCCGGGCGATGGATCCGCCGACCTCGGTGCAGCCGTAGCCCTGGGTGATCTCCTTGCCGAACATCTTCTGGGCCTTCTCCAGGGTTTCGAGCGCGAGCGGACCGCCGGAGCAGATGAGGAGGTCGAGCGAGGAG
>JALNWL010000052.1 GCA_023230905.1 Syntrophales bacterium
GCGTGGAAGACGTGGTCATGCGCATCCTGGCCAAGGGGGAAACCCTGCCGCTTGAGGCCATGGGGATGCTCCCGCGCAATTACGGCGAGCTTCTGAAGATTCTGGAAAAGCCCTACGGCATGGTCCTCGTCGTCGGGCCGACCGGCTCCGGGAAGACAACCACCCTCCACGCGGCGCTGCATCACATCAACACCCCGGACCGGAAAATCTGGACCGCCGAGGACCCCGTCGAAATCACCCAGTATGGACTGCGTCAGGTTCAGGTTCAGCCGAAGATCGGCTTCGACTTCGCCGCCGCCATGCGGGCCTTTCTCCGGGCCGACCCGGACGTGATCATGGTCGGGGAAATGCGCGATTTCGAAACGGCGAAAACGGGCGTCGAGGCGTCGCTCACCGGCCATCTCGTTTTCAGCACCCTGCACACGAACAGCGCCCCGGAAACGATCACCCGTCTGCTCGACATGGGCATCGACCCCCTGAACTTCGCCGACGCCCTCCTAGGCATCCTGGCCCAGCGTCTCGTCCGGACCCTGTGCAAGAAGTGCAAGGAGGCCTACCACCCGACGCCGCAGGAATACGAGGAGATGGTGGAGAGCTACGGTCCGGAGGCCTTCGCGAAGCTCAACGTCCCCTACACGGATGACCTGACCCTCTACCGTCCCAAAGGCTGCGACGCATGCGACAAGACGGGGTACAAGGGGCGGATGGGCATCCATGAACTCCTGGCCGGCACGGACGACATCAAGAAACTCATTCAGAAACACGCGACCATCGAGGAGATGCGGGACGTAGCGATGACCGAGGGCATGACGACCCTGCTTCAGGACGGCATCCAGAAATCCATCCAGGGACTCACGGACTTCAAGCAGGTCCGGAGGGTGTGTATCAAATAGGCAAAGGGCGAAAGGCCCACGGCGGAATCCCGTTTCCCTTCAGCCCTTCCCCAGCCGCTTCTTCCATTCGTTCAGGCGATTCAGGGCCTCCACCGGCGTCAGGTTCGGGATGTCGGCATCGCGGAGCTCCTGGAGCACCCGCTCCTCCTCTCCCATGAACAGACCCAGCTGATCCGGGTTCCGCTCCGCTGGCCGCCGGCCGCGCGCCAGCTTCGGCTTTCCCGTCGGGTCCAACTCCCCCTTCTCCAGATTGTCGAGGATCTCCTTCGCCCGGCTGATCACCTCCTCGGGAACGCCGGCGATCCGTGCCACCTGGATGCCGTAGCTGCGGTTCGTCCCGCCCTCCTTGATCTTCCTCAGAAAGATGATCCGGCTGCCCCATTCCTTGACGGCGATGTTGTAATTGGCGACGCCGGCCTTGGTGGTCGCCAGCTCCGTCAGTTGGTGGTAATGGGTGGCAAACAGCGACCGGATACCCCGAGGGGCCGCGTCGTGGAGGCGCTCCGCCACCGCCCAGGCGATGCTGAGCCCGTCGAACGTGCTGGTCCCACGTCCCACTTCGTCGAGGATCACCAGGCTGCGGGATGTCGCACGTGAAAGGATGTTCGCCACTTCCGTCATCTCGACCATGAAGGTGCTCTGCCCGCGGGCAAGGCTGTCCGCCGCCCCCACCCGGGTGAAGATCCGGTCCGCGCAGCCGATCCGGGCCGACGCGGCGGGGACGAAGCTGCCCATCTGGGCCATCAGGACAATCAGGGCCACCTGGCGGATGTAGGTGGACTTCCCGGCCATGTTGGGTCCCGTGATGACCAGCAGGCGGTTCCGGTCCAGGTCGAGCAGGACGTCGTTGGGGACAAACCCCTCAGGCAGCGGCATCCGCTCCACGACCGGGTGCCGCCCGTCCCGGATCTCGATCACGTCCTCGTCGTCCACGACGGGACAGGTGTAGCCGTACCGCTCCGCAACCTCGGCGAGCGCCGCCAGGGCATCCAGATCGGCCAGCAGCCCCGCCGTTTTCTGCATCCGCCGGATCTGGCCCGCCATCCGTTCCCGGACATCGACGAACAGGTCGTACTCCCGCTGGCGCCGGGCGTCGTCGGCGTTGAGAACCGTGTATTCGTACTCCTTGAGCTCCTGGTTGATGTAGCGTTCGGCGTTGACCAGGGTCTGTTTGCGGATGTAGTCGTCCGGGACGTGGTCGGCATTGGCCTTGGTGATCTCGATGTAGTACCCGAAAACGCTGTTGTAGGCGACCTTGAGGCTGCCGATCCCCGTTCGGCGGCGCTCGCGTTCCTCCAGGGCGGCAATCCATTTCCGTCCGTCGCGACCGATGCTCGTGAGCCGGTCCAGCTCTGCGTCGAATCCCTCCCGGATCAGTCCCCCGTCCCGGAGGCTCAGGGGGGGATCGTCGGCGATGGCGGACTCCGCCAGCGCCAGGACATCCGACATCTCGTCGATCCCCTCCCGAATGGCGACCAGCAGGGGCGCCGACAGATCCGCCAAGAGACCCTTGACCTCCGGCAACGCCTGCAGGGTCTGCTTCAGGGCCACGAGGTCGCGGGCGTTGGCCACCCCCATGGCGATGCGGCCGCCCAGCCGCTCCAGGTCGTGCTGCCGCCCCAGCGCCCGGCGGAGATTCTGGCGGAGCAGGTGGTGTTCCTTGAGGTCGGCGACCGCGGCGAGTCGTTTCCGGATCCGCTCCGGCTGACACAGAGGGTAGCTCAGCCACCAGCGCAGGCGCCGGCCGCCCATGGCAGTCATGGTTTCATCGAGGACATGATAGAGGGAGCCCGCCTTCCGGCCCTCGGTGATGGTGGAGAACAGTTCCAGGTTGCGCCGGGCGATGTCGTCGAGGATCAGATTCTGGCTGGATTCGTACCACTGGAGCGCATTGACGTGCCCGAGGCGGTCCTGCTGCGTTTCGACCGCATATCGGAGGATGGCGCCGGCGGCGGCCAGCGCCGCGGGAAAGGACTCGACGTTCAGGTCCCGGAGCGCCTCGATGGAAAAGCGGTCGCGAAGAAGCTCGCGGGCGGGGGCGGGCGCGAAGTAGTCCGCGGCCACGGTCTCGATGCGGCGGCGCGTTTCGCTCTCCGGCCCTCCCCCCAGGCGCTCCCGCTCGGGAAACGTTTCCTCCAGAAGAATTTCCCGGAAGGACAGGGATGCGACTTCGTCCAGGAAGGCGTCCCGGTCCCGGAATTCAGCCAAACGGAACTCGCCGGTGGAAATGTCGAGGAAGGCCAGCCCGTAGGCCCCGTCGGCAAACGCCAAGGCGGCGAGGAAATTGTTCTCCTTCGCCTCGAGGTTGTCGGCCTCCACCACCAGGCCTGGGGTAACGACCCGCACGACCTCGCGCTTGACAACGCCCTTGGCGAGCTTGGGGTCCTCCATCTGCTCACAGATGGCGACCTTGAAGCCCTGGGCGATGAGTTTCGCGATATAGGTCGAGGCGGCGTGGTACGGAAACCCGCACAGGGGAATGCTGTCTTCCTTGCCCTTGTTCCGGGAGGTCAGGGTGAGATCGAGGACCCGGGAGGCCGTGACGGCGTCGTCGAAGAACATCTCATAGAAGTCCCCCATGCGAAACAGGAGGATGCAGTCCTCGTAGCGGGCCTTGGTCTGCACGTACTGCTGCATGGCCGGAGGAAGCGCTGCCGGGGTTCCGGTCATTCCCAGCGTCCTCCGTCACCCCGGCGTTTGAGATCGATGACTTCATTCGGGCCGATGCGCCCCTGGCCGCTGACGAAGCTGTTCAAGAACCAGCTGACGACACTGATGACCAGGGCCCCCAGAACGGCCGCCCAGAAGCCGTGGATGTCGAACCCGGAGATGACGCCGGAGGCCATCTTGAGCAGCAGGGCGTTGATGACGAACGTGAAGAGGCCCAAGGTCACGATGTTGACGGGAAGGGTCAGGATGAGCAGGACGGGCCGGAAGAATGCATTCAGAATCCCCAGGACGGCCGCGGCGAACAGCGCGGGGAAGAAGCCCGTCACAATGATCCCGTCGATGACATAGGCGGACAGAAGAATGGCCAGCGTCAGAATGAACCAGCGGATCAGGATGCCCTTCATGGTCTCGCTCCCTTCGTCGGCGGACTCTAACCCGCCGGTGGAAATAATGCAAGGGGGCACACCAAAGAAAAGACCCCCCGGCAACATCCCGGGGGGCCCGTTTTCACAACGATGGAACGGTCTGGGAAATTACATCCCCATGCCGGGGTACCCGCCTCCGGGAGGCATGGGCGGCATGGCGGCGGATTTGTCCTCCGGCTTGTCGGCGATCATGCACTGGGTGGTCAGCATCAGGCCGGCGACGGAGGCCGCGTTCTGCAGGGCGAACCGGGTCACCTTGGTCGGATCGATGACGCCCGCGGCGATCATGTCCTCGTACTTGTCGGAACGGGCGTTGAATCCGAAGGCGCCCTTCTTCTCCTTGACTTTCTCCACCACGATGGAGCCTTCCAGCCCGGCGTTGGCCGCGATCATCTTCATGGGCTCCTCGAGGGACTTCCGGACGATGCTGACGCCGACCGCCTCGTCCCCTTCGAGCTTCAGTTTCTCCAGGGCGGGCAGGGTTCTCAGGTAGGCTACGCCGCCGCCGGGAACGATCCCCTCTTCCACGGCCGCACGCGTCGCGTTCAGGGCGTCCTCCACGCGGGCCTTCTTTTCCTTCATCTCGGTCTCCGTGGCCGCGCCGACCTTGATCACCGCGACGCCGCCGACGAGCTTAGCC
Organism: Syntrophales bacterium; assembly: GCA_023230905.1. Taxonomy (GTDB): domain Bacteria; phylum Desulfobacterota; class Syntrophia; order Syntrophales; family UBA2251; genus UBA2251. Next base: position 4,629 of record JALNWL010000052.1, read on the forward strand.
AGACGCTCCTGGAGCTTCTCCTTGTCGTAATCGGAGGTCGTCTCCTCGACCTGGGCGCGGATCTGCTTCACGCGGCCTTCCAGCGCCTTGCGGTCGCCGGCGCCGTCGATGATCGTCGTGTTGTCCTTGTCGATGGTAATGCGCTTGGCACGTCCGAGGTCCGCGAGCTGGGCATTCTCCAGCTTGGCGCCCATGTCTTCGGAGATCATCTTGCCGCCCGTCAGGATGGCGATATCCTCCAACATGGCCTTGCGGCGGTCGCCGAATCCGGGGGCCTTGACGGCGGCCACGTGGAGCGTCCCGCGGAGCTTGTTGACGACGAGCGTGGCCAGGGCCTCGCCCTCGATGTCCTCGGCGATGATGAGGAGCGGACGGCTCATCTTGGCGATCTGCTCGAGGATGGGGAGAAGGTCCTTCATGCCGGAGATCTTCTTCTCGTTGATCAGGATGTAGCAGTCCTCCAGATCCACGACCATCTTTTCGGCGTTCGTGACGAAATAGGGGGAGATGTACCCGCGGTCGAACTGCATGCCTTCCACGATCTCCAGTTCCGTTTCGAGCCCCTTGGCCTCCTCCACGGTGATGACGCCTTCCTTGCCGACCTTGCCCATCGCCTCGGCGATGATGTCGCCGATCGTCTCGTCGCTGTTGGCGGAGATGGTGCCGACCTGGGCGATCTCCTTCTGATCCTTGGTGGGTTTGCTCTGCTTCTTGAGCTCGTTGACGACGACCTCGACGGCCTTGTCGATGCCGCGCTTGAGGTCCATCGGATTGCTGCCGGCGGCGACCGTCTTGGCGCCTTCGCGATAGATGGCCTGGGCAAGAATGGTCGCGGTGGTGGTCCCGTCACCGGCGACGTCGCTCGTCCGGCTGGCCACTTCGCGGACCATCTGGGCGCCCATGTTCTCGAACTTGTCTTCCAGCTCGATTTCCTTGGCAACCGTCACACCATCCTTCGTGACCGTCGGCGCACCGAAGGATTTGTCCAGGATGACGTTCCGGCCCTTCGGACCGAGGGTGACCTTGACGGCATCGGCAAGGGTGTTGACCCCCTTGAGAATCGACTTTCTGGCTTCTTCGTCGTACTGTATTAACTTTGCTCCCATTGAACTTATCCTCCTTATGTCATTATTATTTTTCGATTACGCCCAGGATGTCGTCTTCTCTCATGATGAGGTGCTCTTCCCCGTCGATCTTGACCTCCGTACCGGCGTACTTGCTGAAGAGAATCCGGTCCCCGGCCTTGACATCCGGTTTGACCAGCTTGCCGTCCTCGGTGGTCTTCCCTTTCCCTACGGCAATGACCTTCCCCTCCATCGGCTTCTCCTTGGCCGTGTCGGGAATGATGATCCCCCCCTTGGTCTTCTGCTCCTCTTCCAGTCGCTTCACGATCACGCGGTCCTGTAATGGTCTGATCTTCATGCTCCCTACCTCTCCTTTCGTCACTTATGATTTTAGATGATAAAGCAATCCTATCCCCTTCAATTTGGGGGCTAAAATAAACATCATCCCTTCAATGTCAAGATGGGAAGATCATTATTTGAAAAATTTCACTTCCATCCAGCGGGTAATCCTACGCTGAGGGACTCTCTAACATAAATATTAAATAACGCATAGCTTTTTATGTTGATGCCTTTCCCGGCCCGGCTCGGGAATCGTCTCCCGCCGGCGTTCATCGGAGATCTCGCGGGTTACCGCCCCCGTGGCGGAGCGGGTGGTGGGGGAAAGGTCTGGATCAGGTTCCGTGGCGCGGAGGGGTCAGTAGGATCCGGCGGTTTGAGCGGCGCTTCCGGAGGGGGGCTCATCCTTCGATGAAGACGGGGACGCGGCACAACTCCGCAAAGCGCCGGGCGTCGTCCGCGGAGCCCACGATCGTGCCGTAGTGGACGGGAATGGCCGCCTCCGGACGGAGACGATTGGCGACGGCTGCCGCCTCCGCCGCCGTCATGGTGTAGGTGCCGCCGACGGGCAGGATCGCGATATCCGCCTTGAGCGCCTGCATCTCCGGAACGTCGTCCGTATCCCCCGCATAGTAGATCCGCTTGCCGTCCACGGTCAGGATGAAGCCGACCCAATCGTTCTTCTTGGGATGAAACGGCTTGTCGAGGTTGTAGGCGGACACGGCCTCGATCGCGACCGGACCGACCGTGAGCCGGTCGCCCGGACGGACGGGACGGACCTCACCGGTCAGTTGTGCGGCAACGTCGGGTGTCGTCACGATCACGGTTTCCTTGCCGCGGATCTTCCGGATGTCCTCCGGGGAGAAATGGTCATGGTGCGCATGGGAGATCAGGATGAGGTCCGCCTCCGGACCGTCGGCAATCTGGAAGGGATCGATATACAGGACCGTCCCGGACTGGATCCGGACGCTGGAATGGCCGAGCCAGAAAATCTTCTCCACCATGGCGTTTTCCTCCTTCCTAGCAGGGTGTTGAAAGACACCCGGATTGGGCAGGCTGTTGAAAAAGGTTCAGATGCAAGGCGCGCAAAAACCTAAGAGCGAGGCGTATATAGAAATACGTCGAGCGATGAGGTTTGCAGCGCAACGCCGCAGATGAGCGTTTTTCAACAGCCTGCTAGAACAGGGGGTCGAGCAGGTCTTTGAGCGAGCGGATCCCGAACATTTCGATCCCGCTCTCCGGCCTGCGGCCGGCCGGCGTTCCCGCGGGGAGGATGCAGCGCGTAAAGCCCATCCGCGCCGCCTCCTTGAGGCGCGTCTCCATCTGGCTGATCCCCCGGACCTCGCCGGTCAGGCCCACTTCGCCGAAGACCACTGTTCCCGGCGCTACCGGCCGATCGAGAAAACTCGACGCCATCGAGGCCACTAGACCCAGGTCCACGGCGGGCTCGTCGACCTTCACCCCGCCGGCCACATTGATGAAAATGTCGTGGCCGCTCAGGTGAAGGCCGCAGACCTTGTCCATGACCGCCACGAGCAACGAAACCCGGTTGTGGTCGACGCCGATGGTCGTGCGCCGGGGCATCCCGAAGCTGGTGGGAATGACCAGCGACTGGATCTCGACGAGGATCGGCCGCGTCCCCTCCAGGCTGGGGACGACCACGGACCCGGCGGCCTTTTCCGGGCGCTCCGACAGGAACAGGGCGGACGGATTGGCGACTTCCTTCAGGCCGTCGTCCCGCATCTCGAAGACGCCGATCTCGTTCGTGGGGCCGAAGCGGTTCTTGATCCCCCGGACGATCCGGTAGGCATGCCCGGAATCCCCCTCGAAGTAGAGCACCGTATCGACCATGTGCTCCAGCACCTTCGGGCCGGCCAGGGATCCGTCCTTCGTGACGTGCCCGACGAGAAACACGGGAATGCCGGTTTTTTTTGCATGCAGGATCAGGCGCTCCGAGGCCTCGCGCACCTGCCCCACGCTCCCCGGCGCCGACGACAGATTGGAGGCATACACGGTCTGGATGGAATCGATCACGACGGCGTGGGGCTCGATCCGCCGGATTTCCGCGAGGATGTTCTCCAGGGCGATCTCCACGAAGACGAGGAGTTGGTCCGAATCCGCCCCGATGCGCTTGCCCCGGAGCTTGATCTGCCGGGCCGACTCCTCCCCGGAACAGTAGAGGACCTTGAGGCCCCGCTCCGCGAGCCGCTGGCAGACCTGCAACAGCAGCGTGGATTTGCCGATGCCCGGATCGCCGCCGACCAGAACGGCCGATCCGGGAACGACGCCGCCCCCCAGAACCCGGTCCATCTCGGCCAGTCCCGTGGCGAGGCGCTCCTTCTCATCGGCGACGATGTCGGCGATGGGCCGCGGGGCCTCGTGGAGCTGGAGATCGGAGGACGGCCCCTCGGATGCCTCCCGGATTTCCTCTTCCACGAACTGGTTCCAGCCTCCACAGGATGGGCATTTTCCCAGCCACTTGGTGGACGCGTGACCGCAGCTCTGGCAGAAGAAGCTCGTTTTGATCTTTTTCAAGGCCCCACCCCTCCTAATGGCTGAAAGATCATATGGATTTTCACCGTCGGCGTCAACCGGAATCTCGGTAAAATCTCTTGAGTAAATGATGCAATCCTGTTATATTCGCGCGCTCGTGAAAACTCAAGAAAGAGGACGGGATTTTATGAACCCCAATTTCAGTTCCGGTCCCTGCGGCAAGCGTCCGCGGTGGACCCTCGGCGCCCTGGAAGACGCCGCCGTCGGACGGTCGCACCGCTCCGCCCTGGGCAAGGAAAAGCTGACCCGCGCCATCACCGAAACGAAGAGGATTCTGGGCATCCCCGCCGACTACCTCGTCGGGATCATGCCCGCCTCCGATACGGGAGCCTTCGAGGCGGCGATGTGGTCGCTCCTGGGGCCCCGGCCGGTCACGGTGCTCGTCTGGGAGAGCTTCAGCGACGGCTGGGCCACGGACGTCGCCAGGCAGTTGAAGCTCAAACCCACGATCCTCAAGGCGGACTACGGGAAGCTCCCCGATCTGAACGCGGTCGACTGGCGCCAGGACGTGGTCTTCGTCGCCAACGGCACGACGAGCGGGGTCAAGGTGCCGCACTGGGACTGGATCCCCGACGACCGGGAAGGGCTCGCCCTCTGCGACGCCACGAGCGCCGTTTTCGCGATGCCGATCGCCTGGGAGAAGATCGACGCCCTGACCTTCTCCTGGCAGAAGTGCCTGGGGGGCGAGGCGGCCCACGGCATGCTGGTTCTGAGTCCCCGGGCCGTCGCCCGCATCGAGGCGTACGATCCCCCTTGGCCGATGCCCAAGATCTTCCGCATGAAGAAGGGCGGCAGGATCAACGCCGGCATCTTCGAGGGCGACACGATCAATACGCCGTCGATGCTTTGCGTTGAGGACTACCTCGACGCCTTGAAATGGGCGGAGGCCGAGGGCGGTCTCGACGCGCTCATCGCCAGAAGCATGGGGAATCTCCGGATTGTATCGGAATGGGTGCAAAAAACGGACTGGGTGGAATTCCTGGCCGCCGACCCCACCGTCCGCTCCAACACCTCGGTTTGCCTGATGGTGACGAGCGCCAGGGTCGCGGCCCTGCCGAAGGACGAGCGCGCGAAGTTCCTGAAGGGAATCGCGAGCGAACTGGCCCGGCAGAAGATCGCCTACGACATCAACTCCTACAAGGACGCCCCGCCCGGTTTCCGGTTCTGGTGCGGTCCGACGGTCGCGGCGGAGGATCTGCGGGCGGCCCTGGCGGCGCTGGAGAAGGCGTATCTCCAGAAAGCCGACGCATGACGAGAAAGGAAGAAACAATGACGAAGCGCGTCCTGGTCAGCGATACCCTCTCCCCGGAGGGCGTGGAGATATTCAGGCAGGCCCCCGGCATCGAGGTCGACGTCATCACCAACCTCACCCCCGACGAGCTCAAGGGGGTGATCAAGGATTACGACGGCCTGGCCATCCGGAGCGCCACCAAGGTCACGAAGGAGATCATCGCCGCCGCCGATAACCTGAAGGTCGTCGGCCGGGCGGGGATCGGCCTCGACAATGTCGACATTGCCGCCGCGAGCAAACGGGGCATCGTCGTCATGAACACCCCGGGCGGCAACACGATCACCACCGGCGAGCACGCGATCGCCATGATGATGGCCCTGGCCCGGCAGATCCCCCAGGCGACGGCCTCCATGAAGGACAGCAAGTGGGAGAAGAACCGGTTCATGGGCTCGGAGGTGTGCAACAAGACCCTCGGGATCATCGGCATCGGCCGGGTGGGCACGATCGTCGCGGACCGGGCCCAGGGGCTCAAGATGACCGTCATCGCCTACGACCCCTTCATCTCCGCCGAGGCCGCCGAGAATCTCGGGATCGCCCTGGTGACGCTCGACGAACTCTTGGCCAAGTCCGACTTCATCTCCGTCCATACCCCGATGACGAAGGAAACGCGCGGGATCATCAACGCCGCCGCCTTCAAGAAGATGAAGAAGGGCGTCTACATCATCAACTGCGCCCGGGGCGGGATCATCACGGAGAAGGACCTGTACGACGCCCTCGTCTCCGGTCAGGTCGCCGGCGCCGCCCTCGACGTCTTCGAGGAGGAACCGACGAAAAACAAGGACCTCGTCGGCCTGCCCAACGTCATCTGCACGCCCCACCTCGGCGCCTCCACCGACGAGGCCCAGATCAACGTGGCCATCGCGGTCGCGGAACAGATCGTGGGGTACCTGACCCGGGGCGAGATCCGCAACGCCGTCAACTTCCCCTCGGTGAGCGCCGAGCTGCTCAACGTCATCCAGCCCTACCTGGGACTGGCGGAGAAACTGGGCAAGTTCGAGGCCCAGCTCATCACGGGCGGCATCGAGCAGGTGAAGATCGAGTACAGCGGCGAGATCATCAACCACAACGTCGCCCCCATTACCATTTCGCTTCTGAAGGGGCTGCTCACACCCATTTTGAACGAGAACGTCAACTACATCAATGCGCCGGTCGTGGCCAAGGAGCGCGGCATCCGGGTGGTCGAGGCCAAGAGCAGCGAGGTCAAGGACTACACCAGCATGATCACCCTGTCCGTCAAGACCGCCCAGGGCGAAAGTTGCGCGGCCGGGGCGATTTTTGGCCGCCAGGACGCGCGCATCGTCCGAATCGACAAGTTCACCGTCGAGGTCAATCCGGACGGTTTGATGCTCGTCCTGTACAACATCGACCGACCGGGGGTCATCGGCAACATCGGCTCCACCCTGGGGGCCCATGACATCAACATCGCGCGCATGCACCTGAGCCGCGAGCAGGTCGACGGTCAGGCCCTGGTGGTGCTCAGCACGGACAGCGTCGTGCCGACCGAAGTCATGGAAAAGCTCCGGAGCCTGCCGCACGTGATCTCGGTTCAGGCACTGGAAATGTAGGCCGGAGGACGGACAATGGCAAATGTCGTAGTGGTGGGCGCCCAGTGGGGGGACGAGGGCAAGGGCAAGGTCGTCGATCTGTACGCCGAGGACGCGGATGTCATTGTCCGTTTCCAGGGAGGCAACAACGCGGGACATACCCTGGTGGTGAACGGTCAGCAGACCATCCTGCACCTGATCCCCTCGGGGATCCTGCACGATCACAAGTTCTGCATCATCGGCAACGGCGTCGTCGTCGATCCGAAGGTCCTGATCGAAGAAATCGACAGCCTGAACGGCCGCAACCTCTTCCCGGCGCATACGAAGCTCTATGTCAGCGAGAATGCCCACATCATCATGCCGTACCACCGGCGGCTGGACGCGGCCCGGGAGGCCCACAAGGCCGGTCGGAAAATCGGCACGACGGGCCGGGGCATCGGACCGGCCTACGAAGACAAGGCCGCCCGGGTGGGCATCCGCCTGTCCGACCTCCTGGACGAAGGCACGTTTCGGGAAAAGCTGCGCGCCAACTGCACCGAAAAGAATTTCATGCTGACCCGCTATTTCGGCGAGGAAGCGGTCGACGAAGCCGCCATCTTCGACGAATACCGGGCCTACGCGGATCGGCTCCGCCCCTACGCGGCGGATGCGTCGCTCATCCTCCACAAGGAGATCAAGAAGGGCAAGAAGATTCTCTTCGAGGGCGCGCAGGGCAACCACCTGGACATCGACCACGGCACCTATCCCTACGTGACCTCCTCCAATACCGTGGCCGGCAACGCCGGCGCCGGCTCGGGCGTCGGCCCGGGTGCGCTTCAGTCCGTCGTCGGCATCTGCAAGGCCTACACGACGCGCGTGGGCGAAGGACCGTTCGTCACCGAGCTGACCTGCGCCATCGGGGAGAGGATCCAGCAGGTCGGCCAGGAGTTCGGGGCAACCACCGGCCGGAAGCGCCGCTGCGGCTGGCTCGACATGGTCCTTGTGCGCCACTCCGTCCGGGTCTCCGGCATCACCGGCCTGGCACTCACGAAGCTCGACGTCCTCACCGGCATCGACCCCTTGAAGATCTGCGTCGGCTACCGAACCCCGGAGGGAGAGGTCTTCTCGGAAACCATGCCGGCCCATCCTGCTGTTCTGAGCCGCTGCGAACCGATCTATGAAGCGCTTCCCGGCTGGTCGGAAAACATCGGGGACGCCCGTGTGATCGGCGAGCTGCCTAAAAACACGAGAAAGTACATCGAGCGGCTCGAAGACCTGACGGATACCAAACTCGTAATGGTCTCCGTCGGCGCGGGGAGAAACGAGACGATCGTCACCCGCAACCCCTTCTCCGGATGATCAGGGTTGTGTTTTGGACTTGACAAGGCCGGGCACTTGGGGATAAGACGTGCGGCCTTTGAAGAAGACGTGTGGAACCGCCATCGGCGGCTCTCGCGTCATGTATTATCTGAATAATCCTGGGACGTTAGCTCAGCTGGTAGAGCAGCGGACTTTTAATCCGTTGGTCGCGGGTTCGATTCCCGCACGTCCCACCAACAATATCAGGCACTTACAGCTTTCAGTTGTGTGACCTTGTGTGACATTTTCCCCGAAATGTAACTAGTGTCCATCCGGAAAGACCGGTTTTTAAAGAAGGCTGATGCCGATTTCGGTTGAAGGGGCCTTCAGCCTTGGGCCGATGTGGCCAAACTCAGTTCATTGAGTTGCTCTTTGTCA
>JALNWL010000053.1 GCA_023230905.1 Syntrophales bacterium
GGGGCCAGCCCCGAGATCATGGACGTGGACGTCACCGACCGGATCGAGGAGGCCGTCAATACGGTCAACGGCGTCAAGACCATCACCTCCGCGAGCCAGGAGAGCGCGTCGCGGGTGACCATCGAATTCGTGCTCGAGCGGGACATCGATCTGGCCGTCCAGGACGTGCGGGAGAAGGTCGCCGCCATCCGGTCCAAGCTCCCGGACGACATCGGCGAGCCGGTCATCGAGAAGGTCGATGCCGATTCCAGTCCGGTCCTGTGGCTCAACCTCTCCGGGCAGCGGTCGATCCGCGATCTGTCCACGTATGCCGATGAGGTTCTCAAGGAGCAGCTCCAGAAGATCAACGGTGTGGGCGCGCTCCGCATGGGCGGACTGCGGCTGCGCCAGATCCGCATCTGGCTCGACGCCGATCGCATGCAGGCGTACGGCATCGCCCCGTCCGATATCCTGACTGTCCTGAAGCGGGAGAACGTGGAGTTGCCCGGGGGGCGGATCGAGAGCCTCTCGAAGGAGTACTCCGTCAAGATCCGGGGAGACATTCGGGATGCGTCGGAATTCAACGATCTGGTGGTGGCCTACGTCGACGGCGCCCCGGTCCGGATCCGTGACATCGGACGGGCGGAGGACGCCCTGGACGAACGGCGCTCGATCGCCAAGTTCAACGGCGTTCCCTGCGTCGGCATCGGCATCCAGAAGCAGTCCGGCACGAATACCGTCGAGGTGGTCGAACGCATCCACGCCGAACTGGAGAAGATCCGGAAGACCCTGCCGACGGGGATGGAGCTCAACGTCGCCGCCGACCAGTCCGTCTTTATCAAGCGCTCCATCGCCGAGGTGCAGAAGCACATCATCCTGGGGTCGCTCTTCGCCGTCTTTGCCGTCTTTCTTTTTCTGGGCAATGTCCGGACGACCCTGATCAGCGCCTTGGCCCTGCCGGTCTCGATTATCTCGACCCTGGCCCTGATCCGCGCATTCGACTTCACCTTCAACAACATGACCCTCATGGCGCTGTCCCTGTCCGTGGGGCTGTTGATCGACGATGCCATCATCGTCATCGAAAACATCCACCGCCATATCGAGGAGGGGATGAAGCCCCGAGAGGCGGCGTCGTTCGCCACCGCCGAGATCGGTCTGGCCGTCATGGCGACGACCTTCGCCATCGTCGCGATCTTTCTGCCCGTGGCCTTCATGAAGGGCATCATCGGCCGCTTTTTCCCGCAGTTCGCCCTGACGGTGGTTTTTGCCGTTCTCGTTTCCCTCATTGTTTCGTTCACGCTGACCCCGATGATGGCCTCCCTTTACCTGAAGCCGAAGACGGCGGTCGCGCCGGTGGATGCCAGCGACCGGACGCGGGGGATCCGGGGGGTCTGGCGCCGGATGGGCGACGCGTGGGAACGGGGCTACCGGTGGGTGGAGGAGCTCTACCGGAGGCTGTTGGGATGGGCGCTCCGCTGGCGCAAGACGGTCCTGGCGCTTGCACTGGTCCTGTTCGTTCTTAGCCTCTACATCACGAAGTTCATGGGCAAGGAACTTCATCCCCCGGAAGACCAGGGACAGTTCATCGTACGGCTCGAAGCCCCGATCGACTACTCCCTCGGAAAGGCCGACGAGATGTTCCGGGAGGCGGAGCGGATCGTTCGCGGGTTCCCCGAGGTCCGGGCCGTCTTCTATGCGCAGGGGTTCGGGGCCGGCGGCGTCGGTCCGGTGAACAAGGCCATCATGTTCACCAGCCTCATCCCCAAGGCGGAGCGCGACCGCAGTCAGGAGGACATCAAGGCCGTCATGCGCACCCGGCTGAACGAGATTCCCGGCCTGAAGGGAACGGCGGAGGACGTGTCGGTCATCGGCGGCGGGATCCGCAACGTGCCCATACAGTATGTCATCTCCGGCGGCGATCTGGGCGCGCTTCAGGGGTACGCCAAGCAGATCACCCGGGAGTTCGCCAGACTTCCGGGCATCGTGGACGTGGACACGTCTCTGGAGGAAGGAAAGCCGGAGCTCAAGGTCTTCATCGATCGCGACAAGGCGGCGGACCTCGGAGTCAGCGTGGCGGGCATCGCCGAGGCGGTGAACATCCTGATCAGCGGCGAGGTCGAAATCACCCGCTTCAAGGACGAGAAGAAGGGCCGGCGCTACGACGTCCGCGTGCAGCTCGGATCCGAGGACCGACGCGATCCGAGCGACCTCGGACGGATCTATGTCCGGTCCCGCGACGGCCGCCTTGTCCAACTGGCCAACGTCGTGCATGTCCAGGAGGGCGGCGGCCCCAGCATCATCTATCGGGTGGATCGGCAGCGAGCCATCATGGTTTATGCCAGCCTGGAGGGGAAGCCGCTGGGCCAGGCCATGGAGGAGCTCGACGCCATCTCCGCGAAGGTGCTGCCGGCCGACTTCACGGCCAAATACAAGGGCGCCGCCGACACGATGAAGGAGTCCTTCGGTTATCTGATGTTCGCCCTCTTTCTCGGGATCGTCATGGCCTACATGATCCTCGCGGCGCAGTTCGAAAGCCTGCTCCATCCGGTGACCGTGCTTCTGTCGATGCCGCTGTCTTTCATCGGGGCGTTCGGCGCCCTGATCCTGACGGGACGGTCCCTGAACATCTTCACCTTCATCGGCCTGATCCTCCTGATGGGGTTGGTCAAGAAGAATGCCATTCTGCTCGTCGACTACACGAACACCCTGAGGGAACGTGGGCTCAGCCGGCGGGAGGCCATCCTGACGGCGGGGCCGGTGCGGCTCCGTCCCATCCTCATGACGACCTTCGCCATGATCTTTGGGATGATGCCGGTCGCATTTGCCCTGGGGGAGGGGGCGGAAACGCGCTCCCCCATGGGTATTGCGGTGATCGGGGGGCTGGTGACCTCCCTGTTTCTGACCCTCGTGGTCGTGCCAGCCGCCTACGATCAGTTCGACGACTGGCGGCTGGGGTTGAGACGGCGCCTCCGGAGGCGGCCGTCCGGCGCGGACGCGGAGAGAAGGGAAGAGGAAACGCGATGAAGATGGTGCTCGTGGTCTACGGATCGGAAGCGGACGAGGAGGTCGTCGGCGCCTTCAAGGGGGCCGGGATCGTCCGCTATACGAAATTCTGCGAGGCCCGCGGCGTCGGGACGGAAACGGAGCCGAAACTGGCCTCCCGTGTCTGGCCGGGCAAGAACAATGTCCTGTTCATCGGTGTCGCGGACGAGGATATGCCCGGTGTCCTCAAGGTCGTGCATGAACTGAAGCGGAAGCATCCCCGGGCCGGGGTCAAGGCGTTCGTCATGCCGGTCGAAGAACTTGCCTGATGGACGGGACGTTCCGGGATACATGTCGCAGCGACCATCGGGATGCCGCCGTTCCCGAGGGCGGCGTCACGACACGGCCAGGACCTTCGCCCCCCAGAATCCGTCCCGCTTTCAGGTCCGCCACGGCACGGTCCGCCTCCGCCAGGGGGTAGACCTCGATCCGTGGCTGGAGGGGGATCCTCGCGGCGAGTTCCTGGAATTCGTCGATATCGGCCCGAGTCACGTTGGCCACCGACCGGATTTCCTTCTCCATCCACAGGTAGGTGGAATAATCGAGACGGTTCAGTTAGTCCCGGTCGACCTCTTCCTTGCGGATGGCGTTGATGATGAGACGACCGCCGGAAAGGCTCTTCAGAGCCTCCAGAACCGGCCGCCAGGCCGGCGTCGTGTCGATTACGGCGGTCAGGGGGTTAGGGCTCCGTGTCGCCGGCCCCGGCAGCGCCCAGGTACAGGGCAGAGTGCCGTTCCTCCTCCCGCCGCGCGAAGACGCGGATCCGTGTCCGCGGGTAGCGGTGGCGGACCATTTTCAGTACCAGGTACCCCGAAGCCCCGAAGCCGTTCAGTCCCAGAGGTTCCACGTCAGTCAGTTCCGCGAGCGTGAGCGACCGGTACCCGATGGCCCCGGCGCAAAGCAGCGGGGTCGCGTCGGTGTCTGAGAAGGCGCCGGGAAGCGGAAAGTCAAAACCTGCCTGGTTTCCCGATGGATAGCGGTTCGGCGGCCGGAATGCAAGACACACCCGCGAGATTCCCGTTGAAGCGAAAGGTCATTCCTGATAGACATTAACCGGATGCAGGAGGGTGGGCATGGCGGGGGAGAGACTCAGCCGGAGACAGAAGGATATATCCCGGCTACTGCGGGAAAAGCGGCGGCCGATCCCGGACCGCCGCCGCCAGGAGAGGAAGCGGAGGGGAGAGCCGAGGCATGGATGAAGGCGGGTTTTCCGAAGACGATCTCCGTCAGATCCGTGATGAGGGCCGGGCCGAGGCCGAGGTTCGCCGGCAATGGGAGACCTTCCGGCGGGGGGTGAGGCCGTTGACCCTAGATCGTCCCTGCCGGGTGGGGGACGGGATTGAAACCGTTGCCGCCGGGGAGATCCCGTCCCTGACGGCTCTCTACGACGCGGCCATGGACGCGGGCCGGATCGCGGTCTTTGTCCCCGCATCGGGGGCCGCCACCCGGATGTTCCGGGACTGGTTTCGCGTCCTGGAGGACGGTGACTTCGCGTCCCATGCCGCGGGGGACACCTTCGCGCGAGAGCTTCCGGAATACGCCTTCTATCCGGATCTACTGGCCGTCCTCGAGCGTCGGGGAACCGACGTGGAGACGCTGCTGCGGGAGCGGGATTACGCCGCGATCCTCGAAGCGATCCTGACATCCCGGGGGTTGAATTACGGACGCCTGCCCAAGGCGCTGCTCAAATTTCACATCGACGCGGAGGGGGGACGGACGGCTCTGGAGGAGCATCTGGCGGAGGCGGCGCTCTATGCGGGAGACAACGAAGGCGTCTGCCGCGTTCACTTCACCGTTTCGGAGGAGCATCTGCCTGCGGTTCGGGACCACCTGCGGACGATTCAGCCGCGGTGCGAGGTGCGGCTGGGGCTCCGTTTCCAGGTGACGCTTTCGACCCAGAACCCGGCAACCCATACCCTGGCCGTCGATCTGGAGGATCGGCCCTACCGCGCGCCGGGGGGGCGACTCGTCTTTCGCCCGGCCGGACACGGGGCGCTGCTGGGCAATCTCCAGTCGACCGGCGGAGACCTCGTCTTCATCAAGAATATAGACAACATCGTTCCCGATCGCCTGAAGGTCCGCATCGTCCCGTACAAGAAGTTGCTCGGCGGCGTTCTCCTTTCCCTCCAGCGGGAGATCTTCCGGTTTCAACGGCGGCTCGAAGCGGGAGACGCTGGCGCCGGGGAACGCGAAGAGATGATCCGCTTCTGCCGGGACCGACTTCATGTTTCGTTGCCCGCGGATTTTCCCTTCCGTACCCCGATGGACCAGACGGTGTTTTTGCAGTCAAGATTCGCGCGTCCCTTGAGGGTCTGCGGCGTGGTTCCCAATGAGGGGGAGCCGGGGGGAGGACCGTTCTGGGTTCGGGCGAGCGACGGGGCGACGTCCCTGCAGATCGTTGAGGCGTTTCAGGTGGATTCGGCGTCCGAGGCCCAGCAGACCCGCTGGACGGAGGCGACGCATTTCAATCCCGTGGACATCGCCTGCGGTCTCCGGGATGAAAGGGGACGGATGTACGATCTCGACCGCTTCGTGGACCGGCAGGCCGGATGCATCACCCTGAAGTCGGAGGCGGGGCACCCGATCAAGGCGCTGGAACTGCCGGGGCTCTGGAACGGCGCCATGGCGTACTGGAACACAGTTTTCGTCGAGGTGCCCCTCGAAACCTTCAATCCCGTGAAAACCGTCACCGATCTCCTTCGCCCCCAGCACCGTCAGGGATAGGGAAAGGCGACCGGTGGGCTCAGACGATCCAGGCCTCCGCATCCTGGCGGTCGGCCGCCGTCACGGAGATCGTCCCGTCTTGATTGCCCCGCCGGCACTGAACCCGAACGGGGACGCCCCCGGGCGCGTCTCCGTAGAGCACGCATAGGGACGCCGCCCGCCGGCACGCCTCCTCCCCGCCGCCGCGGGGGATCAGGACGGAGGGGCCCGGAAAGGCGTCCATCTTCAGAAAACAGTCTCCCTCTTCCTCCGCCCGCAGGTGTTCGATCGCCAGGTTGTCCCGCTGGTCGCGCCCCACGACGACGCGCTCGCCGCCCGGAAGGCGGAAATGCCGCCCATGCTTCAGCAGTTCGATTTCCCGCGCGGAGGCGTCCGGCCGGTGGGCGAACAACTCGCGCAGGCGTTTCGAAAACATTGGGTCGGTGAGCAGGCAGCCGCCCGCCGGTGCCGGATACCGCGTGATTCCGTAGTGCTCGGCTAAAGCCATCTGACGCTTGCGGCTGCGGCCCTCGATGTCGAGAAGCCGCGTGCGGTCCACGAGTCCCCGCTGCTCCAGTTCCGTCTCCGGCAGCAGCCGGGCGCTCAGGGGCCGCAGCACCAGAGGGAGATAGCCGGAGTGCTTCGCGACCACGTAGAGGGACTGTTTGTTCTGTGACATGGGGCGCTGGCCCAGGACCTCGCCCGTCGCGATGAAGGCGGCGTTCATCGCTTTAAGCCGGTCGCCAGCGATCCTCAGCATCAGGGCGTGGCAATCCAGGCAGGGATTCATGTTTCTGCCGAAGCCGTAGCGGGGGGCGCGCAGCATGGCGAGGTGTTCGTCCGTGATGTTCATGACGACCAGCGGCAGGTCGATCGAGCACGCCGCCGCCCGGCCTTGGCCGCGTCAAAGAAGGGGGTTTCGAAGGCGAGGCCCATCACGTCGATCTGCTGGTCCTGAAGGATCTTGACGGCGAGGATGCTGTCCAGACCTCCGGAAAATAGAGAAATGGCCCGCGTTTTCAAAATCGGATGATCCGGATCCCTCCCTGTGCGCTCAGACAGCCGTAAAGACCGGGGTCGATGTCCGCCTCCGTCAGATACAGGATCCTCTCGCCATCCTCGATTTTCAGGCCCGCCAGGTGGAGGGTGATTTGACCCGACCGTGCTCCCGGCGGCGGGGCGAGGCTGAACAGGCCGGTCGTGTAGGCGATGCTCATGCCGGTCAGGACCTGCGCCACCACCCCGGTTTTCCCCGCCCCGTCCTTCAGTTGGGTGAAGGAGATGTCCTTTTTCCGCAGGGCCGCAATGAACTGGGCCGGTAGCTCCTTGGTGCGGAACATCACGGTCCGTCCGTTCCTATCCACGAGAAGATCGGCGTTGACCGAGAGGTTGAAGCCATCCTCCGGGGCGCTGAAGACCCGGACGGCCGTGTTCCGTTGCGGCCGGAAATCCAGGGCCGCGAGGAGGGCGTGGGCCAGTTCCAGGGTATCCGTGGACTTGAGGTGCGGGACCTCTCCGGCGACCGCCGGTTTGTCCGGACGGGGTGCCACGCGGCCGTCCGCGAGCACCTCGATGATGGAGATGCCCGACCGCTCAAGGGCGTGGGAAAGGGCTGCGGGAAGGAGGTCCTCGGGATCGAGATCGGTGCGCAGGCCCCACATTCGGGGTCCCTTGGCCGCATGAAGCCGGCCGGCAATCAGCCAGTCCGGTCGAAGACCGATCCGGAGTCCGTCGCCGCCGGATATCGTTCTGAGGTTCTTTTCCATGACGAAGGCCCGGCTGCGGCTCAAGACGGTCTTCAGGACGGCGGGGAGGGGTTCATCCGGTTCGGTCCGGACCCAGGATTGGCGTCCGGCGTTCTTTCCGGTCAGGCTCTTGAAGGAGTCCGGCATGCGGGCCAAGGTGTCGAGGAAAATGACGCTTCCGTCCGGAAGCTCCACCACGGGAAAGAGGCCGCAGTCGATCGTCATCTGTCCGCCGTCGGGGAGTGGAACATAGTACCAGCCGGTCGTCAGGACCGAACCCTGCAGACGGGCGATCACGGCGGAGAGGGCGGCGAGCCGGTCGGTCGCTGGCGACGGCAGGACCGGCGCCGCGGCGGGGGGTGCCGGAATCGAAGCCGGCGGCGCCAAGCCCGCGCTGGGTGAACTCTCCCCGGGAATCTCCGGGTTCGTCGCAACGTTTATCGGAAGATCAAGGGTGATTGCGGGCAAGTAGATGTCCTGTCCGGGAAGGATCCGGTCCGGATTCTGAATGCCGGGGTTCGCCTTTTTCAGGACCTCCAGGGCGCGCGGCAGCAGCTCTTCGGGGACGTGCAGTTCCCGGCGGAGGATCTGGTAGAGGGTATCCCCGCTCCGGGCCCGGATGAGACGCCGGTCGGCACGCAATTCCCCCGGCCGTCCGGTCGGTTCCGCGGGAAACAGCCAGACCAGCTGGCCCGGGGTGATCTGGTGGATGTTCGTGAGGGACGGGTTGAGGTGGCGGAGCCGCTCGAAGTACTTCAGCTTGCGGGAGTATTCGGTTTCCCCGTATTGGCGGGCGACGATATTGGAGAGGGTGTCTCCCGGCTGGACCCGGTACGGGACCGTCCCCCGGGATTGTGAAGCCGATCTCGTGAAGGTCAGCCGGGCCGTGTCCTCCCGCGCCGGGGCGGAGGAGGGCGCTATTATCATGACCGCCAGAACGGAGAGCAGGAGCCGTCGGGCCCATTTCATCATCAAGGGTCCTCGCATGGAACGGATTTGGCCATGGATGGGCGTGACGGGGAACCACCGCGCCGCCACGAGTCCTCTTTACTGAAGTCACCGGGAAAAGTCAAACGGTGGCGTAAAGAAAATGCCATGCCCTTGGCGGGCATGGCATGGGGGCGGTGGGAGGGGTGTTCAGCGGCCGCTGGCGAAATCGTCGCGGAGGAGTTCGCGGGCGATGATCATTCGGCGGACCTCGGAGGTACCGGCGCCGATGTGCCACAGCTTCTCGTCCAGGTAGTGGCGCGACACGGCGTATTCCTGACAGTAGCCGTAGCCGCCGTGGATCTGGACGGCGTCGGACACGACGGCCGTCCCGGCTTCGCCGCAGTGGAGCAGCGAGGCCGCGGCCATCCGGTCGAGGTCCGTCCCCTTGCCGCCGGACTTGTCTTCCAGGCTGTCGCAGAAGGCGGCGGCGCTGTAGGCCATCCATTTCGAGGAGAGGTAGCGGGTGTACATGTCGGCGAGCTTGCCCTGGATGAACTGGAAGTTGGCGATCGGCTTGCCGAACTGCACCCGCTCCTTGGCGTACTTGAGCGAGAGTTCCAGGCAGGCGCGCATCGACCCCAGGGCGCATCCGGACAGCGTGATCCGCTCGGTGCACAGGCCGCTGGTCAGGACCTTGACGCCCTGGTTGATCCCGCCGAAGAGGTTCTCCTCGGGCAGCACCATGTCGTCGAAGGTTACGAGCCCGGTGGGCGAGGTCCGCATGCCCCATTTCTTGATCTTCTCGCAGACGAATCCCTTCGTGGTCTTGGGGTAGCAGAAGAAGGTCGAGATGCCGTGGGGCCCCTTGCCGAGATCGGTTTTCGCGTAGAAGACCATGACGTCGGCCACGGGGGCGTTGGTAATGAAGGTTTTGCTCCCGTTGATGACGTAGGTGTTCCCCTTCTTTTCAGCGCGGGTGGTCATGCTCATCGCGTCGGAGCCCGCATTCGGTTCCGTGATGCCGAGGCAGCCGATGGATTCGCCGCTGCACGCCTTGGGGAGGATGGCCGCCTTCTGCGCATCGGACGCGTGGCGGCGGAAGTTGTCGAAGGCCAGCGTTTGGCTGGCGCCGACGGTCATGGACAGGGCGTTGCTGACCCGGGCGATGTTTTCATAAACGAGCAGCGTCTCCAGGTAACCCAGGCCCGCCCCGCCGTATTGCTCCTCGTAGACGATGCCGTTCAGGCCCAGCTTGCCCAGCTCGTGGAACAGGTCCGGCGGCATTTCGTCCTTTTCGTACAGGTGTTCCATCTGTGGCTCCAGCCAGGTGGACGCCCAGCGCCAGACGTTTTCCTCAAGCATCCGCTGCTCGGGTGAAAATTCGAAACTCAGAGACATAAAGGTACCTCCCTCTCGATTTATCCTTGCGGGGTCCGAGATCCTGTCGGGATCGAAGCCGGCAGGCGGAAACCCGTTCAGGTGCGGGGCGAAACAGGCGTTCCCGGTGCCAAGCGCCGTGTCCGCAGCTTCCGGGAGGGGCTTTTGCCGCACCCCCGGCGGTTCATCGGGAGAGGCGCGATGCCAGCGTACGATGCGTCCATCCCGTGTGTCGCGCTCGTAGCAGATATTGATTGACATGTCAATCAATATTCGGCGCGTTGGGCCGCCGGGAGGTCCGGCACGGGGAGATACCGGAAAACCAGCGGAGCCATCAATTTCTGGGTTGCAAGATCGCCGTCAGATGTTATAATGTTCTGATTCCAATGATCGGATCGCTGTGGTCGGACCGGAGGGCGGTCCTACCGCGTCTTTCGGGGTTTAGAAAAGGGCGGTACAGGGGGAGGGGATGGGTCACGCGGAACGTGATGTGATCTTGGCCAGAGAGTTTCAGCAGCGGCTTGAGAAAAAGATGCGCGAGGAGGAACTCTCTCACCTCGAATACTGGAAGACCCAGATTGATTCGCTCCTGGTCGCGCGGCCGGAGGGCGTTGCGGCGTTGCAGTCCCAAATCCGCAAGGTTGCGGATAAGATGGCCAATCGGATTCAGATGCTGAAGAAGGGCGCCTGATGCAGGATATCGCAAACTTTCTATATGAAGTCGGAATGTTGCAAAAGACGCCCCGGACAGGGTTTCAGTTCCTCGGTTCGGGAAAGGAGTCCGTCGCCGAACATGTCTTGCGGACGATCTTCATCGGATACGTGTTGGCTCGCCTGGACCCGTCCGTCGACGAGCTCAAACTGCTCAGAATGTGCCTTTTTCACGACCTCCCGGAAGCCCGCACGGGCGACATGAATTACGTCAACAAGAAGTATGTTGCCGTCGACGAGGCCAAGGCAATCCGCGAGTTGACGGAGACGCTTTCCTTCGGCGGGGACATCGCGGCGGCCCTGGAAGAGTTCAACGCCCGGAAAACGCCCGAGTCCCTGTTGGCCCGCGACGCCGATCAGCTCGCCCTGATTCTGCAGTTGAAGGAATATGGGGACTTGGGCAACAAGTACAGCCAGGAGTGGATCCGGTTCGCCCTGAAGCGCCTCGGCACTGACGTGGGTCGCAGGGTGGCGGAGGCCATCCTCCAAACCGACTCCTCTCACTGGTGGTTCAAGGACAAGAGCGACTGGTGGATCAATGGAAACCACGAAGGGTAGGGTCGTTATGAAACCGTCACCCCGTTTTTATCTTTTGATCGTTCTGCTGCTTCCGGTCGCGTTGGGCGCGTGTGGTCCCACGCCCTGGCAGCGGGACATGGCTGAATCCCATCTGAAGCTGGGCATCGCACAGATCCAGGCGGAACAGTACAACAGCGCCTTGAAAGAGCTGATGAAGGCGAATGAACTCACCCCGGACAATGCCCGCCTCCACTATTTTCTCGGCATCGCCTATCACAGCAAAGGTCTGCGCAAGCAGGCCGTCGAGGAATTCGAGAAGGCCGTCGCCCTCAAGGCCGATTATTCCGAGGCGTACAATTTCCTCGGGACGATCTGTCTCTCCGCCGGGCAGTGGGATCGCGCCATCACGCTGTTCGAAAAGGCCCTGACCAACATTCTTTACGACACCCCGGGCGTTGCGCTTTACAACATGGGCCAGGCCTATCACCAGAAGGGCGACTATCGCACGGCCCTCTTGAAATACCAGGAGGCCAAGGTTCGGGAACCCGATACGATTCTGATGCCCCTGATCGAGAAGAACATGGCGCAGTCGGCCTATGAACTGGGGGAGTATGCCGAGGCGGTGGCACATCTGAAGCGCGCCATCGAACTAACGCCGGAGCTCGCCGAGGCCCACTACTGGCTGGGTCGTGCCTACGTCAAGATGGGTCGGCGCGATCAGGCGGTGCCCGCCTTTCAGGAAGCCGTGAAATGTTCTCCGGCGTCTGAAGCCGGCATCAAGTCCCGTGAGCACCTCGATGCACTGCAGGCGGACCGACGTTGAGGGGAGGAGACCCTCTTTCCATGTCAACCAAGAAACAGAGAAGAATCGTTCAGGTTCAACAGCGCAAAAAGAAGCAGCAGATGAAGACGTCCCTGCTCGTGGCCATCATCACGGTGACCGTGGGCTTTCTGATCCTGTTCTTCGTCACCCTTTTTCATTTCGTGTATCCCCCGGCGGCGGGGCGGGACGCCGCAGCCAGAAGCCGCGACAAGATGGTTTGCATTCTTTATTTTGCGGACGCCAACGAACGGTTTCTCGTTCCGGAAAAACGATTCATCCCCCGGGAAGATACCCGGGCCGCATTAGCAGAGGCCTTGGTCAAATCGCTCATCGAGGGGTCTAAGACCGGCTTGACGGCCACCCTGCCCGAAAAGGCGGGGCTGCGCAAGGTCGAGATCGAACCGGATCAGACGCTTTCCGTCAGATTCGCGAAATCGCTCCCCGAGCTTCACCCGGGCAGCACCACGAGCGAGCTGGCGACGGTCTATTCCCTGACCAATACCCTGATTGCCAACATACCAGAGATCAAACGCGTCCGGATTCTCGCCGGTGATGAAGTGGCCGCCTCCATTCGGGGCCACATCAGCCTGAAAAACCCGTTTGCATTCAATCCGGAGATCATTGCCCCCGTCTCCCGCGCGGACTGAGGGGCGGGAAGACGGCCCTGCATGGCAGCGAAAACAAGGCTCTCCAGAATTAGAAACATCGGCATCGTGGCACACATCGATGCGGGCAAGACGACCGTCAGCGAACGGATCATCTTTTATACCGGCCGTTCCTACAAGATAGGCGAGGTCCATAACGGGGAAGCCGTCATGGACTGGATGCCCCAGGAACAGGAACGTGGCATCACCATCACCTCCGCCGTGACGACCTGTGCCTGGCAAAATCACGAGATCCACATTATCGATACACCGGGGCATGTGGATTTTACGATCGAAGTGGAACGATCGCTCCGAGTCCTCGACGGCGCGGCGGTCGTGTTCTGCGCCGTGGGCGGCGTGGAGCCGCAGTCGGAGACGGTTTGGCGACAGGCAGACAAGTA
>JALNWL010000054.1 GCA_023230905.1 Syntrophales bacterium
CATCGCCCACCGGATGGTCCTGCTCGACGGCGAAACCCGGGGCATCATTGCCGAGGGCGATCCGCACCAGCTCCGCGAAACCTCCCGGGACCGCCGGGTCATCCGGTTCTTGAACCGCACCATCGAGGAATAACGCCATGGCCAAGAAAGTCTCCCGTTTCCTGATCGGCATCTTCGTCACGGTCGGCGTCCTGATCGCCGTCGTCACCCTCATCCTCCTCGGTGCCACAAGCTACTTCCAGGAAGGGGCCATGTACGTGACCTACTTCGACGAGTCGGTCCAGGGCCTGCAGGTCGATTCCAGCGTCAAATACCGGGGCGTCGAGATCGGCAAGGTCAAGGCCATCGGCGTCGCGCCGGACAACACGCTCATCGAGGTCGTGATGAAGATCAACCAGAAGGGGGTCGTGGCCTCGGACACGACGGCCCAACTCCGGGCGGCGGGGATCACGGGGATCGTCTTCGTCGAGCTGGACCGCCGGAAGGTGGACGCCACCCATGAAACGCCCCGCATCGGCTTCCGGGCCCCCTACCCCCTCGTCCCATCCCGCCCCTCGGACGCCAAGCAGTTCTTCTCCGGGGTGGACGCCCTCATGGACAAGATCCGCGCGCTGGACGTCCAGGGCATGTCGGGCCAGTTGACAGCCACCGCCGGGGCCATCGAAACCTTCTTCAACGGCCCGAGGACGAACCGGATTCTCGCCAATCTGGAGGCCACGACGGGCACGCTGGACCGGGTCCTCGCCCGGCTCGATCGCGTGACGGCGCAGAACACGCTCGATGACACCGTCAAGGAGGCCCGGGCCGCGCTCACGGAGGCACGCGAGCTAATCGCCGCCGCGAAGAAGGAGGTGCAGGCAATGAATCTCGCGGAGACGTCGGGCAAGGCAAACCGGTGGATCGACGGCCTGGACCGGCGGACCCGCGACGTGACAACGGACCTCAAGGTCACCAGCGAAAACGTGCGCCAAGCCTCGGAATCCCTGGACAGGCTCCTGGACCGACTGGAGGCCAACCCGTCCGATCTGCTGTTCAGCAAGCCGCCCCGGGTTCCGGAAAATCCCTGAAGAGGAGGACTATCGGCATGAAGACCGCGCATCACAGTGAAAGACGCTTCGTCCCCCGACGCCCGCACGGCCGCCTCTTGGCCAGCCTGACGGCCCTCCTCCTGGTCGCCGCGGCGTGGGGCTGTTTCGGCGGGAACCGGACGACGACACTGCCCTTCCAGTACAGTCTGGAATACGCCTCCCCGCGTTTCGACGACCTGCCGCCCCTGGACGCCGCGCTCAGCCTGGAGCGCTTTTCCTCTGCCCAGGGGATCAACAAGACCGCGATGATCTACCGATCCGAGCCGTATCGGTATGACGCCTACTACGGCCACTACTGGCGGAGCCGGCCGCGGGACCTGGCCACGGACTTTCTCCTCCGGGACCTGAAGTACGCCCGCCTGTTCAAGGCCGTTTTCTCTTACCAGGACCGGCAGGAGACCCGTTTCGTCCTCCAGGGCGCCGTGACGGAGTGCGCGGCCCACTACGAGCCGCAGGGCGACCAACGGGCCGTTCTTTCCCTGAGTCTCACGCTTCTGGATACTCAGCGGAAGGTAATCACCGAACAGGTCGTCTTCGTGAAGCGCTACGATCTCGCGCCCGCGATGGACGAGCGTTCGCCGCGGGCGTTCGCCCGGGGGATCAGCGCGGCCATGGAAACCCTCTCCCCACAGATGCTGCGCGACGTCCACCGCGCCGTACGGGAGCGCCTCGCCGCGACTTCCGCCCCCTCTTCCCCCTGAACCGCACCACGAAACCGATGAGGTTGCGTGTGGCGAAGCGATCACAGCGGCCGTGTCTTTCAAACGATCACGGCACGGTCTGCTTCCGGCGTTTGACTGCGGAAAACCGGCAGCCCGGATCCGGCTCATCCTCTTGGAGAAGGGCTGTCCTAGCCGCGGTGGATCGGGATAGCGTGTATCGGAATGCAACGGAAAGGAGGGAGACATGAGCAAACCCAAGAGTCAACCGATTTTCGATGAGAAGGACTTCCCCATCAGCCTGGCCCGTCTGGCCGTGTTGTCGGGAACGGGCGTGGACATCGAGGAACTCAAGGTCAAGCCGATCATCGCCGTCGTCAATTCCCACACCGAATTTCACCCGGGGCACATGCACCTGGACCAGCTTGCCCGTCGGGTCAAGGAGGGGATCCATGCCGCGGGCGGCATTCCCTTCGAGTTCAACGTGCCGGCCCCCTGCGACGCCCTGTCGGAGGGGAACGAGGGGATGCGCTTCATCCTGCCCCAGCGGGAGCTGATCGCCGACATCGTCGAAACCCACGTCCGGAGCATGCTGTTCGACGGCCTGGTGATGATCGCCGGTTGCGACAAGATCATCCCGGGCATGATCATGGCGGCCGCCCGGCTCGATCTCCCGACGATCTTCCTGACCGGCGGCCCCGGGGCGTTTCAGATCCGCTATTCTCCGTCGATGAAGGGGAGCATCCACCACCGGGACTATCCCGACCTCGACGACATGGTAGCCACGGCCACATGCGCCACCTGCGGCGCCTGCGAACTGATGGGGACGGCCAACACGTTTCAGTGTCTCGTCGAAGCCCTGGGGTTGACCCTGCCCGGTTCGGCAAACGTTCCCGCCTTCTTTGCCCGGAAGCTGCTATTCGCCCGCCGGACGGGGAAGCGCATCGTGAAGATGGTGGAGGAGGACCTCCCGGCCCGCGGGATTCTGACGATGGACGCCCTCGAAAACGCCTTGATGGTGGATCTCGCCATCGGCGGTTCGACCAACACGACGCTTCATCTTCCGGCCATTGCCCACGAGCTCGGATTCTCTCTCCCCCTGTCGAGGTTCAACGATTTCAACCGCAGGATTCCGACCCTCTGCGGCGTCGTGCCGAACGGCCCGCACGGCATGCAGGACTTCTACCGGGCCGGCGGCGTGCAGGCGGTGATGAAGGCGTTGGGGGATCGACTTCACCTGGATGCCGTCAACGTCACCGGCCAAACGCTGCGTGAGAGCCTCGGCGATGCCCGTGTGCTGGACGACCAGGTCATTCACGGCCTGGAAAATCCCTTCTTCGCGGAAGGCGGAACGGTGGTCCTCTCCGGCAATCTCGCACCGGACGGGGCGGTGATCAAACAGTCCGGCGTCGACCCGGGGCAGATGATCTTCAGCGGCCCGGCCCGGATGTTTGACGCCGAAGGGGACTGCCTGCAGGCGATCCGGGAGAGGACAATCCGCGAAGGGGAAGTCGTCGTCATCCGCTACGAAGGCCCCCGGGGCGGGCCGGGAATGCCGGAAACACTCGCCGTGACGTTAGGTCTCAGCCTGTCCGGGATCAAGAATGTCAGCCTGATCACGGATGGCCGGTTTTCCGGTGCCAGCTCCGGGCCCTGCATCGGGCATGTCTCCCCCGAGGCCTTCGTGGGAGGCCCGCTGGCCGCGGTGAGGAACGGGGACATCATCGACATCGACATCCCCGCCCGCAAGCTGGAAATACGCTTGGCGGAGACGGACATCCGGGAACGGCTGAAGGACTGGCGGCCGCCGGTGCGGAACATCCCGCCGGGTTTCATGCGGCGCTATGCGCAGACGGTCGGTTCCGCCGCCCTGGGGGCCGTTCTCGCCTAAGATGAGATGGACGTAGTGTGGTCTTTCCGGCGCTTCCATTCGGCGATGCGGCTCATCGCGCCCGCCAGGCCCCGGAGGGAGTGAAACACGGGAAGGCCCGCCGCCACGAAGGCCTCCTGCGCGGCCAGGAATTCCTTCATGCCTTCGAGATCCTCCGGCGGGCGCAGGGCAATGAGGACGGGTTTGCCCACGGCGTCCCGGGCGGCGCGAATCACGGCGGTGACCGGATCGAGAAACGTCCGCGCCGAAAAGCGGCCCATGCCCCAACTGCCGACGGGGTGGAAGCCGAGGTGATAGACGAGCATGTGGATGTCCGGGGACGAACCAACGGTGCGCAGGGCAACGTCGATGGCCCGGGAATCGATGAGGTTCAACGTATCCACCGGGTTCGTGAAGATGCTTCCAGCGATCGGCAGATGGCGCTTCAGCTCCTCCTGGACCTCCCGTAAAAGGCGGGGCACGCTCAAGCCCGCCCGTTCGAGCTCGTCGCTTCCGAGCACCGCCGGTCCGCCGCCCGCGCCGATCATGGCCGCGCCGGCGCCCGCGGGGAGCGGATGGGCGAAACGGAGGGCCGTCAGCACATCGATCATCTCGTCCAGGTGATCGACCTGGATGGCGTTGGTCTGCCGGCAGAGGGCCTCGAAGACGGCGACGGAGCTCGTCATGCTCGCCGTGTGTCCGAGGGCGGCGCGCAGGCCCGCTTCCGTTTTGCCGCCCTTGTACACGATGACGGGCTTACGGCGCGCGGCCTCCGCCAGAGCGCGGGCGAAGCCCTCCCCGTCGCGAACGCCCTCCACATAGGCGGCGATGATCTCCGTTTCGTCGTCCCCGGCAAAGTATTCCAGCAGTTCGCATTCATTGACATCCAGCGCGTTGCCGTAGCTCACGACCTTGCTGAAGCGGATCCCCCGGGGGCCGCTGGATTTGGGGAGGATCTGCGCATGACCGCCGCTCTGGGTCACGAAGGCAACCGGTCCCGGATCGAGGGGAATGTCGATGCTGTTGGCCACACGACGCCCCGGGACGAAAAGGCCGATGCAGTTGGGTCCGATGATGCGAAACCCGCCGTCCCTGGCCTTGTCGAGCATGGCCCGTTCGAGGGCCGCACGGTCTTCCTCGCCGCTTTCGCCGAAACCGGCCGTGAAGAAGTGGACGGACCGGACGCCCTTGGCGGCGCACTCGTCGAGGAGCGCCAGACAGGACTCGGCCGGAATGTTCACGACGACGTGATCGACCGGACCGGGCACGGCCAGGAGGTTCGGGTAGCAGCGGATGCCGAGGATCTCCGGATACTTGGGATTGATCGGATAGACGGCGGGAAACCCCGCCTTGATCAGAGACAGGACGACCAGTCCGCCAAAGGAAAAACCGCCGCCCCCGGCGGCAGGCGCGGATACGCCCACGACCGCTACGCCCCTCGGGTTGAAGACTTCCTCGAGCGATACCGGTTTCCCTGTCGGATTCCTGTCCATCGATGCCCCTCCACAATCCTCATAAAAATAACGGAACGCCCACCACGACCGGGCCCAATCTTGCATGGATTTTCGAATGAGTCAATTCCAAGATAAAGCATCGTCGTCCGGATTCTCGGGATGTTCCGCCCGAAGAGGCCCAAGGACCGCTCCCTGCCGGGTGCGCGCAACACGCTTGACATGGAACGATTCACCGCCTAGACTCACGGGGTACCCGTGGAGAATCCCCCGGCCCTGTCCGGCGACCGATCGCCCCCGGCCGGCGGTTCCTGCGAAACGCGATCCTTGGGGGAGCAAGAAATGACCCGAAAAAGACGCATGAACGACCGGTTGATGATCCTGATCGCAAGCCTGTGCCTGCTTGCCGTGTTTTCAGCGAACGTCATGGCGGTGGAGGCGCCGGACATCTTCGTGCAGCTCGGCCATCGGAGCAGCGACGTCATGGCCGCCGCCTTATCCGGGGACGGGAAGTATCTGGTGACGGGCAGCGGCGACCGGGCGGCCAAGCTGTGGGACGCCTCTTCCGGCACCGAAATACGGACCTTCGCGGGCCACGCCTCGGAACTCGAAGCGGTCGCCATCTCCGCCGACGGCAGTCAGGTTCTGTCGGGGGACAAGAATGGCGTCATCAAGCTCTGGGACACGATGTCGGGTCGCGAGATCCGCAGCATGGCCGTCATGGTAAAAGATCCCGCGGTGAAAGCCCTGCGATTTTCGCCGGGCGGCCGTTTCTTCACCTCCCTGACGTCCTCGACGCTTGCGGTCTGGGATCTGAACACCGGCCGCACTATCCGGACGACTGAAAATATTCGAGGGCACTTTGCTTGCGACCGGGGAGAAATTTATGTGGCGGCAAAGATCGGCTACGGGGACGATTTCGTCCTTCTCGAGCTGGCAACCGGAAAAGAGGTGAAGACGTTTGGAAAGACCGTTCCATGGTTTATCTTCGCCTCTTTTGCCGCGGATGGGAAATACGGCCTTTTCGCCGCGGATGACTTCAGCCTGAAGAAATACGTGTTTGGCCTGTTCGACATGGATACGGGCGAAAAAATCTCTACATGGCAGAGGGACCGCGAAAACATCATTCATAATGTTGCGCTGTCCCGTGAGGGCACGAAGGCCATCCTGGCGACCGGAGGCGGCATCGAAATCGTGGACGCGCGGACGGGAGCCGTCGCGAAGGTTCTGACAAACAGCTCCACCTTTTTCATTCAACAATCTCCCGACGGGGCATCGCTCGTTTCCAGCGGCCTCTATGTCCCCACCCTCTGGGATGCCGCCTCCGGCAAAGCCATTCGTCATTACGGGCGAAGGCCGATGTTTCGAAACGAATCCGCTCAGTATCATCCGGACGGGAAGCAAATTTTCGTCATTCGCCGCGACGCGCCCCCGCTGCTGATCGATGCGGCGACCGGACGGGTCGACCATGTCTTTACAGGGTACACGGGGGGATATTTTCAGGCGGGAGGCCGCTATGTATGGTTGAGCGGCGAGAAGGACAGACGTGAACTCTGGGATGTGACCACCAGAAAGGCGGTCCGTCAATTTCAGGCGAAAGATGTTCGCCTGCCGAAGGACGGAAAATATCTCGCTGAAAAAATCAGCGACAATTCTTTCAGGATATCGGAGGCCGCCTCGGGAAAAGAGGTGCTCAACTATTCGGACTCGGAGAAAATTCATCATTTCTTTATATCGAGCGACAACCGATATCTCTTCCTGATGGCCGGCAATCGCATCAAACTCGTCGATATCGCCGCCGGGCGCGAAGAAAGATCCTTCTCCGACCCCGGAGCCACCAAGGCGTACGGCGCCCAAACATCTCCCGATGGCCGCTACCTCGTGGGCTTTTATGACGACCCGGTGGTCAAGACCAAATGCAGACTGAAGATTTGGGACATGGCGGCGAACCGCGAGATCGCCACGTTCCGCAACGTGCGGTCCATGCTGTACTTCACGTTCTCCCCGGACGGCCGATCGGTTCTCTTCGGAAATCATAATGAGAATAACGATACCGATACCCTTTCGCTGATCGACGTGGCCACGGGTCGCCTCGCAAGAACCTTCAAGGGGCGCGGAATTCTATGGGAGATGCAGTTTTCCGATGATGGGCGACTGCTGGCCGCGGGCGACGCGGACGGCGGAATCGTGATATGGGATGCGGCGACGGGAAGAGAAAGGGTGTCTTGCGCCGCACACAAGAACGGCGTCCGGACGATCGGGTTTTCCCCCGACGGCAGGCAGATCATATCGACGGGCGACGACGGGCCGGCGATCGTGCTGGACACCGCCATGGGCGCCGAGATCGCGCGCTTCCTGAGCTTCCCCGACGGCGAATGGATCACCATGACGCCCGAAGGATATTTCAATGCGTCGGCGAACGGCGCGAAGCATTTGAACGTGCGCGTCGGCAACCAGGCCTACTCCATCGACCATTTTTTCGAGACCTTCTTCAACCCCCGGTACGTCGCCTCCGCTCTGCAGGGGAGGAAAGTCGAGGCCACGGCGGATATCCGGCAGGGCATCCAGACGCCGCCGGAGGTGCGCATCGTCTCGCCCTTACCCGGATCGGAATTCAGCACCGACACCGTCAGCGTCCAGATCTCCGTCAAGGACACGGGCGGCGGCATCGATGAGGTGCGGCTCTATCACAACGGCAAGGCCGTCGGCGGGGACACCCGCGCCCTGAAGATTGTGCCCGGCGGTGCCGGGATAACGAAAGAATACCGCGTCTTGCTCGTGGACGGAGACAATACCTTCAAGGCCGTCGGCTTCAGCAGGGATCGGACGGAGTCCCATCCCGCCGAACTCATCGTCAGGCTGAGCGCGCCCGCCAAGGAAATCTCGCTTTACGTTGTGGCGGTGGGGATCAACCGATACAGGAATCAGGCCCTGAACCTCAACTATGCGCAGCCAGACGCCAGGGGGGTGGCGGGTTTTTTCCGGAAAAACGGA
Source organism: Syntrophales bacterium (assembly GCA_023230905.1). Taxonomy (GTDB): domain Bacteria; phylum Desulfobacterota; class Syntrophia; order Syntrophales; family UBA2251; genus UBA2251. The sequence goes on from JALNWL010000054.1 coordinate 8,063, forward strand.
CAGCGGCTGTTCAAAAAGGTCGAGGTGACCGAAATTTACAACGAGCAGGCAACGAAGGCGAACATTGTCGCGAGGCTCAAACAGCTCCAGGCCAGCCAACCGCAGGACGCGGTCGTGCTCTACCTTGCGGGGCACGGCGAGAACGTATCCGATAAGTGGTATTTCCTCCCGTATGAGCTGGCGTATCCGGAACGCGAGGAAGAGGTCAAAAACAAAGGTCTGTCGTCCGCAGAGCTCGCCGGCATCATCAGGGAAATCAGTGCGCAGAAGATCCTCGTCCTCATCGACTCCTGCAAATCGGGAGCGGCGCTCATCGCCTTTCGAGGCTTCGAAGACCGCAAGGCCCTCGCGCAATTGTCCAGGTCCATCGGCGTGCACGTGATCGCCGCCTCCACGAAAGATCAGTACGCTGCGGAAGTAAAGGAGCTTGGGCACGGCGTCTTCACGCACACGCTGCTCGAGGGCCTGCAGGGAAAAGCGGCCGGCGGCGGCAAAACCGTCACAGTCTTGAAACTGAAAACCTATCTGGACGAAGAGCTGCCCGAGCTGACAAGGAAGTACAAGAACGAGGCGCAGTTCCCCGTGGCCGACATGCGCGGCATGGATTTTCCGCTCACCCTGATCCAGGGGCAGAATTAGCCTTCTATCGCGTCAGGGTAAAGTCGAGGCCGCCGATAGGCACCCAGGACGATTCCTCCCAGGCGGGTTTGTCGCGCTCACGAAGCAGGAATTCGATGCGGTAACGCCCCGGTTTCCTGACGTCGAAAGTGAAAAGAACGGCCCCGGGATTGTTGCAATATGAACTTGTGCGGTATCGCGGATCCAGCCCGTTGTTGTCCCCGTCGGGATGCTTAAGGATATACCCGAAAACATATAGTGGCAGATTGTTGCTGTTGACGTAAGTGCTGACGGGCGGTCCTTCCAGCATTGCGCCGAACTTGTGTCCTTTGCCCCAGGCGCTGATCGCTTCATTGACGGAAAAAGTGTCTCTGACATCAACCGCTCTAACTTCCCTGTCATGGGTATTCGAGCCTATGGAAACTTCGTCATAGATCCCAATGCCCCAGCTCTTCAAGCGCCATTGCTTGTATTGAAAGGAAGGAACGGAAAAGGGATGGCCGCCTTTCCAGGAGGAACGGACATCCGATGGAGGCGGCTGCTTCTTTCCATCGGTGAAGGCGACGGAATATTCCCTGACGGAAACTTCCCTTTTGGACCCCCTCTCCACAACCGCCGTTCTAACTTTCCACGTGCCGAACGCCGGAGATAACTTGTTCGGACTCCTGTCATAGAAAAAAACGGGGAATGTCAATTTCTCTTCGGCATACCCTTCGTCGTTAAATCCGTAGGTTGTATTCCAAACCTCCGAGCCGTCAGGCCGAAAAACCCGTGTATTGAAGTGATAGTCAAAACTGCCGAACCTGTTCAGGATGCTCTGTTTTTGAACGCGAAACCAGAACGTTACTTCTTTGTCGGCGTCGTATGCCTCCCGGTCGAACGCCCACACGGTTTGGCCGGGATTCATGCCGGCATCCAGCACGACCGGCTGGGCCAGGGCCTCCGGCAGCGCCGTCAGCAAAGAAAATAAAATTGACGCAAGAATGACCGTCTGTTTGAAAAGTCTTTTGATGTTTATATCAGGGAAAGCGCTCTGCATGTCCAACCCTCCATAGACGTTGTCTTACGTTCATCCCTTTACCACATGTCAAGCCGGAGTACAGCCGTTTATTGACCGTTTCCGATCGAACCCCATCCCGTTTTTCGTGTTTTTATTCCCCGCGGTTTATGTGTAATTTCGCGGAAAGACAAAGGGCGACCTCCGATGCGTTCCGCTTCGATGCGGTCGGCCCGGGAGTTCGGCCTAATCTCTCGTCAGCAATGCGGGAAGACAGAGCGGCATTGTCAAGCATCTTATGGAGAAAAGGTCGGATGTAAACGCTTTGCGGAAGTAAAAAATTGTCGGACGCGGTGACTGGGGGAAGAAAAAGATCATCAATACGGGGCGCGTGATCCTTCGGCCTTCCGGGAAAGGCACCGACGCCGGGCAGGAAACGTCCCGGCGTCGGTCCGTTTGTTTATTTGCTGTACACGCTCTTCATGGGCCCGTTATATCCGACGCGTGCTCCGAGTTACCCACAGGGTGTTGCACGGACCGGCCGGAGCGGCCACCCTGCTCAAAGTTCATCCAAGTACATTAAGAAGCCGGATGAAGAAGCTGGGCATTCCTTACGGAAGAAAAGGGGTCCAAGAAGCGCCTCCCGAAGACGCAACGGGATGAAGCCGCGAGATGTGCCGGTGAGCATCAGCGGCGCCGGGCGAGAACCCGTGTCCGGAAGCAGGCGGCCGTTGCATCGATCGGCTCGTGATTCTCGTTCCCATGGGGAATATCGTCGATCGTGGCATAGGCGCCGTCAACCGGGTTAAGCTTCAGATCTTTATCTCACATCCACCCGGAATCAGCGGGTGTTTTTCAGCATGATTCTGGCGTCCACGACGGTACACACTTTTTCGCCGCACATCACCGGATTCAAATCCACCGATTCAAAATAATCTTTCATGTCCATCATCAAGGTCGAAAAACGAATCAATGTTTTTTGGACAGCCGCGATGTTTACGGGCTTTGCACCGCGATAGCCGGTCAGCAGCGGGTAGGCTTTGAGTTCCCGCATCATGTCTTCCACATGCGGTTTCTTAAGCGGCGCCATCCGCAGGGAAATATCCTTGTATATTTCGACACCCACCCCGCCGAACCCAAGAAGAATCATGGGACCGAATTGCTCATCGTTTTTGGCTCCCATGATCAATTCAAGCCCTCCGGCCATTTCGTCAATGAGCATCCCGACAAATCCCGGCAGTTTGCGGAATTTTTCCAGTGCGGCCACGAGCCGATCATCGTCTTTTATGCCGACAACCACCCCTCTGACATCGGACTTGTGAATGATGTCCGGCGATACGATTTTGACCACGACAGGGTAGCCGATGGCATGAGCGGCCGCGATGGCCTCCTGGGGCTTTTTCACCACTGCGTACATTGGTGTTTGAAACCCGCTCATGGAAAAAATCCGTTTCGCGTCCGGCTCCAGGACCCATCCCCAGTTTTTCGACTTCTCCAGAATGGTTTTAATTTCTCTATTCAACATGTTCAGTTCCTCGCCAGGGCTTTGGCCATCAGTACCGCTCCCTCGATGGAAGACGAAGCCGGGATGCCGTTTAATTCAAAGCCGTCAATCATCATGTTGTATTTTTCAACATGCGGAACATAGGCGATGATGGGCTTTTTATATTTTTTGCAGACCTGACTCAGTCTGACGCCGATATCCAGCGTGACCCCCGGAATATACGGCAGCAATAAGAACACAATGCAGTCAATCTCATCCGACGCGCCCATGATTTTGGCGCAGGCCACAAAATCGTCATCCGTCGCGCTGCCCGTCAAATCCACCGGATTCCCGAAAGAGGCGATTGTCCGGACACTTTCGGACACAGCATCTTTGAGTTTATCTTTGAGATCCGGCGATAACTCCGGCACGGACATTTGTTCCGTGACACAGGCGTCAACCGCCATGGCCCCATGACCGCCGCTGGCCGTGATGATGCCGATCTTGCCGTCGATTGAATGCTGATAGACGCTCAGCACCTCGCAAAAAGAAACCAGTTCTTGTTCGTTGGCCGCTTCCAGAATGCTGTGCTGCGCGACGGCCGCCTTGAAACTTGCATAATCGCCCGCCATGGACGCCGTGTGGCTCGATACCGCTCGGTGTCCCGCCTCGCTTTTGCCGGACTTCATGATGATAACCGGCTTGGGCGACCGCTGCGCGGCCAGCACGAAATCCCTGCCCTCGCCTTCGGCAAAACCTTCCACGTAGAAAGCAACAACTTTCGTTACCGGATCGGTCATCAGGTAGCGCAGCAGGTCTATTTCCTTGACGAAAGCCTTGTTACCGATGCTGATGGCCTTGGACATGCCCACGCCCTGCTGACTGAACTTGATCATCTGATCGACTAGAATGCCTCCGCTCTGGCTGATCAGAGCGACGGAGCCGTTGTTCGGTTTAATCATGCGTTCAATCGGCAGAAAGAAAGTGTCCACATGAAACGGCGAGAAAATGCCCAGACAGTTCGGGCCGATAAACGGGAAGTCCGCTTCGCGCGCCATGGCGACAATTTTATCCTGCAAATCCTCGCGGCCGCCTTCGGTAAAACCGCCCGAGATCACGGCCGCCGACTTCACGCCCGCTTTGATGCATTGCGTAAAGACGGCGGGAACAAACTCAGCCCTCGCGGCAATCACGGCCAAGTCGATTTTTTTGGGAAGATCGCCGATGCGCGCGTACAGCGTTTCCTCATGAAGCTGACCCCCTTTCGGATTGACGGCAAAAACCTCCACGGGATAGCGGTGATTATTCTTATCGAAAATCACATTCGCGGGATGGCGTTCGTTTGTCGCCGATACGCCGATAACAGCCATGGTTTTCGGCTCCAGTAATGGATTGAGATTCATAAGTCCTCCAGTATCCTTTGGACTGTCGACTCACCGACCCTCGAATTATAAAATCAAAAAAGAAGACTACAGGAAGTTTTCCTTCGTAGCCATCTTTACACAAGCTGTCAACTACGCACCATCTTACGACAGTTTATTTCCTGTCCGAACCGATTTTTACAGCTTGCACGGTCTTGG
>JALNWL010000055.1 GCA_023230905.1 Syntrophales bacterium
AGTGGTGGTTTGTGGGGACAAACCCTTCTAAAGGGAAAGCGCCTTTTTTTCTACCTCTTCTATGACTTTATGAATTCACACAAAAGATCTTACACTACCCCTTCATTTGCTGCAGCAGATCATTGCAGTTACCGACCAGTGAATTATTCATAGTGGAACAGGATACCGTTAGAATTAAGCAGCAAAAAATGAGTACTGTTAAGAACAGTTTACGTTTCATAATTCCCCTCCCTTTTCGCTGTTTTGAACTTATTCCCAGCCTGTCCAAGAATCCGGCGTTCGCGCCGGCTCTCCGCATTTTTCCAATTTCTGTGTCTATGATGTGCACAGAAGAAATGTTGTTTGGAACTTGTTTTTGTGATGGAAGCATACCAAAGGCGTTTTGTGTGTCAAGATAAAGGTATCATAACCTGTTATGGTAACATGGGATTAGGTACCGCCTGACCGCCATGAGAAGTCAAGGAACGGGGCCTATGTGTGTGCCCTTATGGTCCAGCAATGACGGCATCGTCGGGGTATTTGGCGAGGGAAAAGGACAAACCCCTCTTCATATGTCTGGTTTGACAGATTATAGATAGGCCTCCTAAGGGTAATCGGGATCGCCATAGTGTAATGATTTCGATTTGAATTCTTGTATCTGCGCAGGAATGTCATTCCTAACGACTTCAGGAAGCTATACGTACTAAGTTCTGCTTTTCTTATTGATGTTAATCAGTTGCACATTGCATAAGTTTTCATATTTTTGTTCGTTCGTCAAGGGCTGTGTTGGCTGCAAACCGTTCGCTGCATAATCACCTCCATCGCTTTAAAGTAATCCCGCTGTACTTTAAGATTTGATATACGACAGTAACGTTGCGTGGTCTTAACATTACTGTGCCCTAAAAGATCCTGAATGGTGGAAAGATCAGCATCGGCATTCAACATCTGTGTGGCCATCGTGTGCCGAAGATGATGACAGGATAATTTGATCTTCGCTTTGCGGGCATAACGTTCCATGCGCCGCTGAATGCCGCGAATGGAGATGGGCTGCCCTTTGGATTCTCCCTTTTCAGACAGAAAGATTTTCCTTGCCTTGGATGCCGGCCTTACTTTCAAGAAGGATAAAAGGGATTGCAGAACATCATTGCTCATGTAGACGATCCGGTCTTTCCCTCCCTTGCCGTCCTCAACCAAAATCGTTCTGCGGTTGACGTCAATAACCCCCATCGTAAGGTTGGCTACTTCTTCCACCCTTAATCCGCAACGCAGCATCAGCATGAACATCGCTTTATCACGGCACCCTTTTACAACGTTAAAAAAGTCTTCCACTTGTTCGTCCCTTAAATGCCGCGGTAGAGGACGAGACATCTTCTGGATGTGGTTCCTGCGGACAGGATTGGCAATGGCCAATTCTCCTTCGTCACGCAGGTAATGGTAAAACTGGCGGATACAGTTTACATGGCAGTTTATGGTCTTGGGAGCCAGCCTGTTCCTCATGAGGCGATCAATATAATGCGAGATCGTTAAGTGTGTTGCATCCTCCAATGGAACATCCACCCAGATGACAAAGTGTTTAATGATGTTCAGATAGTTCTTCACGGTATTGGGCGAGTAGTTTCTCCGTTTCAAGAACCGCCTCCAGTTCATGATGGTGTCGGTCATGATCATTCTTGGACCTCCTCTCTATCCTGGACATGGCTGTAAAATATTCTTCCTCCCGGGTCTTATCGGTAAGCTGGGCGTACCGTCTCGTCTCCTCTATGGAACGGTGTCCCAGCAACACCTGCAGGCACTCCAAACGCATGCCGGCATTGAGAAGCTCTGTGGCAAAGGTATGCCTGAGAGCATGAAGGCTATAGCCCTTGTTTGTTAATCCCGCCTTTACCAAATATTTATGAAAGATGATCCAGGCGGCGCTGTAGGACATCGTATCCGTTCCCCCGGAGGGGCTATAAAAGAGATACTCCTCCCAGGCGTCTCTCTCCTTCAACCATTTTCGTAAAGCAGAAACAGCGTCCTCGCTGAGGTAGACCACTCTGCCCAAACGGTTTTTCTCGCCTTCGTAAATCTCTATCTTTCGTTCCTTAATGTGGACATCCATTACCTTCGTGTTCAGCAGCTCGCCTATCCGCATGCCCGTTCGCAACAGAATCAGAATCATGGTCCGGTCTCGCGTGTCTTTAATGACGGAAAGGAACTTCCGCAAATCTTCCGGATCAATGGCTTTAGGCAGCCGCTCCGGTAATCGCAGCCGTATCCTCCTGCTGAATATATCCGGGGAAACGATCTCTTCCTCCATGAGGTAACGAAGAAAGGCCTGAACGCTCACAAGTTTTGTCCTGATCGTTGTAATCTTATTGCCCCTGTCCTGTTCGTGCTCGATAAATGCCTCTAAGTCTTTTCTTGTGCTTTCTTCTAGGCGTGTCCTGCCGCTATCCCGGATCATGGCAATAAAAAGAACGATCGCTCCGTAACGGCTGTGCAATGTTCTGGGCTTGCGGTTACGCCTGGTCAGGTAGCGAAGATAACCCTCCACATGTTCCTTCCCCGGCAAATCCATTCCTGAAAGGCGCTTCAGTATCTTGCCAAGAGCTTCTATGTTTTCCTCATGGTGGGATGTGAAACGCAATCTGGTTTGATGATAATCAGGGGTCGTAATGGCGGGTAATAGTATACTTTCAGATGATAAAACTGCCTTCTGTACGGCACTCTCTACACTGGTCATTTCTGCCTCCTTTTCTTAAATCATCAAGAAAAGCAGATAGATGATGACCAATATCTGTTAATCTGTCAAACATCCACTTGGTACGTATAGCAGGAAGTTAAAAATACCCCCGACCTTCAGAATAATCAACCTCCGAAGGCCGCACCTTTCTCCCCTTATTTATTGCCACGGCAGGATCAGCCGTCCCCTTGCTTTGTATTTGAAGTCCTGTAGGAGTGGAAAACCGGGTCGATTCATGACGTCAGGGAGAAGCGAATCAGGAGCCGCGCATTCGCCTGACGCCCTGTTATTATGTATAATATTGAGAGGATTCGGCCCTTGACGCTTGGGATTACAGTTTGAAGACCCGCCGGGCGTTTTCGCGCAGGAACAGGGACTGCGTTTCCCCGTCCAGGCCAAGGGTGTCGAGATCGGCCAGGCATTTTCCGGGCGTGACCATGGGGTAGTTCGTCCCGAAGAGCACCTTCTTCTTCCCGTTCGCCTTCATGTAGGCCACGAGCTCCAGCGGGAACCGCTTCGCCGTGTAGGCCGAGGTGTCGATGTAGACGTTCGGGTGCTTCGTCGCCACGGCGATCATCTCCGTCGTCCAGGGATAGCCGACGTGCCCGCATCGCCGAAGCCGATGGCCCGCGCATGGGCGAACTGCACCTGCCAGTTCAGGGCGGGGTGCGCGCGGGCAATGACCTCCGCGCCGACGCGGGAGACGGAATCGGCGTCGAGGGCCACCGGGTCTGCGCCGCCGGCAAACCCGAGGTCCGCCGCGATCGTCTCGGCCTTGCCGGGCAGGCAGTCGCACTCGGCGCTGATCCGGATGAGGGCGTTGATCAGGACGGTCCTTCCCGCGATGGCCCGCCAGACGGCGGCGGCGGTCTCGACAAGCTTTTCCTGGAAGACCTCGTGATCCCCCCCCCAGAGGATCTTGAGCGCCAGTTCCGGGCACTGGGCGATGCACTGGGCGCAGCCGATGCACGCGGCGAGGTCGAAGGTCGGGTAGGCGCCCGCCTCCATCCGCGCCGCACCGGAAGGGCAGACCTCGACGCAGATCCCGCATCGGATGCATTTCTTCTCTTTGAGCGCGGGTTTCACGTCGGCGTGCATGCGCTGCTTCTGGGCGCGTGACGCAAAGCCCATGGAGAGGTTCTTGATCGCGCCGCCGAAGCCGCTGGCGAGGTGCCCCTTGAAGTGGGAGAAGATGACGAAGCCGTCCGTCTTCGAGACGATGTCCGCCACCTGAACGGTTTCGAAGTGCTTGTAGCCGGCCGGGAGATCGACGACGTCGCGGCCGTCCATCCCGTCGGCAATCACGACCGGGCAACCGAGAAACGCCTCCGTAAAGCCGTGCCGCGCCGCGGTTTCCAGCGCGTCCTTCGCGGTGCGACGGCCCCCGGAGTAGAGCACCGACGTGTCGAAGACGAAGGGCCGGTATCCGCCCCCGGTGAGCCACCCGGCGATTTCCCGGGCATAGACGGGTTCGAGGTAGCTCTCGTTCCCGATCTCCCCCCAGTGGAGTTTGATGCCCACTGAGCCGCCCGGGACAAAGGGGCGCGCGAGCGACGGAAGCAGTCCGCGCAGCGCGGCGATCGCATCCGGCCGCCTTGCGTCCATTCCGGAAAAATGCACCTCCATGGGCCCTCCCTTCCCCCTCGGCGTCCCGATTGCCGGGATCATTTGGCCGTGCGTATTCAGCCGTCCATTTTGGCCGGCGCCTGTTCGTCTTCCGCCTGGGATTCGCCGTACATCTCCCAGACGGCCAGGAGGAGCGCCGCGAGGATCGGTCCCAGGATGAAACCGGAGACTCCGAAGACGACGATCCCCCCCAGGGTGGATAAAAAGATGAGCAGGGAGTGCATCTGGACGTCCCGGCCGAGCAGGATCGGCCGCAGGAGGTTGTCCACCATGCTGATGACGAACGCCCCGGCCGCAAGAATGGTGATCCCCTCCCACAGATGACCGGTCGTGATCAGAATGACGCCGGCCGGCGCCCAGATGATCGAACAGCCGATGCCGGGAATCACGGAGAAGAAGATCATCAGGAGGCCCCAGATCAGCGCGCCATCGATCCCGGTGATGAAGAACAGGATGCCGCCCAGGATCCCCTGCAGTCCACCGATGATGACCGTCACCTTCAGTGTGGCCCGGGCCGTCGCCGCAAAGCGCTCGAACAGGCGCCGTCCGCGCGCGTCCCCGATCGGCAGCAGACGTCCCGCCGCCCGGACAAACCGCTGCCCGTCCCGGATGAGATAGTAGAGCGCGTAGAGCATGACGCCGAACTTTACGATAAAGACAAAGGTGTTCTGCGTCAGGTTCGACAGCGTGGCGACGATGAAGTTTGTGATGCCCCTGGCGATATCGGCGATCTTTTGCGTGAGGACGGCCTCATCGAGGTGCAGCCGGTCCAGAAACGGGTGGTTTTTGAGGCCCATCAAAAAGATTTTGAGTTTCACGCCGAGCGGTCCGCTGTCAACGGAATCATAGAGCATCACGGATTCGCTGACGAGCAGGGTTCCCACGAGGGCGGCCGGCAGAATGATGAGGAGGACGATGACGACGAGCACCAGGGAGGCGCTCAGATTCGGGGCGTTTATCCGCCCGTTGAGCCAGCGGTACAGGGGTGAGAAGAGGATCGCGATGACGGTGGCCCAGAAGAGGGCGAAAAAAAAGGTCTTCAGCATGAAGAAGAAGAGCAGGGTGACCGCGATCAGGGTCGCATAAAAGAAGCGGGCGTGGATCTTGTCGGTGTCACTCGTTTCCATGGTCGCTCCTCGGATTCCGGATGACGGCTTGACGGACCTGTGGCGAATCCCTTATTCGATTGACACCTATCCTTTCTTCGGCATCATTGCAACCCTATAGTTGTGTCGGGCCGGGAACCCTTTGCCGGGCTCACCCTTTCCTGATGGCGATCCTGTACACGCCGGATTCCTCGCTGATGCCTGCAAGCGTCCAGCCCTTGCTCGTCGCGGCGCGCGAAACGTTTTCCTTCGAGGCATCGCTGTCGACCAGTACGATCAGTTCGTCGTCATTTCCGGCCTTGATGCCGTCGAGGGTCATCAGAACAGGCTGCGGGCACGACAGTCCGCGGGCGTCAATAGTCTTGGCCATCGTTTTATCCTCCTTCTTCATGCAATTTTCTGTCTCATGGTGAAGCCGATGAACAGGCACACTCCAAACCCGATGATGAGGGCTGGAATGCCGTATGGGCCGACCCCGGCCGGCGAACTGGCCAGGCCGAAATTGTGGGCGATCCCGGCCCCGACGATCATCCCCATCACAAAGACGGCGGCGTCGCCGTCGCCCTCGCCCGACAGGAAAAGCTGACGGCCGGGGCATCCTCCGGCCAGACAGAAAGCCAGACCCGAGAGGGCCATCCCCAGGAAATTCCAGAGTTGCATCGTGTGGGCGACGGGCTGGCCTTCGAATCCCGGCTTGAACTGTCCGAGGAGGAAATTGACGATCCAGGCGGTCACGATGAGGGCTACGAATCCCGACAGGAGATGCGTCTGGCGGAAGAGCACGAAATCCCGGATGGCCCCCATCGTGCAGAAGCGGCTCCGCTGGGCGAGAAAGCCGATCAAGAGGCCCACGCCCAGGGAAATGAACAGGGGGGCATGCATCGAGCCCGGACCCTTGAGGCTGTAAAAAAGCACGCCGCTTTTCGCCTCGCCGGCGATCGGGGGAAAGACAAACAAAAGACCGAGCAGCCCCGCCATGAGCAGGGGGAGCATCCACCCCGCGGCCGTGTGCGTTTTTTGGGTCCGTCCCAGGTTGTATCCGCCCTTCAGGAACAGGGTGCCGATCCAGACGCCGAAGACGAGGCCCAGCAATCCGAGGATGGCGTTCCCGTCTCCACCCGCCAGCCGCAGCGCCGCCCGCCAGGGGCAACCGAGAAAGACGAGCGCCCCGATCATGGCAAAGACGCCGAGAAAGAAGCGGACGATCGGCGCCGAACCCAGGCGGGGCCGGAACTCCTTGAACAGGTATGCGGCAAGGAGCGACCCCAAGACGAAGCCGATGATTTCGGGACGGATGTACTGGACCACGTCCGCCCGATGAAGACCGAGGGCCCCGGCGATGTCCCTCTCGAAACAGGCGACGCAAATCCCCATATTTCCCGGGTTTCCCAGCTTCTGCAGAAGCGGCGCCAGGATGCCGATGCCAATGCCGACCCCAATGATGCCCCAACTCCCCGCAAAGATGTTTTTCATTTTTCCCATCGAACTCCTCCTTCCGTCCATTTTCCGACCATCTTTAAAAAGTCTCTTCTTTTGCGTTTCCATCCGCACGAGGGGTTGCCGCCGCGCACTCGCCTTATAGGCAGGCAATATGAATATGTCAAATTCATATTAGTAATAGATGACAACAAACGATCGAGTTCGTTTATCCGCCGGGACAACGTCGGGACGCTGTTATTTGATCTTGTCAACAAGGAAGGGGACCGCTCTGATCCGACCTCACTTCAGGGGGTGGACGGCGTCGATCTCGACCTGACCGTCGAGCGCCGCCAGGATGCGCTCCCTGAGTTCGGAGCGGAAGCGCAGGCACACGCCGCAATCCGAGCTGATGTGCCGGGGCACGGGAATCAGTTTGTGGGGCAGGCCCGCCGCCAGCAGGATCTTTTCCGCCTTGATGGCGTAACTGACCGACTGGAACAGGAGCACCCCGTAGCTCTCTTCCGGCGTCATGGCTGGACCAGCCGTCCCGCCCGGGACATCAGGGCGGCGATGTCGTACATGTTGGAAATCGTGCCGACGGCGACATCGGCGGTGAGATTGAAGTAGTTCGTGCAGGTTCCGCAGACGAGCATCTCCACGCCGGCGGCGGCCAGCGCCTCGAGGTCTTCGAGCGCCGGGGAGTCCTTCACGGCGAGACGGACACCGCCGTTGTAGAAGATGATCGCGTCCGGCTTCCGCTCCTGCTCCCCGAGCACATGCAGAAAGGCCCGGACGAGAAGGCCGCCCAGTTCGTCGTCCCCCCGGCCCATCCGGTCCGAGGACAGAACGACCACAAACGGGCCGGACGCGGCGGCCTCGCTACCGCAAGATGTCAAATCGGCTTCGGCCCGGCTCAGGTCCGCCCCCGGCCGCTTCGTCAGGCGGATCCGGAAGGTCCCGTCCCCCGGATCCGCCGTCTGGACATCGCAGCCGCTGCTCACTCCCAGGCGGCGCACGTTTTCCCGGGCGATCGCGTTGTCCACGATCACGAGCACGCTCGCCTCACGCTCCAAGGCCCTCTTCGCCAGGATCACCGGCTGCGGACAGCCCAACCCCCGGGCATCGACGATTTCACCCTCGCTCATCCCCTTTTCCTCCTGAGGCCATCCTGACGCATCATGCTTCAAATTCGGACGTCCGGCGGGGTTGCCGACATCGACCGGGCTACCAGGCCCGCAACCGGCCCACCGCCTCCACGGCGGTCCGGATCTCCGCCTCGGTGTTGAAGTAGCCGAAGCTGAAGCGGAGGGTGCCCGTGGGCGCCGTTCCGATCGTCCGGTGGGCCGCCGGGGCACAGTGCAGACCAGGCCGGGAGAGGATCCCGAACCGCTCGTCCAGCTTTAGCGCCGCCTCCGCCGGATCGAGACCCGCGATCCGGAACGAGACGACGGGCATCTGCCGGGAGGCCGCCTTCGGACCGTAGACCGTCACGCCGTCCAGGTCCCGGAGGCCGGCGAGAAACTTCTCCGTCAGGGCCTCTTCGCGGCGGCGGATGTCGTCCACGCCCTGAGCGGCCACGAAACCGGCACCGGCGGCCAGACCGGCGATGCCGACGGTGTTCAGGGTGCCCGCTTCGTAGCGGTCGGGCATGAAGGCGGGCTGCTCCTCGAACTCGGATCGGCTCCCCGTGCCGCCCCGCATGAGGGGAGCGATCCCTCCTTCCAGCCCTTCCCGGATGTAGAGTCCGCCCGTCCCCTGGGGGCCGAAGAGCGACTTGTGCCCGGTGAAGGCGAGCAGATCGATCCCCATCGGGCCGACATCAATGGGCAGGGCGCCGGCCGTCTGCGCCGCATCGACACAGAAGAGGATCCCGTGGTCCCCGGCGATCCGCCCGATCTCGGCCACCGGCATAATCGTCCCCGTAACATTGGAGGCGTGGGTGAGAAAGACGGCCTTCGTCTCCGTCCGGATCGCCGCCCGGACGTCGTCGGGGTCCAGTTCGCCGGCGGCGGAGCAGGAAACGACCGTCAGGGCGACGCCCGCGGCCTCGAGGGCGCGCAGGGGACGCATGACGGAGTTGTGCTCCATGCCGGACGTGATCACGTGGTCGCCGGGCTTCAGGAGCCCGACAGCGGCGATGTTGAGGGCCTCCGTCGCGTTTTTCGTCAGAACGATGCGGAGGGAATCGTCGACCCCCAAGAGTCCGGCCAGGATCTCCCGGGCCGCGAAGATCACCCGGCCCGCAGCGATGGACAGCCGGTGGCCGGAACGCCCCGGGCTCCCGCCACCGTCCTCCATGAACCGCCGCATGGCCCGCAGGGTTTCGGGGGGCTTCGGACAGGAGGTCGCGGCGTTGTCGAAGTACAGGAGGTCCTGGGTCATACCTTAGCCCTTTCGCCACCGCTTAAGAATCCGGCCGGCCCCCTCGAAATAAGGGAGCGAGGGGCATAAGTCAAATGCATTTTTTCGATGGATCCCGCGTCATCATCGGAAATCCGCATGATCGGGACGGCGCCTCAACGCGGAACGCGGCTTACGGGTGGACGGAATCGTCCGGGGAGACCTGACGGATGAAATCGAGAAAGAGCCGCTGGTGGCGAAGAAACGCGGCCTGACGGCGGAAAATCAGATGGAAGGCCCGGTCGATCCGCCAGTCCGCCACGGGGCATTCGCGCAGGAGCCCCTGGCCGATTTCCCGCCGGACGGCACGGACGGAGAGGATCGAGACGCCGAGGCCCGCCAGGACGGCCTCCTTGATCGCCTCGGAGCTGCCCAGCTCGGCAATGAGGTTGAAGGCGGAAAGCTCGACCCCGGCCTGGTCCCGGAGGTACCCCGCCAGGATATCCCGCGTCCCGGAGCCCGGCTCCCGGAGAACGAAGGGCTCGGCCGTTAGTTCCGCCTGGGAGACGGATGCCTTCCGCGCCCAGCGGTGGTCGGCCGGGACGACGAGGATCAGCCGGTCGCGCCAGAGTGGCTCCGCCGCCAGTTTGGCGTGCGACGGCTTCCTGCCGATGATGCCGAATTCGCGCTCGCCGTTCAGAATCAGGTCCTGCACCTCCTGGCTGTCGGCGGTCTGCACAAAGACGCGGATCTGCGGGCACCGGCTGCGGAAGCGGCTGAGCACGGCGGGTAGGATGTAGGTCGCCGGAATCGTGCTCGCGGCCAAGGCGATGTCTCCCCCCTCGTGTTCGCGCACGCGGGCGATCCTGTCGCGGGCGTCTTCGCGCAGCTTGAAGACCCTGCGGGCGTAGTCGTAGACGACCCGCCCCTCGGGCGTAAGGGTGACGCCCGACTTTTCCCGGATCGCGACCGGCGCCTCCAGGGCGCCCTCCATGTTCTGGATGTGCTTGGTCAGGGAGGGCTGGGACAGGTTCATCCGCCTGGCGGCGCGACTGAAGTTCCCTTCCTGCACGAGAAAAACGAGGGCCTCCAGCTGCTGCAGAGAGATATTTCTGAAGGCGTCGGATCTCATGGCGCCGGCTCTCCCGCATTCCCGCCGTCCCGTTGCGACAGGGGCGGCGCGCATTTCCCCGTGACCGACGCGATGGCGACCCGGAGAATGAGGGTCTGGTGGAGCGAACGCGCCGCATAGGTCCACGGACCGGCCCCGCCGTATTTTTCCATCAGGAGATCCAGGGATTTTTCGACCTCCGGAGAATCGTCGATCAGACAGGCCCGGCCGTAGCCGATGACGCTGCGATACCGCGTCGTCCAGCGGCAGGCCTCGCCGGCCGCGACGATTTCGTCCAGGATGTCCATCTCGAAGCAGACCCGGTCGTTCTTTCGGAGGAGGTCGATCTTCCGGCCCTTCCTGCCCGTATGGAAATGCAGGACGCGATCCCGGTAGGCGAAATGCATGGGGACGATGTAGGACACGCCGTCCTCGGCCAGGGCCAGGCGGCAGACCGGGGCCGCGGCCATGATGGCTTCGAGGATCTTGAAGTCCTTGATTTCCTTGTCCTGACGGGACATCCCTTCCCCCTTCTTTTTTTTTGCATGCGTACCATGTCCCGTCCGGTCCTGTCAATCGATCCGGGTGCGCCCCCGTCCCATGACCCGCCGGCAAACGGGCCGTTTCCGGGGCAGGGTCTCCCCCGGCCGGGGGAAAGGGCGCCTGCGCAAAAAAATGGGAATCACGCCCCGAGACAACGGCGCGCGAGGACGCGGGCTTCCCATTTAAGCGGCGTTGTGCTATGAGAACGCTCGATGGATCGAAACCCGGACGCAATGGAGCTGTGGCGGCAGGAACGCCCGCTCGTCATCCCCTGCCCGCGGGGCGCCGCCCCCGGCTTGGCGGCGGAGGTGGCGGGCCTGGGATTTCCGGTCCGGGCCGAAACCGACGCCGCCGTCGAGACGGCCGGAACGTTCGACGACACGCTGAAGCTCAACCTTCATCTGCGCACGGCGCAGCGGGTGCTCTTTCTCCTCCAGGCCTTTCGGGCCACGACGCCCGGGGAACTCTACGGGGGACTGCTCGACCTCCCCTGGGAGGCCATCCTCCCCGACGACGGCTACGTGAGCGTCACCTCGGCGGTGGACCACCCGACGATCCGGGACTCGCAGTTCGCCAACGTCAAGTGCAAGGACGCCATCGTCGACCGGATCCAGAAGGTCCGGGGCCGGCGGCCCGATTCCGGACCCGAACGGACGCGGTCGGTCGTTCATCTGTACTGGCGCGGGAAGGACGCCCGGATCTACCTGGACACCTCGGGAGAGCCCCTCTCGCGGCGCGGCTACCGCCTGATCCCGCTGGACGCCCCCCTGCAGGAGACCCTGGCCGCGGCGCTCGTCCGGGCCACGGCATGGAACGGGACGGACCCGTTCGTCAATCCCATGTGCGGGAGCGGCACGCTCGCCATCGAGGCGACCCTGATCGCCCGGCGAATCGCGCCCGGCCTGGGGCGGTCCAACTTCGGGTTCATGCACGTCCGGGGTTACCGCGCGGCGGCCTGGCAGGCCCTCCGGGAGGCGGCCCGGCTGGAGGTGCTCGCCAAACCGGAGGGACGGATCGTGGCCACGGACATCCGCCCGGAGGCCGTGGAGGCGGCGCGCCGGAACGCCCGCGCCGCCGGGGTGGACCGCTCGATCACGTTTACCGTCTGCCCGTTCGAGCACACCCCGATCCCGCCGGGCCGGGGGACGCTGATCCTGAATCCCCCCTACGGGGAGCGGATGGGCGAGCTGGCCGCCCTGGGGGATACCTACCGGGCGATCGGCGACTTTCTCAAGCACAAGGCCCCGGGCTGCCAGGGCTTCGTATTCACGGGGAACCCGGGCCTCGCCAAACAGGTCGGGCTGCGCACCCGGCAACGGCTCGTCTTCTACAACGGCGGCATCGAGTGCCGGCTGTTGCATTACGACCTCTACGCGGGCAGCCGGAAAGTGCGCGAGGGGAGCGCGGTCCCCAATGCGGACGGTGAAGAATCCCGGACCCAACGGCCGCTGGAACGCGCCCGTCCCGCCCCGGCTCCGTCAGTCGGCCGTGGACCCGCTCCAAAAACACGATGGATTGAAACGCATGCAAAAAAAAGAAACCCCCGGCGGTAACGCCCGCCACCCCATCGGGGTGTTCGATTCCGGCGTGGGCGGCCTGACCGTCGTCCGGGCCCTGATGGAACGCCTCCCCTTCGAGAACCTGATCTACTTCGGGGATACGGCCCGGGTGCCCTACGGCGTCAAGTCGGCGGAGACGATCAATCTGTACGCCGCCCAGATCACGGAATTTCTCTTGCAACGGGAGGTTAAGCTGCTCATCATCGCCTGCAACACGATGGCGGCCGTGGCTCACGAGGCCGTGGTCTCCCGCTCGCCGGTTCCCGTCCTCGACGTCATCG
>JALNWL010000263.1 GCA_023230905.1 Syntrophales bacterium
CGGGCAAGCACGGCCGCCTGGTAGCCCGATCCGGCGCCGATCTCGAGGACCTTGTGGCCGGGTTTCAGCCGGAGCGTCTCCGTCATGACGGCGACGATATAGGGCTGGGAGATGGTCTGGCCGTAGCCGATGGGCAGGGGCTGGTCCGCGTACGCGCTCGCGGTCAGATCCTGCGGGACGAAGCGGTGGCGGGGCACGGCGCGCATCGCGGCGAGCGTGACCGGATCCCGGATGCCGCGGTCCGCGATCTGTGTCTGGACCATCGCCTCCCGCGCCGCCCGCTCGGCGTCGTCGGCCAGAGCGGAGGGTGCCGTCAGCAGGAGCAAAAGCGCGAGGATCGCCCTGGTTCGTTTCATCTCGCCCTCCCGGCGGAACGGTTGTTCCGCCCTGTTTCCTGCATGCAAAATGACGCCCGCCCCCGGCGGTCAGCGGGTCGTCTCAAGCCTCGCCGGAAACCGTCCCCATTCATGCACGCAGATTTCCGCCCATCCTCAGGGGTCGGCGGGATCCCTCAATCCCCGCCGGAAACCGCCCCGAATTCATCCGTGCAATGCTGCCCGCCCTCAAGGGCCGGCTGGGGCGCGCCGCGAGCGGCGCCACACCCACGCGTAGACCGCGCCGTTGACGACCAGCACGGCAAGCCCCAGGCCCATCTGCCATTCCCGCGTGAGCGCCGCCGGGTACAGGACCGGCATCAGGTAATGGTCGATGAAGTCCGTCGCATACGTTTCCCGGCCGGCGAGGAGGCGCAGCCGGTTCTCCAGGGGCGTGAGCGGGCAGATCCAGCCGGCGGCCTCCACGAGCGCGCCCCACGCCGCCGCCGGCAGGTGGAGCCAGGCCGCCCACCGCCAGCGAAGGACGAGCAGGCCGCCGCACACCACGAACAGAACAAAGGCGGCGTGGGCGAACACCACGATGTCGGCCAGCACGCCATAGAGCATCGGCGTCGTCTCCGGATCGGCCCCGGCCGCGCGGGCGGCCAGCGCCCCGTGAAAAACGGCCCGTCCCCGCGGTTTTCTCCCGGACCGCGGTTGCCGCCGCACGCGGCCGGGGCGAACGGCCGGCGTCCACCGGGCGGCTCACCCCCGGAAGGCCGCCCGGGCCTCCGAGGCGAGGGCGTCCGGCGTGCGCTTGTACTTCGGGGAAAAGTGGAAGGGAAGCAGCCGTTTCGCCCGCGCTTCCCTTGCCAGCGTTCCCGCCTGCCGTGCGGTCAGATGATACTTGCGGGCCGCCGTTTCCGCATCCTCGTCGAGAAACGTCGTCTCGATGAAGAGCAGGTCCGCCTGGTCGGCCACCCCCAGGATGGCGGCCCGGTTTTCCGGACTGTAGGCCGCATCCGTGACGTAGCCGATCTTGAAGCCCGGGCTCACCTTGACGGCCGCCTTGAGCTCGCCCAAGGGCCGCCACGTCTCCTCGATCCGCCCCTGGGGATCCCGGGAGCGGATCCGGACGGGCGTCTCGTCCGGGTCGCCGCTGACGAGGTGCTCCTTCAGGGTCATCAGCCAGGCGCCCGTGGGCAGGCCCATCTCCGCCAGGACCGTCTTCAGGATGTTGAAGCGCCGCCGCTCCTCAAAGCGGAAGGCCAGGCAGGGGATGCGATGGTCGAGGAAGACGCCGCTCACGGTGAAGAAGCGCGTCTCGACCAGCACGCCGTCAACGGCAGGGCCCGCCTCCAGTGGCTCGGGGCGGAAGGCCGTTCGGCAGTCGTAGCGCCGGACGGTCCGGCCCCGCGGATGGATCTCCGTCGCGATGATGGCAAAATCGTTCGTGTAATTTTCGACGAGGTTCCAGGTGTAGGCCGCCAGCTTGTGCTCGAGGCGGTCGAGAAACCCCGACGGCCCGAAGAGGTGCAGGTGCTTGTCGCGTCCCAGACACAGCCGGAGCAGGTGGTCGAACCCGATGAAGTGGTCCATGTGGGTGTGCGACACGAAGATGTAGTCGATCTTCAGGAGCTTGCGCGGCGGCAGGCGGTGCAGGTCGCCGAGATCGAACAGGAGGGACGCACGGCGGTACTTGCACTCCACGTAAACCCCGGGATCTCCGAAAGGATCGTTGATGAGTGCGGCGCTGTACATCGGTACACCCTTCCCCTCACCCCGGGCCCTCCCGCCGGGGAAAAATGGTGCGGTGTTCGGGCACTGCGCTAAAGGATAGGAAAAGCGTCCCGGCAAGTCAAGGGGGTTTTGGCTCTACGGGTTTTACCCGAGGGAAAATCCCTGACCAACAGGACCCGCCGTATTTTGAATCGACCACGACGGTCCCTTCGATATTGCTGCCTCCTTTCAAGAAGGGTACCCTTCGATGCCGTCAGGACCTCCTTGATCCAAATGATGCAGCGCACAGGGCCGCGATCTTGACGGCCCGTTTCAACTCTTGCCATTCGTCGTCGTAATGCCTTTTGAACTCGGGGTCCTTGAGCTCGAGCACCTGAAAGAAAAAGAAAACGCGGAGTCCAACCCCAGCCGGATATTTTGTTGGCGGTTGCCGGGGGCGATGTTGATACTTCTAGACCAGATTGCCCTTTTTCCGCGGCCCTGCCGGAATGCATGCAATGATATAATTACAATTTGATATCGATGTGTTACAAGAACAGCCTGCGGGGACGGCACGCCCTTTGCCTC
>JALNWL010000264.1 GCA_023230905.1 Syntrophales bacterium
ACCTTCGAGAACATCCAGGCCGGGGAGCGGACGTCGCACCTGTTCCGGATCGCGAACATGCGCCAGGGGCTCGTCGTGGGCACGGGCGATCTGAGCGAACTGGCCCTCGGCTGGTGTACATACGGCGTGGGCGATCACATGTCCCACTACAACGTCAACGCCAGCGTCCCGAAAACCCTGATCCAGCACCTGATCCGCTGGGTGGCCCAGTCGGAACAGTTTTCGCCGGAAACCTCGGAGACCCTGCTCGACATCCTGGAGACGGAAATCAGCCCGGAACTGATCCCCGGCCGGAACGGCCAGCAGCCCGCCCAGCAGACGGAATCGGTCATCGGTCCCTACGAATTGCAGGATTTCAACATCTTCTACACGACGCGCTTCGGCTATCGGCCGACCAAGATCGCCTTCATGGCCTACTGCGCCTGGCGCGACAGGAACGCGGGATTCTGGCCCGATGTGCCGGAACACAAGCGCCATCAATACACGATCGGGGAAATCCGCCGCTGGCTCGAGGTTTTCCTCCTGCGCTTCTTCGCGACCAGCCAGTTCAAGCGCTCGTGCATCCCGAACGGCCCGAAGGTCGGTTCGGGCGGATCGCTCTCCCCCCGGGGAGACTACCGGGCCCCCTCGGACAGCGTGGCGACGGTTTGGCTGGAAAACGTCCGGCTCGTCCCGGAAAAGGAATAGGGAGGTTTCCCGATCGCGCATCCGCCTTCCCGCCAAATCATCGGCGCACGGGCATGCACGAAGCGGTTGAAAGGACGCGGCTCCCGACCGCGGGAACCGCGCTAAAAAGGAAATGAAATTGACGAAACGGGAAAGACACGACCCAGGCCGCACCGTCATGGTGGGCGGCCGTGATCGCGTTCCCGTCAAAATGCGGATGGATTGAGGGATTATGAGTCAGAGGGAAACCTACCGGGATTTCGACGCGACCGAGCTGTACTGCCCGGTCTGCCGGCGTGCGGTGCCGGTCCGGAAACGCCTGTTGCTGGTCCTGACGAACGGCGACAAGTACGACTACACCTGCGCGTATTGCGGCACGTCCGTGGGCGACAAGCTCGTCACGCAGCGGGACGAGTTCGACATCCTCTCCGAGTAAGCCGCCTTCGCCGCGACGAACCCCTGCCCCCGCAGCGTCGCGGACCTCCGTCGCGCCAACCCGTCGCTGGATTCGCGCAACCGATCGATGTTCCGCCGGGATTCGACCGGCTCGCCCGGAAGCGTGCCGGATCGCCCGGGCGGTGTACAGGCAGCTCCGTCGCTGCGAGCGGGCACGCCTTACCGAGGGGGCATCCACCCTCGAGAACGGGCGGCGCGCTTCCCGGGGCTCCGACGAAAAGGGCCGCATTCGGTGAGGAATGCGGCCCTTCCTTAATACGGACGAGATGACCGTCTGTCCCGGAAATCGCCGGATTCGTTTGCGCGAACCCGGCGGCCCGAATGATCAGTCTTCCTTCAATTCCTTGATGTTCGCGTAGAAATCGAGGATCTCCGGATTCTTCAGGGCGTCCTTGTTCTGGACTTCCTTCCCTTCAATGACCTTCTTCACCGACAGTTCCACCTTTTTCATGTTGAGCGTGTAGGGGATGTCGGGCACGGCGAGGATTTTGGCTGGCACGTGACGCGGCGAGGCGTTGGCCCGGATGGCCGTGTTGATCCGCTTCTTCAGGTCGTCGGTCAGCTCCTTGCCGGGGGCCATCTTGACGAAAAGGATGACGCGGACGTCGTTCTTCCAGTTCTGTCCGACGACGATGCTGTCCGCAACCTCCTCCATATTTTCCACCTGGCGGTAGATCTCGGCGGTGCCTATCCGGACGCCGCCCGGGTTCAGCGTGGCGTCGGAGCGGCCGTAGATGACCATGCCGCCGCGCTCGTTGATCAGGGCGTAATCGCCGTGCCGCCAGACGCCGGGATACACATCGAAGTAGGCCGCATGGTACTTGCTGCCGTCGGCATCGTTCCAGAAGTAGATCGGCATGGAGGGTTCGGAGGCCGTGCAGACCAGCTCGCCCTGCTCATTGATGACCGACTTGCCGTTGTCGTCGAAGGTCTCGACCTTCATGCCGAGGCCGCGGCACTGCAGCTCGCCGGAATAGACCGGCCCCATCGGGTTGCCCAAGGCGAAGCAGCCGTTGATGTCCGAGCCGCCGGAGATCGAGGAAAGCTGGAGGTCTTCCTTGATCTCGCGATAGATGAATTCAAATCCCTCTTCGGACAGGGGGGATCCCGTGGACAGGAGGGACTTCACGGAGGACAGGTCGTACTCCTTGCCCGGTTTCACGCCCTCGTTCATCAGGGCGGCGATGTAGCCCGCGCTCGTCCCGAACACGGAGATCTTCTCTTCCTGAGCGGTCTTCCAGAGGACGCCGGGGGCCGGGTGGAAGGGGTTGCCGTCGAACAGGAGCAGACGGGCGCCCACGGCGAGCGAGCTGACCAGCCAGTTCCACATCATCCAGCCGCAGGTCGTGAAGTAGAAGATCGTGTCCTCGCGCGTCAGGTTCGTGTGGAGAATGAGTTCCTTCATGTGGTGCACGAGGATGCCGCCCGCGCTCTGGACCATGCACTTGGGCAGTCCGGTCGTTCCGGAGGTGAACATGATGTAG
>JALNWL010000265.1 GCA_023230905.1 Syntrophales bacterium
CCACTCCCGGCTGCTCGAGCGGGCGGCCCGCGTGAGCGAGGAACTGGGCGGCGGATCCCTGACGGCCCTGCCCATCATCGAAACCCAGGCCGGCGACGTGTCCGCCTACATCCCGACCAACGTGATCTCCATCACCGACGGCCAGGTCTACCTGGAGCCGGGCCTGTTCTACTCCGGCGTCCGTCCCGCGATCAACGTCGGTCTTTCCGTGTCCCGGGTCGGCGGCGCCGCGCAGGTGAAGGCGATGAAGCAGGTCGCCGGAACGCTGAAGCTCGACCTGGCCCAGTTCCGAGAACTGGCGGCCTTCGCCCAGTTCGGGAGCGACCTGGACAAGGCGACCCAGGCCCAGCTGGACCGAGGCGTCCGGCTCGTCGAGCTGCTCAAGCAGCCCCAGTTCCAGCCCATGTCCCTCGGCGAGGAGGTCACGGTCCTGTTCTCCGGCACGCGCGGGTTCCTGGACAAGTACGGCGTCGACAAGCTCGGCGAGTACGAGCCGCAGCTCCTGTCGTTCGTCAAGAGCAAGTACCCGGAGGTCCTCAAGGAGATCGACGAGAAGCAGGTCATCAGCCCGGATCTCGAAAAGAAGATGAAGGACGTCCTGACCGAGTTCGATACCGTGTTCGTTGCGGAATAATGCATGAAAAAAGCGTTCGTCGCGAGCGTGATTGAACCGAGACCGTAAGAGGGAGACGTTTTAATGGCCGCACTGAAGGACATTAAAAGAAAAATAGGCGCCGTCCACAAGACGAAGCAGATCACCAAGGCCATGAACATGGTGGCGGCGTCGAAATTCAAGTCGGCGCAGAACCGGATGGAGAGCTTCCGTCCCTACGCCGGGAAGTTCATGGACGTGCTGAACAGCCTGGCGCTCCGGGTGGACGCGAAAAACCATCCCCTGCTGTCCGTCCGGGATCCCAAGAAGATCCGCGTCATCTGCATGACCTCGGACCGCGGGCTCTGCGGCGGATTCAACACCAACCTGATCAAGGCGACGGAGCGCTTCCTGAAGGACAAGCTGGCCCAGGGGAAGGACGTGACCCTGGTTCCCGTCGGGCGCAAGGGGCGCGACTATTTTCGGAAGAAGGCCGCCACCATGAACGAGCGGACGGACGTGTTCGGCAAGTTCGACATGAGCCTGGCGGTCAAGATCAGCAACGACGTGATCCCGCCCTTCATCGGCGAGGAGTACGACGAGCTATACCTGATCTACAACGAGTTCGCCAGCGTCTCCACCCAGAAGCCGGTCGTCTTGCGCCTCTTCCCCCTGCCCAGCATCGGACAGGAAGAGGACATCGACCCGGAAAAGCGGGTGGAGTACATCTATGAGCCCTCCGACGAGGTCCTCCTCGACAAGCTGCTGCCGATGTACGTGCACGTGCTTCTGTTCCGGGCGCTCCTGGAGACGTCGGCCGGCGAGAACGGCGCGCGGATGGCGGCCATGGACAACGCGACCCGGAACTGCGACGAGCTGATCCAGAGCTTGACGCTGCAGTACAACAAGGCGAGACAGTCGGCGATTACGGCGGAACTGATGGATATTGTCGGCGGCACGGAGGCCCTCGCCAAAGGCTAAAGCGGGGACGGACACGAGGCGAAAATACGCGAAGACAGATCAGCGAAGGAGATGATTATGAATATAGGTAAAATCGTGCAGGTCATCGGACCGGTAGTGGATGTGGCGTTCGAGGAGGGAAAGCTGCCCAGCATCATGAACGGCATCACGATCACGAACGCCGCGATCAACGACGAGCCGGACAACCTGATCGTCGAGGTGGCGCAGCATCTGGGCGACAACGTGGTCCGCTGCATCGCCATGGACATCACGGACGGTCTCGTCCGGGGCATGCCGGCGAAGGACATGGGGATGCCCATCACCGTGCCGGTCGGTCCCGAGTGCCTCGGCCGGATCCTCAACGTGGTCGGCCGGCCCGTGGACGGCCTGGGCCCGATCGACGTGAAGCACACGGCGCCGATCCATCGCGAGGCGCCCTCCTTCCTGGAGCAGGACACCTCCGTGCACGTCCTGGAAACGGGCGTCAAGGTCATCGACCTCCTCGTGCCGTTCCCCCGGGGCGGCAAGATGGGGATGTTCGGCGGCGCCGGCGTCGGCAAGACCGTCGTCATGATGGAGATGATCCATAACATCGCCATGCACCACGGCGGCATCTCCGTTTTCGCCGGCGTGGGCGAGCGGACCCGTGAAGGCAACGACCTGTACCTCGAAATGAAGCAGTCCGGCGTCATCAAGCAGGCCGCCCTGATCTACGGCCAGATGACGGAGCCGCCCGGCGCCCGCGCCCGCGTGTCGCTGACGGCCCTGGCCGCCGCGGAATACTTCCGCGATGAGGAAGGGCAGGACGTGCTCCTGTTCGTCGACAACATCTTCCGGTTCACGCAGGCCGGTTCCGAAGTGTCCGCTCTGCTGGGCCGCATGCCCTCCGCCGTCGGTTACCAGCCGACGCTGGCCACGGACCTGGGCGAACTGCAGGAGCGCATCACGTCCACGACGAAGGGATCGATCACGGCCGTGCAGTGCGTGTACGTGCCCGCCGACGACCTCACGGACCCGGCGCCGGCGACGACGTTCGCCC
>JALNWL010000056.1 GCA_023230905.1 Syntrophales bacterium
GCCGCCCAGCTGAGGCTGGTCACCCGGGTCTGCGACAAGCCTTACGACGAGGCCATCGACCTGGCCCGCGAGATCGCCGCCAAGAACCCGCACGCCGTCCGCGCCGCCAAGAAGCTCCTGAACGAGGTCTGGCACGGGGATGCGGCCCGGGGACTGTTGATGGAGTCCGAGCTGGAGATGACCCTGATTACAACCCCCAATCAATTGGAGGCCATCACGGCCAACTTCGCCAAACGGGCGCCCCAGTTCCAGGACCCCGAATGAACCGACCGGTCCACGGGGAAAGGGATCCGGTGAGCGCACCCGGGCGTCCGGCGCATCCTCCGAAAGGCCGCGCCGATCCAGGGTGGGGATGGGTGCGGTC
Organism: Syntrophales bacterium; assembly: GCA_023230905.1. GTDB lineage: Bacteria > Desulfobacterota > Syntrophia > Syntrophales > UBA2251 > UBA2251. The sequence continues at coordinate 365 of JALNWL010000056.1, forward strand.
ACGGATCCGGGGATCGGTTAACATCGTCGCCACCGTCACGGACGCAAGGGGGAAGCACCGCGCCGGTCACCCAACGGGCGACGCGGGACCGATGGAGGGAAAACCATGGCAATCATCATTATCCTGGGGTTCGCCGTTGTTCTTCTGGGGGGCCTTCTTTTGGCGGAAAAAAAAGAAAGCCTGAAGGGCATCCTCCTGACGAAACCGCTTCTGTCGGGACTGTTCATCGCAACGGCCCTGGCCCAGCCCCATCATGCGGGGCCCTATTTTTATCTCATCCTGACAGGTCTTGCCTTCTGCTTCGCCGGCGACATCTGTCTGGCATTCTTCTTTAACCGCAGGGTATTTACCGCCGGACTTGCGTTTTTCCTCACGGGACATCTGGCCTACATCGTGGCGTTTTTCATCGCCGCCGGGATCAACGCCGGGACATGGGGGTCCGTCGCGGCGGTTTCGATCATCTCCTCATACGTCTTCGTCAGGCTGCGCCCGCACCTCGGTTCCATGAGGGGTCCCGTGATCGCCTATGTTGCCATCATCTCCCTCATGATTGTGGGAGCGGCCTCCCTGGCCGTCCGCCCGGACTACTGCGTTCAAGCCCGGGCCCTTGTCATGACCGGGTCGATCTTCTTCTATGTTTCAGACCTGTTTGTGGCCAGGCACCGGTTTGTGAAAAAAAGCATTTCCAACCGGTATGCGGGTCTGCCGATGTATTATGCGGCCCAGTTCATGCTGGCCTTTTCAGTGGGAATGATCCCATAAGGAGGTTGCGGGTATGGCCACGGATTCGGGGATTGGTTATCGCATCGTCGCCACCGTTACGGACGTAAGAGGGGAGTGCAGCGCCGGCCATCGAACGGGGGACACGTTCGAGATCAGTTGCCACAATCCCGGCGGGTTATGCGGATTCTTCTATCACGACCTCTTTCCCGCCCTGTCCACCTTCCAGTTCGGCGGGAGTCTTCCCTGGTGGGAGGGGAACACGATCGAGGTGCCCTGCCCGGACAGCGCGAACCGGGTCACGCTGAGGCTGGAGCGGTCGACCCGGCCTTCGGACCCGGCGGCAGGGTGATCGCCCGGGCCCGGTTCCGGAACGCCGACCGGCCGATCATGATCGTGCTCCTCCCGGGCCTGCTGTACCTCCTGCCGAAGCCCGCGCCTTCCGCCACGGGCATCAGGCGGCCGGACGTCCCTGCGGGTTGAACAGGGAGTTGCCGCCATTGAACGCCCGGTCGAGCATCAGATCGACCACCTGCACCCCGTTCATCATCCCGCCGTACAGGCCGTGGGCGAACTTGGGCTGGTAGAGGTTCGCCACCGGCGTCTTCATGGGCAGGCGCTTCGGCCCGAACTGCGTGACGAGCGCCGCCATGTCGTAGATGCTGCCCGTGGGCGACCCGGAGTAGCGGGCGTACGTCGCCGGGGTGGCGATATCCTTGACCACGATGTGTCGGCTCAGGTCGGGGATGAAGTACTTCTCCGCGATGCCGATGAAGAACTCCGCCCACCGCTCCTTCTCCGCCTGGTAGCGGCCCGGGTCTTTCTGCCGCCACGACAGCCAGTCGCCGATCCCGAAGGGAACGCCGCGGAGCGTTACGGTGTTCTTTGCGCCCGTGGTGAGCGAGGGACAGATGACGGCCATGTGGAAACATTCCGGGGAGAAGGCGTTGCCGCCCTCGAGAAAGGCGTCGAAGAGCCGTTCCGTCGTGCCCCGTCCCGTCGAAACGACGTTGTAGGGATAGTCGAGATCGAGGCGGGCCAGGTCGATGCCGTCGTCGAGGCCCAGAGCCACATTGAGCGATGAAGGGGACATGACGATCCCCTTCAGACGGTCGAGATACTTGGGGGGCAGGTGTTCCTCCCCCACGAGGCGGCGCATGGCCACCATCGGGTCCACCGTCGTGACGACCCGCTCCGCCCGGATCACCGGTTCGTCTCCCTTGACCCGAACCCCGGCGACCCGTCCGTTTTCCACGACGATCCGCTCCACCTCGGCCCGCAGCCGGATCTCCCCACCCAGTTCCTGAAAGCGCCGGGCCATCGCCGCGGGAAAGGTGTCGAAGAATCCGTACGGCCGGTAGCAGCGGGCCATGGAGGACAGCATCGCCCCGGCGGTGAGAATGGCGGAAGCCCGGGCGGACGGCACGCCGGAGAAGGAGCTGAAGGTTTCCAGAACTTCCCGCAGCCGGTCGTCGGTGATGCGGAAGCGGTCGAGCAGGCCGGCGTACGTGCGGTTCAGATTGGCGACCACCTTCGGTGCCGCGAAGGGGGTGGTGAGCATGTCCCCGAGGGTCGGCAGGGCCTTGAGTTTCCGGACCTGGGCGAACATCTCCACGGAATAGGCCATCAGTTTCCGGATCTTGGCGGCGTCCCCCGGAAATTGTTCGCAGAGGTACACCGTGAAGTTTTCGACGCCGGCGGGGATTCGGTACTCCGTCACCCCGTTGCCGTGGACGACGAGGCGTCGCATGAAGGTCCCGGGAAAGGGCTTGAGCGGGACCTCCAGGCCAAGGTAGTCGAGGATGTTCACGATGTCCGGAAAGAGCTGCGTCGTTTCGAACACGTAGCCGTTCCGCTCGTAGGCCGTGACGTAACCCCCCGGGTAGGGGTTCTTCTCGACGATCAGGGTCTTCTTGCCCTGCGTGTTCTTGAGCCACATGAGCCCCGTCGACAACCCGCTGATCCCGGCGCCGATGATCACGAGATCGTAGGCCGGCCGGCCCGTGTCGTTGGACCGGATGCCCTGCTTCGCCAGTGCCGTCTTCTCCATCATGTGTCCCTCCTCCAGGTTTTGTTGTCTGGTCGATCCCCTCGTCTGCCCGGCGGAGATTCCTCCCCCACTTCGGGAATCATCCGTCCGGCGTATGAGTCCGGGGGCTGAGGTTTTGGATGACTCCGCTCCCGCCGTCACGAACGCTCAGGTCACCGGGATGCCGCTCGGCGGCGGGGTGGAGTAGTCGCGCGCGTGGGCGCCCTTCCTGTCCTCCGCCAGGTCCTCCAGGGCCTTGAAATCGAGGAGATACTCGATCATCCCGAGATACCGGCCCGCCTTGTCCCGGACGGCGAGGAAACGGTTCAGGATCTTCCGGTCGGGAAAGAGCAGCCAGAATTCCTCTTCGTCTTTCCGGCCGCTCTTGAGGTTGTCGACGAACCGCTCCACGAGGGGAAGGCTCGCCGGCTGGTGGCAGCCGCGGATGTCCTTGCCGACGACGTCGGTGGGCGCCGGCCGAGACCGCCTTTCGCCCTTGTTCGCGTACAGGAGCTTCTCCTGGGTGTCGATGAAGATGAACTCGATGGGCAGGGCGTCCAGAATGGCCGCCAACTGTTCGCGACTCAGATTCTCGATCATGTCTCCCTCCTGATTCAACGGGTTCGGGGCGCTTCGTCGACAACGGCGCGACGACTTCTTTTTTGCAGGCGGATTTCCATGGACGGACGACTGCACTATACCACGCCGCGCCGCCTGAACCAACGACAAAACGCGGGGCAAACGCACCTCCGTTTTTCCTCGCCGGGCTCGCCGCGCGCCGGCAGGGGATCGGAAAACGCTTGACAGGACGATACCGGGAGTATATTTTTTACCAACGGTAGGGCGTCGGCTGTCCGTCATCCGAAGGGACGGGGCATGGGCAAGGCAGACTCGCATCGCGAAGCCATCCGGGAGCGCAAGCGGCAGGAGCGGGAACGGCGTATCCGCGACATCCTCGACGCCGCCAAGCGCCTGTTCTTCCAGAAGGGCTATCAGAAGATGACGATGAACGACGTCGCCCTCGAGGTGCGCGTCAGCAAGCCCACCATCTATCAATACTTCAAATCGAAAGACGACCTTTTCTTCTCGCTTCTGGCCCCCGCCTCGGAAAAAACCGAGCAGGCCCTGGAACGGATCGAGCGCCATCTGATGTCGGGCGGCTACCCGACCGGCGCGGCGCTGCTTCACGACACCTTCCAGGCCCTGTACGGTGTCTACTGGACCGACCCCGAGGCCTTCCGGATCCTTCAGCTCTTCCAGCACTCCGGCATGGTGGGCGTGCTCGACGAAGACGTCCGGCGGGAGTTCGTGGCCAAGGCGCGCCTCACGTTCGAACAGGGGAGGCGCATCCTGAGCGCCGCCATGGACCAGGGGCTCCTCCGCCGGATGGACGTCCACCCGTTCAACGACGTGGTCTGGGCGCTCTTCGTGGGCGTCATCCAGCTGGAGGACAGCAAGGGCGGGGGAAAGGGCGAGAGCCCCTTCCTGAAGCCGACCCTGGAGCTGGCCGAGCGCCTCGTCATCGCTGCGACGGCCGCGGACGGCAGACCTGTGGCGAACACGCCGTCGAACGATACCTGAAAAAACGGAGGAGGAAACGCGCCCCGTCCGCACGCCCATCAAATAAAGAAGGAGGGAAACACCCCATGGAGGAGAGGATCTGGCACAAGGCCTATGTCGCCGGCGTTTCACCGACGCTCGATATCGAGCGGATCACCCTGTACGAAATCCTTGCGCGGACGGCCGCACGATACCCGGAACAGGTCGCCCTGATCATGATGGGGACCGAAATCACCTACCGTCAGCTTCATGCGAATGTGGACCGGTTTGCCGGTGCCCTGGCCGGTCTCGGGATCCGGAAGGGGGACAAGGTCGCGCTCATCCTGGCGAACATGCCGCAGATGGTCATCGCCACCTACGCCCTGTTCCGTCTGGGGGCCGTGGCGGTGATGAACAATCCCCTGTATACGGAGACCGAACTGGAGCATAACCTCCGCCAATCCGAGGCCCGCATGGCCGTCTGCCTTGATTTTTTGGTGCCGCGGGTTCTTTCCCTGAAAGACAGGACGCGCCTCGAGGCGGTCGTCGCCTGCCACATCCGGGAGTACCTTCCCGATCCCGGAAACGACCCCTTCGTTCAGGAGCTTTACGCCCTGCACATGGACGTTTCGCCGCAGGAAGGCGTCTACGAGTTCCGCGCCCTCCTGGAGGGGGGCGGGACGCCGCCGGAAACCCGGGTGGCCTTCGACGATCCGGCGGCCTTCATCTTCACCGGGGGGACGACCGGGGTGTCCAAGGCGGTCGTGATCAGCCATGCGAACTCCAGCACGGTCGTGCAGCAGTTCAAGGAATGGATCTTCGACGCCGAGGACGGGACGGAACGGCTGCTCGCCGTGCTGCCGTTTTTCCACGTCGCCGGCTACACGGACATCATGAACAACGCCATCTACCGGGGCTGGACCGCCGTGCTCGTGCCCCGTCCCACGCCGGACGTGATCATCGCGCTGACCCTGAAATACCGGCCCGGTCTGTTCGGCGGGGTTCCCACGATGTTCGTGGGCCTCCTGAACAACCCGAAATTCAAGTCGGCCAAGCTCGACTTCATCAAGGGGTGCCTCTCCGGCGCAGCACCGGTGGCCCTGGAGACCATCCGCGTGTGGGAGGAGGCGACCGGCTCGACCATCGTGGAGCTCTACGGTCTGACGGAGACCTCGGCGCTGGCGACGTTCAATCCCTGGCGCGGGAAGACGAAGCTGGGCAGCGTGGGCGTTCCCGTGCCGGAGACGGACTGCCGCATCGTCGATCTCGATACCGGCACCCGGGATTTGAAGCTGGGCGAAACCGGCGAGATCCTGATCAAGGGTCCCCAGGTGACCCGGGGATACTACAACGATCCGGAGGCGACCGCTTCGATCCGGGACGGCTGGCTGGCCACGGGAGACATCGGTTACCTCGACGACGAGGGGTACCTCTTCATCGTGGACCGGAAGAAGGACGTGATCATCGCGGGCGGCTACAACATCTACCCCCGCGAGGTGGACGAGATCCTCTACGAGCACCCCAAGGTGCAGGCGGCCTGCGTCGTCGGGATCCCCGATGCGTACCGGGGCGAAACGGTCAAGGCCTTCGTCGTGCTGAAGGCGGGCCAGACCGCGACCGAGGAAGAGATCGTGGCGTTCTGCCGGGAGAAGCTCGCGGCCTACAAGGTTCCGAAATCCGTCGAATTCCGGACGGAATTGCCCCAGACGAGCGTGGGGAAAATCCTGCGCCGCGCCCTGCGCGACGAGGAAATCACCCGGCAAAAGGGGGCCTGAGAGAGGGGGCGCCGCATCCGGAAGCATATCCGCCCGGGTCGTTCAATCTTGTTTCCCAACGGGTCGCTTCGCGATCCACAACGTGAAGGGGGGGCGCATGAAGGCAGAGCGATTCTGGAAGAAGCACTGGGATGAAGGGCTGACGGACCTCGATCCGGCCCGGTTCGAAACGACCTATACCGAGCTGGTTCGCCCCATCTTCAGGAAATTTCCCGAGAAACCGGCCTGTGCGTATTTCGGCCGGCAAGTCAGCTACGCCGAGCTCGACCGCGCGGCCAACCGCTTCGCCCACATGCTTTTGACCGAGGGATTTCAGAAGGGCGACGTCGTGGGGATCAGCCTGCCCAACATGCCCGAATATCTCTTCGCCTGGCTGGGGACGCTCAAGGCGGGGTGCGTCGTCTCGGGCGTCTCGCCGCTCCTGACGACGGCGCAGGTGGCCTATCAGCTCCGCGACAGCAACGCCAAAGGCTTCGTGACCCTGGACATCACCTTCGCCGACAAGGTGCCGGAGCTCACGGCCCAGCTCGAGGCCCTGCGTTTGATCGTCACGGCCAGGGCGGGGAGTTTCCTCCCGGGTCTGGAGGGCAAGGTCACGCCGATCGCGGGACGGACGGTGTCCCCCTTCGAGGAAATCCTGGAAGGGGGGAAATACTCAACGGACGAGCCGGGAGTCGAGATCACGCCGGACGACATCGCCTATCTGCAGTACACCGGCGGGACGACCGGCATGCCCAAGGGGGCGATGCTCAGCCATCGGAATTGCGTCGCCGACCTCCTCATCTACCAGACCTGGCTGGGCTGGAAGGAGGGCGAGGTGACGGCGCTCTGCGGGTTCCCCTTCTTCCACATCGCCGGCATCTTCGTGAACGCCAACGGCATCTATCTGGGCGGGCTGCAGATTCTCATTCCCAACCCCCGCGATACGGAACACATCTGCGCCGAGCTGGAAAAGTACAAACCCTCGCTCCTGGTGAATGTGCCGGCGCTGTATCAACTGCTCATGGCGAATCCGAAGTTCCGGCAGATGGACCATTCGCATGTGGAAACGTGCATCTCTTCGGCCTCCCCCTTCCCTGAAGAGGCCCAGAGGGAGTTTGAAAAGATCGTCGGCAAGGGGAAGCTGCTGGAGAATTACGGCATGTCCGAAACGTCGCCGCTCATCGTGTCGAATCCGGTGAAGGGCAAGAAAAAGCTGGGGACGATCGGCCTGCCCCTGTTGAATACGGACATCCGGCTGCTCGATCCGGAAACGGGCCGGGAGGTCGCGGTCGGCGAGCCGGGGGAAATGTGCGTGAAGGGCCCGCAGGTGATGGTCGGTTATTACGGCAAACCGGAGGAGACCCGCAACGTGATCGACGCCGACGGCTACCTGCACACCGGCGATGTCGTCGTCCAGGACGAGGAAGGCTACCTCCGGGTCGTCGACCGGACCAAGGACATGATCATCGTCAGCGGCTTCAAGGTCTTTTCGGTCAAGGTCGAGGCGATCCTGGCGGAGCACCCGGCGATCGCGAGCGTGGCCCTGATCGGCATCCCCAATCCGGAACGGCCCGGATCGGAGCTCGTCAAGGCGTTTGTCCAGCGGGACCCGGGGCATGCCTTTGAGGGGGACGAGGCGGCCTTGATGGAAGACATCCTCGCATTCGCCAGGGCGAAGCTTGCCCCCTACGAAGTGCCGAAGACGGTGGAATTCAGGAAGGAGCTGCCGCTCACCCCCGTCGGGAAGCTGGACAAGAAACTGCTCCGCCGGGAGGCACGCGGGGACGCCGCTTGACAGCGGCGCCGGCCGATCCGGACGAAGGGGTGAGCGGTGACGCCGGGGCGTGAAACCCTTTGCATTCGCTCCGGGAGTGGCCTAAAGTGGCGCTGCGCGCGCCGGACGCCGGTCGACGCCCACCCGGGACCGGAAGGGATGGCCCATGGCGAATGAACCCTTGGCGGAACTCCGCGGACAGATCGAACGGATCACCTACGCCAACGAGGAAAACGGCTATACCGTTGCCCGGGTCAAGGTCCCCGGCCGCAAGGACCTCGTCACCGTCATCGGGCACATCGTCAATCCGACCCCGGGCGAGGTCCTCTCGATGCGGGGCGAGTGGGGCCGCCACCCGAAGTACGGGGAGCAGTTCCGGATCGTCTCCTGCGAAAGCGGCGTTCCCGCCACGGGGTCCGGGCTCGAGAAGTACCTGGGCTCGGGACTGATCCGGGGGATCGGCCCGGTCATGGCCAAACGGATCGTCCGGCGGTTCAAGGGCGAGACCCTCCACGTCATCGAAACCGCGATCGGCCGGCTGGCCGAGATCGAGGGGATCGGCCCCAAGCGGATCGCGATGATCCGGAAGGCGTGGGACGAGCAGAAGGAAATCCGCGCCATCATGATCTTCCTGCAGGACCACGGGGTTGGGGCCGGTTACGCCGCCCGGATCTTCAGGCACTACGGGAACGACGCGATCGCCGTTGTCCGGGAGAACCCGTACCGCCTGGCGACGGATGTCTTCGGGATCGGTTTCCTCACCGCCGATCGGATCGCGGAGAAGCTCGGCTTCGCCCGGGACTCCGAATTCCGCGCGGAGGCGGGGCTCTTCTACGTCCTGCACGTCCTGACCGAAGAGGGCCACGTCTACTACCCCCGCGAGCCCCTGATCGAGCGGTGCCGCGAGATGCTCGCAATCGACCGGGAGATCCTCGACCGGGCGCTGGCGCGCCTCGCCGCGGACAGGCGGATCATCCTGGAGGCCCCGGACCCCGATCCGGCGGACGCCCGGGAAAACGACCAGGCGGTCTACCTGGCCGGGTATTTCCTCGCCGAGACCCTGCTTGCCCGCCACCTCCGGACCCTGGTCGAGACGCCGCGGACCGTGCGGGAGATCGATGCGGAGAAGGCGATCCCCTGGCTCGAGGCGAAGCTCGGCATCGTCCTGGCCGAAAAGCAGGTCGAGGCGATCCGCGCCGTCGCCGGCCACAAGGTCCTGGTCGTCACGGGCGGACCCGGGACGGGGAAGACGACGATCATCAACGCGATGATCCGCGTCTTCGCGGGGCTTAAGAAGAAGATCCTGCTCGCCGCCCCGACCGGCCGGGCCGCGAAGCGGATGACCGAGGCCACGGGCCACGAGGCCAAAACGATCCACCGCCTCCTCGAATACAGCTTCCAGACGGGCGGGTTTCTGCGCAACGCCGATGCGCCGCTCGACGGCGACCTCGTCATCATCGACGAGGCCTCGATGATCGACACCCTCCTGATGCACTACCTGCTCAAGGCCGTGCCGCCCCGGTCGACGTTTGTCCTCGTGGGCGATGTCAACCAACTCCCCTCCGTCGGCGCGGGGAACGTCCTGAAGGACATCATCGACGCCGGGGTCGTCCCGGTCATCGAGCTGAACGAGATCTTCCGCCAGGCCGGCGAGAGTTCGATCGTCGTCAACGCCCACCGCATCAACGCGGGGCAGATGCCCGCGCTGGCGACTTCCCGGGAGCGGCTCGACGATTTCTACTTCATCGAACAGGAGGACCCCGGGCGCGTGCTCGAGCTGATCATCACCCTGGTGAAGGAGCGGATTCCCCGGCGCTTCGGCCTCGATCCCATCGACGACGTCCAGGTCCTGACCCCGATGCACCGCGGGATCGTGGGGGGGATCAACCTGAACGCGGAACTCCAGAAGGCGCTCAACCCCGGCGAGGAAGGCATCAGCCGGATGGGACGGCTCTTCCGGGCGGGCGACAAGGTGATGCAGATTTCCAACAACTACGACAAGGAGATCTTCAACGGGGACATCGGCCGGATCTCCGGGATCGACCGGGAGGCGCAGGAACTGACGGTCTCAATCGACGGCCGGGAGATCCTTTACGACTTCTCGGAGCTGGACGAGCTTGCACACGCCTACGCGGTCTCCATCCACAAATCCCAGGGCTCCGAGTATCCGGCCGTGGTCATCCCCATCCTGACGCAGCACTACGTCCTGCTCCAGCGGAATCTTCTCTACACCGGGGTCACCCGGGGGAAGAAACTAGTCGTCCTCATCGGGACGAAAAAGGCGCTGGCCATCGCGATCGGGAACAACCGGACGGAGGCGAGGTATACGCGCCTGCGGGCGCGGCTGCGGGCCTGACGACGCCGTGCGGCGCCGCCGCCGGGCGGGACGTTGGGAGCCGAGTCCGGTCATGCCCGCCCGCCGTTTCTGCATTCATTTTCGCCTGGTCCGCGCCGTGGGCGGGGCCGACCGGGGATCGTCCGGCCAGGGGTGACGCGGGTAGCGGCCCATCAGTTCCCGCTTCACCGCGGGATAGGCGCGCTCCCAGAACCCGTCGAGGTCCCGGGTGATCTGCACGGGGCGCCCGGCCGGGGAGAGCAGGTGGAGCAGGACCGGCTCGCCGCAGAGGCGCGGCGTCTCGCGGCACCCGAAGAACTCCTGGAGGCGGGCGGCAACGACCGGGATGGCGCCGGATTCATAGTCGATCCGCCTGCGGGTCCCCGACGGGAGCGCCAGGAATTCGGGGGCGAGCGCCTCGAGGGCGCGCCGGTTTTTGCCGCCCACGCGGCCGTCCAGGGCGTGCAGCAGCGCCTCCGGCGAAAAGACCGCGCCGCCGTCCCAGCGGCCGAACGGCAGGAGCCACCCCTCGACCTCCGCGAGCAGGGCGGTGTCCGAAAAGCCGGGCCACCCCTCCCGGCGGCCGCGGGCCTCCACGAAGCGGCAGCGGGCGAGCAGGCGCCGGGACGCCTCCGACCAGGGCGGCCGTCCAGACCGTCCCGGCCGATCCGCTCGCGCGCGGCCTGCCGAAGCGCCTCCGGCGGCGCCGCGGCGCCGCGGGCCTCCACGAGCACGATCCGCCCCACGCGGACCTCCGTGCGGGAGCGGGGCACCCATCCCTCCCAGGCAAACAGATGCACCGTCTCCGGCTGCCCGGCGAGTCCCCCCTCGATTTCCCCGCGGGTCACCGGGGCGGCCAGAAAGACCCGCGCCTCCGTCTCCCCTCCGTCCAGATCCGCCGCGACGAGGAACGCCTCCCGCGCGAGGGGACCGGTTACGCGCGCCCCCCGCCCGGTGGCCAGGACGAATCGGGCGGCCTCGCCCAGGTGGCCGCCGCCGACGCGCTGGGCGGCGCGGTCCGGATAGGCGAACAGCAGGAGGCGACCGGCGAGGTCCGGATCGATCTCCGCCGCGCGGAGGACGCCGGCCCCGGGACCCGCCGCCCGCAGGATGCGTTCCGCCTCCCGGCCGATCCGTTGCGCGACGTCCGGCCGCAAGGCGCTTTTTACCCCCCGCGCCCGGGCGGCCCAGGCCGCAAGCCGGTCGCGGAAATCCGGATCGTCCCCGCCCAGTGGATCTCCCTCCTCCAGCAGGGCGGCGGTCACGGCGGCCGTGGGCAGCCATCCCCGCGCCAGGGCATTCAGGACCATGCAGGCCAGGCGCGGGTGCAGACCCAGCCCGGCCGCCTGCCGGCCGGAGGCGGTGATCCGCCCGGCCCCGTCGATCAGTCCCAGCGCCTTCAGAAGGGTTCCGGCCTGCTGGAGGGCGCCGGCGGGCGGCGGCGTGATCCAGGTCAGGTCGAGCGGGGAGACCGCCCCCCAGAGGGCCGTTTCGAGTAGGAGCGGGGCGAGGTCCGCCTCCAGGATCTCCGGCGGCGAGAACGGCCGCCGCGGGGCGTCGGAGTGCCACCAGCGCAGGCAGATTCCCGGCCCCAGACGTCCGGCCCGGCCCTGGCGCTGCCGCGCGGAGGCCACGCTGATCTCCACGGTCTCCCAGTGGTCCATGCCGGTGCGGGGGTGAAAGCGGACCCGGCGCTCCAGGCCGGAATCCACGACGGCGCGCACCCCGGGGATCGTGAGGCTGGTTTCGGCGACGTTCGTGGCCAGGATGATCCGGCGCGCCGCCGCGGCCGGGGGGTCCAGCACCTGCCGCTGCGCCGCCGGGGGCAGGCGGCCGTGGAGGACGGCGATATCCGGGGCGAGCGCCGGCCGGGCATGCACCAGCGCCTCCCGCGCGAGCCGGATCTCGCGGAAGCCCGGCAGGAAGACCAGGAC
>JALNWL010000057.1 GCA_023230905.1 Syntrophales bacterium
CGGGGGTCGTCTGCACGCCGAGGCGGATCACGGGGATGCCGGCGTTTTCGAAGGCCCCGAGGGCATTCCGGCAGGCCGCAAGGGTGTTTTCCAGGGACAGGGGCGCGTAGGCGCCGGCGCGGTAGAGGTCCGCCAGTTCGGTCCCCCGGAAGACCAGCGTGGGGTGCAATCGAACCATGTCCGGCTGCAGGGCGACGGCCCGCCGGACGGTCTCGGCGAACGCAGCCCCGTCCTCTCCCGGCAGGCCGATCATCAGGTGCAACCCCGTGGCGAAGCCTTTCGTCTTGAGGCGCGCGACGGTCCGGACCACGTCCGCCACCGTGTGTCCCCTCCGGCTCTTTTCCAGGACCTCATCGACCAGGGACTGGGCCCCGATTTCGACCGTCCACACCCCGGCATTCCGCAGGAACTGGGCGGTGTCGTCATCGATTTCATCGGGGCGGGTGGAGATCCGGATGCCCTGCACGAGGCCTTCCCGGAGACAGGCGGTGGCGGGGGCGAGCAGGGCCGCCTGGGCCTCCCGGTCCAGGCCGGTGAAGGTGCCGCCGTAGAAGGCGATTTCGACCCGGAGCGGGTGACGCCGCGTTCGGTGGCGGCCGGTGAGAATCTGCTTCTTCAAGGCGGTGGCGGTCGGAGGCGGCTGGGGGCTGCCGGCGGTGATGCGTTCGTTGCAGTAGATGCAGCGTCGGGGGCAACCCTGATAGGGGATGAAGATCGGAATGATCAGGGGCCTGTCCATGCGCAACCCTTCAGGCGGCCTCCAGGGCGAGCAGGGCCTTGCGGGCCGCTTCCTGTTCCGCCTCTTTCTTGGTCCGGCCCCGGCCGCTGGCGGTCAGGACGTCGGCCACGGCCACGCGGATCTCGAAGACCTTGTCGTGATCCGGTCCTTCCGCCGCCTCCACGGTGTAACGGGGAATGGCGTGGTAGCGCTCCTGGCAGATCTCCTGCAGGGCGCTCTTGAAGTCCTGATAGAACAAGGCCCGCGTCCCTTCGGCGATGGCGGCGGAAAACAGGCGGCCGATGAAGGCCAGGGTTTCCAGATAGGTGCTGTCCAGGTAGACGGCGGCGATCACGGCCTCCAGGGCGTTCGCCAGAAGGGAGGGCTTGGCGCTCCCGCCGCTGGCCGCCTCGCCCCGGCCCAACAGCAGGTGGGCGCCGATGTCCAGCCGCAGGGCCAACTCGGCGAGGGGGCGCTCGTTGACGACGGCCGCCCGGAGCTTCGTGAGGTCGCCTTCCGCATGATCCGGGAAGCGCCTCATGAGCAGATCGCTGATGCACAATTCGAGAACGGCGTCCCCCAGGAATTCCAGACGCTCGTTGTCCTTGATTCCCAGGGCCGCGTTCTCGTTGGCGTAGGAGCGATGGGTCAGGGCGTGATCGAGAAGCGAGAGATCGCGGAAACGGTACTGGAGCGTCTCCTCGCACCGTTTGAGGCCCCGGATGCGCTCCTCCTTCATGGCGACACCTTTCCGAACAACCGGCCCGCGGACGCCCGTTCGGTTCGGACCGGAACGATGCGCCGGGCCGCGGTGCCCGGTCCGCCCTCCACCAGCACCGGGATGTAGTTCTCCGAGAAGCCCCGCTCCAGGCCCGTGGCCGGGTCGCGCTTGTCCTCGATCAGAACGGACAGGGTCCGGCCGACAAAGCGCTCCGCGAAGGCCTGGCGCTTTCTCTGACCCAGCGCCCGCAGCGTCTCGCAGCGTTTCTTCTTCTCCGCTTCGGGGACCTGGCCGGGCAGATCCACCGCCGCCGTGCCGGGACGGCGGGAGTAGGGGAAGACGTGGAGATAGGCGACGGGCAGGGCCTCGAGCAGCGCCACCGTCCGGAGGAAGGCGTTCTCCGATTCGCCGGGAAAGCCGGCCAGAACGTCGACGCCGACGCCGAGATCGGGGATCGCCTCGACCAGGCGGTGGATCAGACCGGCAAAGAAGGCGCTGTCGTAGTGCCGGTTCATTGCGGCCAGAATGCCGTCGTCGCCGCTCTGGAGCGGGATGTGCAGGTGGGGGCAGATCCGGCCGCCGGAGCGGATCGTCTCGGCAACGCCCTCGGCCTCCAGCGGTTCGAGGGAGCTGAGGCGGAGTCGCTCCACCGGTGTGTCGGCTTCCGCTCGCCGGAGGAGGCGGGCGAGATCGGTGGCCGGCGCCAGATCCTGGCCGTAGGCCCCGAGGTGGATGCCCGTCAGGACGACCTCCCGATAGCCGTTGCGGCTCAGACGGCACAGGCGCTCCAGGACGTCCTCCTCCGGCAGGCTCCGGCTCCGGCCCCTCGCGTAAGGGACGATGCAGTAGCTGCAGAAGGCATTGCAGCCGTCCTGGATCTTGAGAAAGGCCCGGGTGTGGCCGGCAAAGCGGTCAAGCGGGGGGGCGCTGCAGGTCCTGATCCCGGCGGGGTCGCCCACGAACCGGCCGGGTCTTTCCGGAAGGGGTTCCTCCACCAGGTCGGGGATGCGTTCCTTGTCCTCCGTCCCGACGATCAGGGAGACGCCCGGGATGTCCGCGATCGCGTCCGGGTGGGTCTGGGCGTAGCAGCCCGTGACGATGACGGTGGCGTCCGGATGCTCACGGATGACCTTCCGGATGATCTGCCGGGACTGGTAGTCGGTCCGGCCGGTCACGGTGCAGGTGTTGACGACGCAGATGTCGACCAGCTCGTCCGGCCCGACGGACGTGTGTCCCCGGGCCGCGAACGCTTCCGTCAGCGCGGCCGATTCGCATTGGTTGACCTTGCACCCGAGGGTGACGACGGAGATCCTCATTCCGCGATGGATTCCTTCCGATTCGACGGTGCATCCTGCCGGCCGGGACCCCGGGCCGGAATCGGCAGGCCGCGGAATCGCCCCGCCTTGCCCGGTCGGGATCCGCGCCTGCCGCGGGTCGGCTTCAAACTCTAAAGAGCCGCTCCGCTTTTGTCAAGGCCTTAACCCGGCGACCGCGGTCCTTTCCGGATCGAAAGGAGTACTGGATTTTGTCTGCGGATTCCGTTAAAATCCCCGGCCATACTCAGGAGGGATGATCATGGAACAGGTTTTTCACTACCTTTCGACCCCGGTCGGCATTCTGGTGGCGATCTTCGGCGCCCTCCTGATCCTCTATTTCATGCTGAAGAAACTCGTCAAGCTGGCCCTGCTCGTGGTTCTCGTCCTCTTCGGTCTGGCCGGCTACTACTATTTCCAGGATCCGGCCACCATGCCCCAGAAGATGAAGCAGACCCTGCAGGGTGCCAAGACCAAGACGGAGCACGCGGTGGAAAAGGGGAAGGGCGCCTATCGGACGGGCCGGGAAATCTACGGCAAGGGGAAGGAACTCTCCCAGACCCTCGACAAACTCAAGGGGACGCCGCGGCAACCGCCGCCCCTGGAGCGTAAATGATCCCTAAAAGAGATTGACCTCCATCGCCCGGGAGGGACAGGCGGACACGCACAGCTCGCACCCGTTGCATTTCTCCGGCTCGAAGAGGACCTTCATGGTGGTGCGGTCGAGGTACAGGGCGCTGGTTGGACAGAACCCCGTGCAGGCGCCGCAGTGGACGCACTTCTCCGGATTCTGGCTGACGCTCTTGGACAGGGGTTCGACCTTCAACCCCTTTTCCTTCAGGAAACGGATCCCCAGATCGAAATTTTCCCGGGTGCCCGTGAGCTCCAGGACGATGACGCCTTCCCGGCGGGGAAAGATACGGGCCTTCAGGATGTTGAAAACGAGGTCGTACCGTTTGACGAGTTGATAGATGAGTGGTTCCTCAACGATGTCAGCGGTATAGCGGATGACGACTTTCTTGGAGTACATGGATTTCCTTCCGGGTGGGCATGACGCCGCAGGGTCTCCTCTCGCGGCCGGTCTTCAATTTGCCTAATAAGGACGGCATATTAGGGGATCGGGGGAGGCTTGTCAAGCAAATAAATCAAGGGCGAAGCAGCGTATCCCAGTCCAGCGTGGGGAAGGTTTCGCGCAAGGGGTGGTCGTCGTCCACCCGGCGGTAGTCGAGGCGGGTGAAGACCTCTTGGGCGATGGCCTTGACGGCGTCGGGGGGGACGACGTCGTCCCGGGAACCGTGGTACAGCGTGACGGGGATCGCCAGACGGCAGCGGCGACAGGGGGCGAAGGCCGCCAGATCGAGGGCCGGCGCCAGCAGGACGAGCCGACGGACGGCCGCCTCGTTCTCGCAGGCATACAGGGCGGCCATCAGTCCGCCGTAACTGGAGCCAACCAGGACGAGATCCGTCCGGTCAGCGAGCAGCGTCCGCAACTTCGCCATCCGTTCGTCCAGGTTTCCGAGGAAGTCCTCGACGATCATGTCGGGATAGCGGGTGCGGAAATAAACCCCCTTGGTGCCCTGGCTCGTGCTCTCCAGTCCGTGGATGAAAACGCGGATCGCCATTGCTCGGAATCCTTTCTTGACCATTTTGGAAAAAGACCATAGACTCGCCGCCTCGGAAATGCAAGCGCTTTGCCGGGACGGATTCGCGTGGGGCGCCTGCACGACACGTTTTGCCGTCAGGAGGGCATGATTATGGCCGTGATCGTTCCCTTCCGGGCCATTCGGCCCCGGAAGCCTTTCGTGAAGGACGTCGCCTCTTACCCCTACGACGTCCTCAATGCCGAGGAGGCAGGGCGGCTCGCCCGCGCCAATCCCTCGAGCTTTCTGCATGTGGAAAAGGCGGAGGTCGACGTCCCGGATTTTGAGGGAATCAATGACGCCCGGATCTACGCGTCGGCCCGGAAGCGCCTGGAGGCGATGCTTCACGACGGCGTTCTTTTCCAGGAGGCCGAGCCCTGCCTTTACCTCTACCGGCAGGTGATGGACGGCCGTCCCCAGTACGGTCTCGTCGCCGGCGCCCGCGTGGACGAATACGAGGCGGGCCTCATCCGCAAGCATGAACTGACTCGGGCGGACAAGGAAACCGAGCGGATCCGGCACGTCGATGAAGTCAACGCCCATACGGGTCCCGTCTTCATCGTCTATCGCGCCCGGAAGGCCGTCGATGCGCTGCTGGCCCGCGCGGCCGAGGGGGAGCCGGAGTACGATTTCACCGCAGACGACGGCATCGCCCACACCGTGTGGGTGATCCGCGACGCCGGGGTCGTGGACGCCCTGAAGCGTCAGTTCGCGCAGGTGGAGGCCCTCTACATCGCCGACGGCCATCACCGGGCGGCGGCGGCGGCGGCGGTGGCGCGCATGCGCCGGGAGCGCAATCCGGGACATCGGGGCCGGGAGGGCTACAACGCCATGCTGGGGGTGCTCTTTCCCCACGACCAGGTCCGGATCATGGATTACAACCGGGTCGTTCGGGACCTCCGGGGGCGGACGCCGCAGGCGTTCCTCGCCGCCATCGAGGAAAACTTTGCGGTCAGCCCGGATTTCCAGGACAAGTCCCCGCGGGAGCGCCATGCGTTCGGCATGTATCTCGACGGCCGCTGGTACCGCCTTGCCGCCCGCCCGGGAACCTATGACGCCGGCGATCCGGTGGCCGCCCTGGACGTGTCCATCCTTCAGGAGAATCTGCTCAGGCCCCTGCTCGGCATCGACGACCCGCGCACCGACGGGCGGATCGACTTCATCGGCGGGATCCGCGGCATGGAGGCGCTGGAACGGCGCGTGGATCGTGAGGGGTATGCCGTCGCGTTTTCCCTCTTCCCGCCCACCCTCCATGAATTGATGGGGGTGGCCGACGCGGGACGGACCATGCCCCCGAAGTCGACGTGGTTCGAGCCCAAGCTCCGCTCGGGGATTTTCGTTCACAGCCTCGATGACGCGGAGTGAAGGGGGAAGCGTCTTGAAAATTCCGCTCCGTGTGCGCATCCCGAAAAGGCGCCGATGCGGGCCCGGAGGGAGCGGGGCTTGCGCCAGATAAGGAGGAATCCGTGGGAAGCCAAGGGGTGAGGGGCAGTGGGCGGAAGGTCACGGCACCCGCGGACATTCAACCCCTGTTGAAGGCGGGGGAAACCCTCGGCATCCTCCTCGACGGCCGGCTCCGGATTATGCAGCCGGAGAAAGGCTACCGGTTTTCCATCGATGCCCTGCTCCTGGCCCATTTCGTCCGCCTGAAGGATCGCGCCTCCGTCCTGGATCTGGGCACCGGCAGCGGCGTGATCGCCCTCCTGCTGGCGCTCCGGTGGCGGTACGCGCAGGTTGTCGGGATCGAGATTCAGCCGGAGCTGGCGGATCTGGCCCGGCGCAACGTTCAGGCAAACGGCCTCGACGACCGCATTGAAATCCGGTGCGGGGACGTCCGCCAGCCCGCCGGCGCGATTCCGGAGCGCGCCTGCGATGCGGTCGTCTTCAACCCTCCGTACCGGCGCCTCGATGCCGGACGGATCAACGATGATCCCCAGCGGGCCCGGTCCCGTCACGAGATTCTGGGATCCCTCCAGGACTTTCTGCGGGCGGCGGCATTTGCCCTGAAGGCGAAAGGGTCCGTCAGCCTGATCTATCCGTCCTCCCGCGCGTCGGAACTGATGGTGCGGATGCGGGCCGCCCGTCTGGAGCCCAAGCGCCTGCTCCCGGTCTATTCCCATGCGGCGTCCGAAGGTGAATTCGTCCTGGTGGAGGGGATCAAGGCGGGCGGGGAGGAGATGAAGCTTCTGCCTCCGCTCGTTCTCTACGGCGGCGACGGGCGTTACACGGCCTCGGTCGAGGCGATTTTCAGCGATCTTGCGACTCTTTCAGACGACGCCGGCTGATCTCCTTGATCATCACCCGCTGAAAGATTTCCCTGAGCTCCGGGTCCCGGAGCCGGGCGGTGCTTTCCTCGATCATTTTCCGGTCCCGGGCCTTGAGCCGGACCGGCCCTTCCTGCGGCGCATCCCCGGGGGACGCCGGCATGGGCGGGATCTCGCCGAGCGAGAAGTGGAGGGCCTTGACCTCCCTCTGCTTCAGGAGGGCGTTGATCCGGGGGAGGATGTCCTGCTTCATGAACTGGAGCTGGTGCATCCAGACCGAGGTGGAGACCCGGACGTAGAGGGTCTCGCGACGCAGGCGGTCGGGAAAGGTCTGGGCGGCGACCTGCTGGCCGACGGCCTGTCGCCAGGCCGTGATCAGCTCCTGGTCCCGAGAGGGCAGGGGGACGGCCTGCTTCTTCAAAACCTTTTCGAGGACGTCGCCGAGCCGCTGCAGCTTTCCGGGTCGGGTTCTCTTGCGCATGGCCTTTACTGGCACAGATCGGGACCTTTGCGCAACCGGAAAATCCGGACACGTCAGGATCGCGATCCCGATCCGTCCGGGCAGGGGATCGTCCGCCTCAAGGTTCGAACAGCTTCCGGAAGGCGCCGTAGCCCTCTTTGTCCAGGTCCTCCTTCGGGATGAATCTCAACGCGGCCGAGTTCATGCAGTAACGCAGACCGGTGGGCTTCGGCCCGTCCGGGAAGACGTGGCCGAGGTGGGAGTCCGCCTGCCGGCTCCTGACCTCGGTGCGCCGCATGAACGCGCCCCGGTCCTCCTTTTCGACGAGCCGGCCGGGCGTGATGGGTCGGGTGAAGCTGGGCCAGCCCGTGCCGGAATCGTACTTGTCCCGGGAACTGAAGAGGGGTTCTCCGGAAACGACGTCCACGTAGATCCCCTCCCGCTTGTTGTCCCAGTACGCATTCTGAAAGGCCGGTTCGGTGCCCTCCTCCTGGGTGACCCGGTACTGGAGCGCCGTCAATCGTTTTCGCAGGGTCGCCTCGTCGGGTTTGGCGTCAGGCGTCTCCGGCTGTGTCTCCGAAGCGGCGTCCGTTTTCCAGGTCTCTTCCAGAAACCGTTCCCGTCCCGATCCGTAGCGATAGGCCCTGTAGCGGAGGGGGTTTTCCCGGTCGTAGTCCTGGTGGTACGCTTCCGCAGCGTAGAAGCGGGTGAAGGCGAGGATCTCCGTCGCAATCGGTCGGGAAAAACGCCCGGATTGCCCCAGGGCCGCCCGGGACCGTTCCGCCGCCCGCCGCTGCTCCGCGTCGTGATAAAAGATGACGCTCCGGTAATGGGGCCCGCGATCCGCGAACTGCCCCGAGGCGTCCGTGGGGTCGATGTGCCGCCAGAACACGTCAAGCAGGCGCTCGTAGGACGTCCGCGCGGGGTCGTACCAGACCTGAACGGCCTCGACATGCCCGGATTCCGCGTAGGTTTCGTAAGTGGGGGTTTCCCCCTCGCCCCCCGTATAGCCGGAGACGACCTTCACGACCCCGGGCGCCTTCCGGAAGTCGGACTGCACGCACCAGAAACAGCCGCCGGCGAACGTGGCCGGCCGGATGACGGGATCCGCTTTCCCCATGGGGTTCACCTCCGTGGATTGAATGGGGCCCTTGTCGCACCCCGGGAGCATCAAGAATGCGATCGTCGCCAGGATCAGGATCTTCTTCACCGCTTTCCCTCCCGCTTCCACCGGCGGTTAAGTTAACGACGATCGGCCGATTGTCAAACCCCCTCCCGTGGGGGTGGAAGAGGCGGGATTTGCCATTCCGTACACCGAATTTCGTCTTTTCATTGGGGAACGGATGGTATATACAGGTCCGCGATCCCGGTGGAGCGGGAGCGCACGCCCGGATGCGGACCGGAACGACGGGACCGGGAAACGGCGGTTGCCGGATGGGGAGGAAACGATGCTGACGGATGTGCAACTGGATCGCTATGCGGAGGTGCTCCTCTGGGGGCTGAAGACCGCCCGGAAGGGCCGTTTCCGGAAACACGATATTGTCCTCGTACAGTACGACCCCGCCGCCGTGAGACTCGCGGAGATTCTGCATGCTAAAATCCTGGCGCGGGGGATGAATCCGGTCCAGCGGGTCGGACTCACGGTGAAGATGGAGCGGGGCTTCTACGCGTACGCCGGTGCGAGACAGTTGACCTTCCTCGCGCCGGGCGACCGCGAACTTTACGAAAACGTCCACGGCCGGATTTTCCTGCGGGCGCCGGATTCCGTGACTCACCTCAAGGACGTCGATCCGGCGCGGATCGGAAAGGTCCTCGTTTCGAGAAAGCCCCTGCGCGACATCCTGGACCGGCGGGAGGAGCGGGGGCTGTACGGCTGGACCCTCTGCATCCTGCCCACGGCGGAGCTGGCCCGCCAGGCCCGAACCACGCTGAAGACCTACGAAGCCCAGCTCATCCGGGCCTGCTACCTGGACCGGGAGGCGCCCGTGGCGGAGTGGGAGCGGATCTTCCGGAGCATGCAAGAGATCAAGCAGTGGCTGAACGCCCTGCCGGTGAAGGCCTTCCATGTCGAGGGCAGGAACATCGACTTGACCGTCACCCCCGGCGCGCGGCGGAAATGGGCGGGCGTCTCCGGCCACAACATTCCCAGCTTCGAGGTCTTCCTGTCGCCCGATTGGCGCGGGACCGAAGGGACGTATTACGCGAATCAGCCTTCCTTCCGGAGCGGCAACTATGTGGAGGGGGTGCACCTGACGTTCAGCAGGGGATCCGTCGTGAAGATCGAGGCCGCCGAAGGCGAGGCCTTCGTCAAGAAGCAGCTGGCCATCGACCGGGGTGCCGGAAGGCTTGGCGAGTTTTCCCTGACGGACCGGCGCTTTTCCCGGATCGACCGGTTCATGGCCGAGACCCTCTTTGATGAAAACCACGGCGGGAAATACGGCAATTGCCATATCGCGGTTGGGGCCTCCTACTCGGACACCTACCGTGGCGATCCGTCGACCCTGACGCGGGAGAAGAAAGCGGAACTGGGGTTCAACGATTCCGCCCTGCACTGGGACCTCGTCAACACGGAGGACAAGACCGTAACGGCCCACCTGACCACGGGAGAGAAGGTCCTGATTTACGCGAACGGCTGTTTTCTAAACGGGTAGCCGGTTTCGCGACGGGTAAAAAAAACCGGGGGACGCATGGCAGCGCTCCCCGGTTTTTGACTGTCCGGCCCGGTGGGGACCGTCTCAATAGCGACGGCCGCCTCCGCGATAGCCGCCCCCACCGCCGCCGAAGCGACGGGGTCCGCTGCCCCCCGTATCCTTCTTGGGTTTGGCTTCATTGACCACGATCGTGTTTCCGTCCAACTGACCGCCGCTGAATTTCTTGATCGCTTCTTGGGCGGCCTCCTCGGTCTCCATCTCGACGAATCCGAACCCTTTGGATTGCCCGGAGAACTTGTCACGGATGATGTTCAGGGAAACGATATTCCCGCACTGGGAAAAGTTCGCCTTGAGATCGTCCTCGGTGACATTGTGGGTCAGATTGCCCACGTATAATTTCTTGTTCATGATATCGACTCCCTTCCAAAAAGTTCGCTGACAACGGTCTCACGTATGCAGCCGGCGGATTTTTCCCCCCACCTGCCGACGTGATCTTCCGGCATGACGGGCACCCCCCTCGTGATGATTCGAGGTCGGATGACCATCGCGACGGAAATAAAAAACCACCAATGCTCCGGAGATGATGGTGGTTTGCCTTGCGCTCCAAACTGTCCTGAACCGACGGGCGGAACCTCCTGAACGTCCACCGGAGGATGGAAAACAACCCAAACTCGAAGTCCTTCTATCGGGAACGCTCGAGAAAGTCAAGCACTATCTCCGGAGGGCGAACGCGCCCCGCCGGGCCGGCCGGGAACGGCGGAGACCGCAAGGCCGGATCTATCCCAGTTCGTACAGATCGGGCCTTCGATCGCCCAGGACCTGCATCCGGGTGCGGACCTCCTCGACGCGGTCGAGGTCGATCGTGGCGGTCAGCAACGCTTCCCCCTGGTCTCCGGCCTCAATGACCGTTTCCCCCCAGGGATCGATGATCGCGGAGGCGCCGCCGTAGGCGACGGTCCCGTCCAGGCCGAAATCCTCCCGCCCCGACTGATTGACACCGATCATGAACATCTGGTTCTCGATGGCCCGGGCGCGCAGCAGGGTTTTCCAGTGCTGGCGCCGGGGGGCGGGAAACGCCGCCGGCGTCAGGATGAACCGGGTGCCTTTCAGGGCATAGGTGCGGAACAGCTCCGGAAAGCGGATGTCGTAGCATATGGCCAACCCGGCCTTCCCCCAGGGGGTTTCCGCTGTGCACAGGGCGTCTCCCGCCGCCATGTGCGCCTCCTCGTGGATCAGCGTGAAAAGATGGGTCTTGCGGTAGGTAGCGGCCAAGCGGCCGGCGTCGTCGAAGAGGACCGAGGTGTTGGACACCTGCCCCCGTTCGTTAAGGGCGATGAGCGAGCCGTTGATCCAGAGGCCGTACCGGGCGGCCAGGGCGCCGATCCGCGCGATCACCTGTTCGTGGGCGGGGGCGAGGCGCTCGTTTTCGGCCCAGTTGAAGCCGGTGGTCCACAGCTCGGGGAAGCAGACGAGCTCGCTCCCGCGGCGCGCCGCTTCGGCAATCCAGCTCTCGCCCTTCTTCAGGTTCGCCTCCGGATCGGCCGTGGCCACGGCCATCTGAACGATCGAAACGGTCATGTTCATGGCAGGTCTCCCCGGCGCCGGTCCCGGGCGTGGTCGGCAGGGGAGGGCGCTGGGGGCCACGATAGGGAAAGCCGGCCGGAATGTCAACGGGAATTCCGTTCCGATCGGCGGCCTTTTGTGTTAAGAGCCATTCGAAAAGCGGTCCCTCCGCGCGGGGGGAAAGGAAGGCACGGTGAGGTGAGGGGCATGGCCCTGATGGATCTGATCGCACAAGTCAAGGCCCATCCGGAGTACCACCGGGTGGGGATGATTCTCTGCCACAACGGCGTGGCCCGGGGGACCTCGCGGAACGGCGCGCCGGTGACACGGCTTGAGGTGACGGCGGATCGCGACCGCCTGGGAGAAATTCTTGCCGAGATGAAGGCGCGTCCCGGGATCATCGAGGTGCTCGCCGAGGTCCGCGAGGGGGCGCTCCAGGTCGGGGACGACGTGATGTTTGTCGTCGTGGCCGGCGATTTTCGCGAGAACGTCTTCCCCGTCCTGATGGACGCGGTCAACGCGATCAAGCGCGACGTGACCCGCAAACGGGAGCGATAAGCGGCCGTGCGGCCGGGGCCGCGTACTACAGGAGCAGGCGCAGTTCCCTCGCGAAGAGGCCATACATGTCCCGGCCGAAGAGCACGAAGTGGACCCGCGCGATGCCGTCGTGGGCCTTGAGGTAATCGATTGCCGTCTTCAGGGCAATCCGCGCCCCTTCTTCTCGGGGATAGCCGTAGATCCCCAGGCTGATGGCGGGAAAGGCGACGCTCTTCAGGCCTTTTTCCGAGGCCAGTTTCAGGCTTTCCAGATAGGCGCTCTTGAGCAACTCCGCTTCGCCCCGCGTGCCCCCGCGGTAGACGGGGCCGACAGTGTGGATGACATGCCTCGCCTTGAGGTTTCCGCCGGTCGTGATGACGGCCTGACCTGTGGGGCAGCCGCCGATCTGCCGGCATTCCGCCATGATGGCGGGTCCGCCGGCGCGGTGGATGGCGCCGTCGACCCC
>JALNWL010000058.1 GCA_023230905.1 Syntrophales bacterium
CGGATCACGCTGCTCAACGCCCTCGGCGCCCACCGCCCGAACACCCGCGGGGAGCTGACGGACATGCTGGGGGCGGAAATCGTGGACCGCTACCGCATCCTGCAGCACGATCCCGCGGACCGGGACGCCTTGGTGGATCTTGGACGCACCCGCTTCGGCCGCGAGATCTGGATCAACCGGGCGTTTGTGGAGGCCCGGGTCCGCATTCTGACAGGGTTCATCGAGCCCCATTTCTTCGCCGGCTTCTCCGGCGGCCCGAAGGCGGTGATGCCCGGGATCTGCGGCCTCGACACGATCCTGGGAAACCATGGCGCCGCGATGATCGACCACCCGGGCGCCACCTGGGGGGAGACGGAGGCGAATCCCGTCCATCAGGAAATGGCGGAAGTCGCGGAGCGGGCCGCCCCGGAATTTCTCGTCAACGTCACGCTCAACCGGCGGCGGGAGATCACGGGCGTTTTCGCCGGCGACTGGCGGGCGGCTCACCGTGCCGGCTGCGTGTTCGTCCGGCAGTCCGCGATGCGTTCGGTGAACGGGCCTTACGATTGCGTCGTGACGACCAATGGCGGGTTCCCCCTGGATGCCAACCTCTACCAGGCCGTCAAGGGACTGTCGGCGGCGACCCGGATCGTCCGGCCGGGAGGAACCCTCGTCTTGGCGGCGGCCTGTACGGAGGGGATGCAGGGGCACGAAAACTTTTGTCGGCTCCTGTACGCATCGGCTTCGCCGGAGGCCCTTCTGGCTGAGATCCGCGGCAGGCGGGAGCCGCAGCGCGATCAGTGGCAAGCGCAGATCCTGGCGGAGGTCCTGCGCCGGGCGACGGTCCATCTGCACTCCGGCCTGCCGGAAGAGGCGGTGCGCCGCTGCCATATGAGACCGGTTGAGGATGTGGCCGTGTTCGTTCGCGCGTGGCGGGATCGAAATCCCCGAGAGCGGATCGCCGTCCTGCCGGAGGGGCCGCAGACGATTCCCTACGTTCAACCCGACAGCGGCTTGACATGACGGGAAAGACGGATTTCGGTTTTTGATGAGATCGTCGACCCCCGGACAATCGTGGAGGTTCCCATGAATCGAGACTTCCTTCTGGATCCGGTCCATCGCCGGAGGGCGCTTTACGTTCTGGTGGCCTGTCTCGCCGTGCTGGCGGCGGCCGTCTTTCTGGCCTCGCAGGCGCAGCGGGATTTCGGCCGGGTAAGGGTGACGGACGCGTACTATGCCAATGCCGGCGGCATTCCGATCCGTGCCAAGCTCTTCAAGCCCCTGTCGGCCGGCCGGGAGTACCCCGCCCCCGGGGTCGTCTATATCCACGGCTACCAGAACAACCGGGAGACGGGTGACGCCTACGCGATCGAGATCGCGCGACGAGGATTCGTCGTGCTCAACATCGACGCCATCGGCCGCGGGCACTCGGGCATTCCCGGAGAGCCCGCGACGGCGGATTTTGATCGGACCTACGGCGGCCAGGCCTCGGTGGCGTATCTCCGCTCCCTGCCGTTCGTGGACCCCGGGCGGGTGGGCGTCATGGGACACAGTCTCGGGGCCGAGATGGCCTATCTCGTGGCCCTCCGGGATTCGACGCTCAAGGCCCTTGTCCTGACGGGCTACGCCTACACGCTGGAGGCGACGCCCACGCACCCGAAGAACATGCTCATGATCATCGGCAAATACGACGAGTTCCGCCAGCGTATGACGGCGACGCGGGATATCGAGCGGGAGTGGATGGAGACGGAGCGCACCCGGCGGGCCTTCGCAATCGACCGGCCTGATCTCGGGAAAACCTACGGCGATTTCGCCGCGGGGACGGCGAGGCGCGTCTTCGTGCCGCCCATCACCCACGTCCATGAATCCCACCACCCGGGGGCGATCGCCGAAACCCTGCTTTGGCTCCGGGCGGCCCTGGCGCCGCCGCCGGCGGATTGGATCGACGCCCGGCGTCAGATCTGGCCGCTCAAGGAGTTCTCGACGCTCGTTGCCATGCTGTCCGGCTTCGCCCTGCTACTGCCCCTCGGGTTCCTGCTGCTGGGGACGCGGTTCTTCCGGTCCCTCCTGGCGCGCCCTACCGGTGGCTATGCCTGCACCCCCGGGGATTACCGGAAGTTCGTCACGATCAACGGCGTGCTGATGTGGCTTTACCTGCCGCTCATCCTCGTCCTGTTCGGCGTCCACAAGTACCTGGTCCGGATCGACGGGGCCTTTCCGATGATGATGGTCAACGCGATCGTCTGGTGGTTCCTGTGGGTGAACATCATCGGCTTTTTCCTGTTCCGGCGCTGGTTCGCCCGCCAGGCCGCCCCGCGCGGCGTCAGCCTTCTCGATCTGGGAATCTCCGATCAGGCCGGGACCTTGCGCGTGAACGCCGGCCGGCTCGTCCGGACGGCCCTTCTGGCCGTCGGCCTGTTCTTCTGCATGTATTTTCTGGAGTATCTCGCGGAGAAGATCTTTTTGGTGAACTACCGGTTCGTCTGGCCGTTCTTCAACGATCTGACGCCCTACCGGTGGCGGATGTTCCTGCTCTATCTGCCCTGGATCCTCGTGTGTTTCCTGCAGACCGGGGCCTTCCTGCACGGGCAACTCCGCCGCCCGCCCCGGACGACGCCGATGCGGACGTTCTTCGGCCGGTCGTGGGAAAACGTCGTCGCCCTGTGCCTGCCGGTCGTCCTGTTCCTGGCCGTCCAGTACATCCCGCTCTTCACGACGGGCTTCATTCCCTTCGAGGGGCCGAACGGGCTCTTCGTTGTGTTCGTGATCAACCTGGTCCACGTCCTGGCGCTTTTGGCGATCACGGCGGTGATCTCGACGTGGTTCTTCGAGTGGACGGGGCGGATCTATCTGGGGGCGATCCTGAACGCGCTCCTCGTCGCCTGGTCGTTCGCGGCCTCGCAGGTCATCGCCCCAATTCCCATGTGAGACCGTTGCCCGCGTTAGGAATCGTGATCTCTTCACGCGCGCATGGGAGATTTCTCGGGATCGAAAACGGTCCAGCGCGCGGTGGGGTCATGATTCCCGCGGGTCCCGGTATGGGAAATCAGGGACAGCGGCGCTATTTGTCCAGGGCGAGCTTCAGGACGTCCAGCATCTCGTCGACGAAGTGGAACGTGACCTCCCGGCGGACCTTAGGCGGGATGTCCTCCACGTCCTTCTTGTTCCACCTGGGCAGGAGGATCGTCCGGATGCCCGCGCGGTGGGCGGCGAGCACCTTCTCCTTGATCCCGCCGACGGGCAGCACGAGCCCCCGCAGAGTGATCTCTCCCGTCATGGCGAGGTCTTTCTTCACCGGCCGGTTCGTCAGCAGCGAGGTCAGGGCCGTCAGGATCGTGACCCCCGCCGAGGGGCCGTCCTTGGGGATGGCCCCGGAGGGGACGTGGATGTGCAGGTCCATCTCCTCGAAGAAGTCCGGCGCGATCCCGAGTTCGACGGCGTTGGCGCGGACGAAGCTCAGGGCCGCCGTCGCGGACTCCTTCATCACGTCTCCCAGCTGACCGGTCAGCGTCAGCCCCTTCTTCCCCTTCATGGCCGTCGCCTCGATGAAGAGCAGGTCGCCGCCCGTCGGCGTCCAGGCCATGCCCGTGACGACGCCGGGCTTGGACGTGCGGAGGCCCGTTTCGGCGGGGATGCGGACCGGGCCGAGGTACCGGTGGAGGTCCTTGACCTTGATCACGGCGCGGTCGGCCTCGTCCGCGGCGACGAGACTTGCAAAGCCCCGGCAGACGGCGGCGATCTCCCGCTCCAGGTTCCGGAGCCCCGCCTCGCGCGTGTAGCCGTTGATGATGGCCTTGAGCGCGCTCTTCGTGAACCTGAGCCGCTCCGGCGTCAGCCCGTTGGCCTCCAGCTGCCTGGGAACGAGGTAGCGCTGGGCGATCTTGAGCTTTTCGTCCAGCGTGTAGCCGACGAGCTCGATTACCTCCATCCGGTCCCGGAGCGGCGGCGGGATCGTGTCCAGGATGTTCGCCGTCGTGATGAACATGACGTGGGACAGATCGAACGGCACGTCCAGGTAATGGTCCGTGAAGGAGAAATTCTGTTCCGGGTCGAGGACCTCCAGGAGCGCCGATGAGGGATCGCCCCGGAAATCGCTTCCCAGCTTGTCGATTTCGTCCAGCATGAAGACGGGATTCATCGATCCCGCCCGGCGGATGCCCTGAACGATCCGGCCCGGCAGGGCGCCGACGTACGTCCGGCGGTGTCCCCGGATCTCCGCCTCGTCGCGCACGCCGCCCAGGGCGATGCGAACGAATTTCCGGCCCAGGGCGCGGGCGATCGAATGGCCGAGGGAAGTCTTGCCCGTCCCCGGAGGTCCGGCGAAGCAGAGGATCGGACCCTTCGTGTCGGGTTTGAGCTTCCGCACGGACAGGTATTCGATGATACGCTTCTTGGCCTTCTCCAGGCCGTAGTGATCCTCGTCCAGAACCTTCCGGGCCTTTCGGACGTCCAAGGTGTCTTCCGTCACGTCGTGCCAGGGCAGGGACGTGACCCAGTCCAGGTAGGTGGAGGTCACGCTGTACTCCGCCGACGAGGGGTGCATCCGCGCCAGGCGGTTCAGCTCGCGCTCCGCCTCTTTCTTCGCCTCCTCCGGGAGGTCTTTCTCTTCGACCTTTTTCCGGTACTCGTCGATCTCCACCCGGTTGTCGTCCGCTTCCCCGAGTTCCTGCTGAATCGCCTTGAGCTGCTGGCGGAGATAGTATTCCCGCTGGCTCTTGTCCATGTCGTCCTTGACCTGGGTCTGGATCTTGTTGCCCAGCTCGAGGATCTCCAACTGGTGGTTGACCAGACGGGTAACCTCCTTGAGGCGCTTCTTCACGTCCAGAATTTCCAGGATCCGCTGCTTTTCCTCCGGCGAGGCGTTGATGATCGACGCGATGATGTCCGACAGGATGCCCGGATCGGTGATGGACTTGGCCATCATGCCGAACTCCTGCGGGAGAAAGGGGGAAAGTTTCACGATCCGGTCGAAGAGGTTGACGAGGTTAGCCATCAGGGCCTCCACCTCGAGGTCCTTGACCTCTCGGTCCTCGAGAGGTTCGATCGCCGCCTGGAGGTAAGGCTTCCCCTCCACGAAGGACTTGATCCGGAACCGTCCGAGCCCCTGCACGAGGAGTTGGGCCTTCTTGTCCGCGGCCTTGGCCATCTTCAGGATGACGACGCTCGTGCCGATGCCGTGATAGTCGTCCGGCGTTTGGGAGGCCTCCATCGGACCTTTCTTCGAAAGGGTCAGGCCGATCATCCGGTCCTTGGCCATCGCCTCGTCGACGAGGCTGAGCGACTGTTCGCCCGCAACCTCCATCGGAAACATCATCTTCGGGAAGACGACCATGTTAAACAGGGGCAGGATGGGCAGGGACTCCGGCATTGTCAGGGTCTTCTGGTCTTCCGTCTGGGTATCTTCAGGCATGGGATCCTCCGTTTTGAATGCGGATTTTATGCAGCGTGTCGTGGGGCGCCTTTTTCATGCGGATGGTCAGGAGACCGTCCGTGTAGCGCGCCTTGACGGTTTCCGTGTCCACCGGCGTCGGCAGGTTGAAGCTTCGCTCGAACGCCCCGAAGGCGATTTCCGCGATGTGGTAACGCCCCTCGCGGGCGGGCTGTCCATGTTCGCGCCGGCCGTGGATCTTGAAGCGCAGCCGGCTGACCTCCACCTGGAGGTTTTCCAGGGCGACACCAGCCACCTCGGCCAGGACAATCACCTCGTCTGCGGTTTCGCAGACATCGACCTGGGGCTTCCAGAGTCGTTGACGCAGCGTGGCGAAGGGGTGGGAGACGCGGAACATCTCTTCCATGTCTTCGATGAACTCTCTGTCGCAATTCCCGATGCTGTCCACAAATTTGATCTTGATCATCGCGCTTTCCTCTGGGGTTCGAAACCGATCCGAACGACGTCCATCCGCGGTTGACTGTCCACGAGTCTTTAATATAGTACCGAAAAGAGGTTTGTAAAGCCCCGGATGTCCACGGGGACGTTTTCGCTGCAAGTTTCACGTTGACGCGCGGATGTAGGCGTGGCAGCATGACGCCGCATCCGCCCGCTCTGCCGAACAAGGAAAGGCCACATGGCAACGCTTCATTCCACCGCCCGCTTCCACCGTAACGACATCGAAACCCTGGGATGGGAGCTGACGGTCTCCAACACCCTCGACCCGCCGGAGAGCCCCTGCCGCCGGTTTCTGAAGGGCCAGGGATCGTATGGAACGCATCTGCTCGCCCACCTGGAGCGACGGATCCCGCTGAAACGGATGGACCGGGTCCTGGAGGTGGGGGGCGGCTACGGCTATCTGATGCGGGATCTCCTCGCCGTGCACCCGTTTCCCCGGGTGACGATGCTCGACATTTCCCCGTTGCTCCTGAAACGGCAGAAGGAGGCCCTCCGGGCCTACCCGTCCGTGCGCTACGTCGAGGCGGATTTCCTCGCCATCGACGCGCGGCGCCTGCGCGAGTTCGACTGGATCATCCTGAACGAGAACCTCGGGGATTTCCCGACGGTCGTGGGGTTGGAAGGCAACGTTCGGGAGGATCCGGACGTCGGTGCCGGCGGAGAGGGGGGCTCCGTGCCGGCGCGGGTGAGGCGACTCCTCGACGCCTATTCCCTGACGACCCCCGACCGGACGCCGTTCAATTTCAACCTCGGGGCCGTCGAGGCCCTGGAGAAAATCTGCCGAGTTGGCGTTCCCTATGTCTTTCTCGCGGAGCACAGTTGCGAAGCGGCCGTGCCGGAGCCCTATCGCCGGTGGATCGACGTCAGGGCGGGGGGGAATCCGGAACGCATCGCCCTCAAGGGTCACGACGAATACACGATCCGTTTCTCGAATCTCGTCGCCGTTGCCGGTCATTACGGATATGAGGTCCTTCGTGGGCCGGTGGCGGATTTTTTACAGCTTGATTTTTCCCCGGAATTGGAGTCTATTTTGCGGGCGCGGAACGTTGCCGTAGGCGAGCGGGAAACGGTCCGCCATTTTGTCGAGGACCTGTTTCAATACGAGTATCTGCTGCTCCGGAAACGGGGCGTTGAATTTCGCGTTGAAGCTCCCCTGAAATCAGAGGGGTGAGTGATGGAAAACCAACCGGAGATCGTCTGCCGGAGATGCGGGAAATGCTGCCTGGCGAACCTGATCGCGTACGTGACGGACGAGGACTGGGAGCGGTGGCGCCGGGAGGGGCGGGACGACATCCTCCGGATCATCGCCCACGAGCATGCCGTCTGGGCGGGGGATCACCTGATTTCCTCCGACGACGGCCGCTACCTGCACGGATGCCCCTTCCTCCAGTGGGACGACGACCATTATACCTGTACGATCTACGAGACGCGGCCGGCCGTCTGCCGGCACTACGCGCCCGGTTCTTCTGAAATCTGCACGCAATTCCGATGAGGCCGCGCCGGGACCACCCGGCCCGGCGGACACACCCGACGATGGATGGAGTGGGGAGCGGGGGCGCCGAAGAGACCGGTATGAGCGTTTCCGGAATCTGACCTCCCAGAGAAGCCAAATTCTTTCACTCGAACCGTCAATCCAGGAGGCCCGTGATGACGAAGCCCGGTTTTGTCCACGCGTATATGCCGGTTGGCGTTTCAGAAACGGGGATGTCTCATCCCGTCCACCGCTTGGAAGCGCTCTCCGGAAAACGGATCGGATTTCTCGGCAATGGCAAGCCCAACACTGATGTATTGCTGGAAACGCTTGCGGCGGAACTCAAAAAGCAATTTCCCATCGAAGCGCTCCACTTCCGGAAGCAGATCCCTTCGCTGGCCGCCCCGGACGAGCTGATCGCGGAGATCCGCGATCGATGCGATGCCGTCGTCCTTGCCGTTGGCGATTGAGGATCGTGTACGTCGTGGAGTGTCCACGACCTGTGCGCCCTCTCCCGGAAGTCGCGCCCCGCGGTTCTGATGGTCACCGCGATGTTCGCCGATCTGGCGGGCAGCCTGCTGAAAGAACGGCACGAGGCGTCCCTGCCGGTCGTGCAGGTTGCCCATCCCGTGGGGGGCATTTCCGTGACGGAGGCCCGGACGCGCATCACCGACGCCGTTGTTCGAGGCGTCGCCTCATCCCTGACTGGAGAAGGCGCATCCTCGTCCCCGGGAACGCCGGAAGGGGATGGATCCGCCGGGGCGGATGCGGGCCGGATCCTCATCGAAGGCGGTGAAGCGGACGCGCTCGAGGAATTTCATCAACGCGGCTGGACGGACGGCCTTCCGGTTGTCCTTCCCACCGAGGACCGGGTGAAGGCCGCGCTCCGATCCGTGTCCGGGAACCCCCTGGACCCCATCGGCTGCCTCCTGCCGAGAAACGCGGCGGCCACCCTGCTGGATATCGCCATCAACGCCGTCATGGCCGGATGCCGGCCCGAATTTCTGCCGGTGATCGTCGCGGCCATCGAAGCGACCCAGGAGGCCGATTTTAACCTGTACGGCGTCCAGACAACGACGCACAATTGCGGGATCCTGGTGATCGTCCACGGGCCCATCAGCCGGACCATCGGCATGAACAGCGGCCATAACTGCCTGGGGAACGGGAACCGCGCCAACGCGACGATCGGTCGGGCGGTGCGTCTCGTTCTCCAGAATGTCGGCGGCGCAACGCCTGGAGAATTGGACAAGGCAACCCTCGGGTCTCCGGCGAAATTTACGTACTGTTTTGCGGAGAACGAGGAGAAAACCCCCTGGCTCCCGTTCCGGACCGCGCTCGGGTTCAAGGCCGAAGAGAGCTGTGTGACCGTTGTCGCCGCCGAGGCGCCGCACAACATCAACGATCACGGATCTTCGACGGCGGCATCCCTGCTCAACACGATTGCGCAGACCATGGCCACGGTCGGGAACAACAACCTGTACGTCGGGGGAGACACCTATCTCATCCTGGGGCCGGAACACGCCAGGACCATCGCCGACGGGGGCTTCTCGCGTGAAGGCGTGCAGCAGGTTCTCTACGAGCGGGCCCGGGTCGCCACGGCGAGGATTACCCCTGAGAAGCTGGCGGAACTGTCCTCATGGGGGGGCTATGAGAACCGCCTCGAGGAATGGAAAGAAGGCATCCCCCTGGTCCGAACTCCCGGGGACATGCGCGTCATCGTCGCCGGCGGTTCGGGAAAGCACTCCGCCTGGTGTCCGACCTTTGGAGCGACACGCAGCGCCACGCGTCGCATCCATGAACGTTAATGCGAAAACCCAACCGTCAACCAAACGCTGACCAACGCCGGTAACCCAAAGGAGGGAGCTATGGCCAGGGAAGGCAAGGTATTCTACGGGTGGTGGATCGTCGCGGCGACATTCATCGTTCTTCTGATCGGGTTGAGTTCCGGATTCTATACCGTTTCCGTTTTCCTGGAACCCCTGAGGCGAGCGTTCGGATGGAGTGCGACACAGGTTTCCATCGGTTTCACCCTGGCCGCGCTTCTGGTGGGGCTCTTGAGCCCGGTCGTGGGCGTGGCGGTGGCCAGATTCGGGGTCAAGAAAGTCCAGCTCTACGGCGCGACAACCGTCGGCCTTGCCTTGCTGATGCTCGGTTCGATGCAGCAACTTTGGCACTACTACGCGCTGCTCATCTTCATGGCCACGGGACTGGCCTCGGTATCGATCGTCCCTTCACAGACCCTGATCTCTCACTGGTTTAACCGGAAGCGCGGCATGGCCATGGGAATCATCATGTCCGGCATCGGCGTCGGCGGCATGGTTATGGTCTTTGTCGCGAGCCAGGCCGCGGCGTCTTTTGGCTGGCGGGGCGCGTACCGTCTGCTCGGTCTCCTGGTGCTGGGCATCGTCCTGCCCTTGATTCTCGCCGTCGTGAAGGAGAAGCCCGCGGACCTCGGACTCGATCCGGATGGCATTCCGCTGACGGCGACGGAAACACAGGAGCGGGCGTCAGCCTTCGGTTTCACCGTCGCCCAGGCCTTCAAATGCCTGCCCTTCCATGTCCTCGCCTTCCTGACGATCTTCTACAGCCTGATCCTGGGCGGCATGACCCAGCACGCCATTGCCCTGCTGAGAAGTCTGAGTGTCGACCAGGCCAGCCTCTTCTGGAGCCTGGCGCTCGGATTCAGCGTGCTCGGCCGGCTGGCGTTCGGCGGGGCGGCCGACAGGATTTCCCAAAAGGGCCTGATGATCGTCATCTGGGGGTTCCATCTCATCGGCCTGCTTTCCGTCGTGTATCTCGTCGACGCCGCCCCGCTCGTCTGGGGCTTTGTCATCTTCTACGGATGCGCCCTGGGGGCGTTCCCGACGTTGTTTCCCCTGATGGTGGGCAGGAAGTTCGGACTGGATCATTTCAGCAAGTTCGTCGGCGTCTTTGGCCTGATCCAGATCCTGTCGCTCGCCACGGGGGCGATTCTGCTGGGGCGCATGTACGACGCGAGCGGCTCCTATTCCGGCGCCGTTCAGGTCCTCCTCGTCGTCGCCGTGCTGGGAACGATCGCCGCCACCGTGATCGGCGATCCCGCCCGGCCGAAAACGTCCGTCGAACAGGGATAGGCCATGCCGGGCAGGGGGGATGGTCTTGTCTGCAATTTTTTGAATGCAGTTTCTCGGGGACATCACTCATTCGCCGTTGAGGAGGGAAGACGATGCCGTTGGACCAGCAGACCTCGGACAGGATCCGGGCAGCCCGGACAGCTTGGGAAGAGGGCGTTTTAAAGAAGAATCTGCAGCGGATGGGTCTCGCGGCCAGTCCCGTGGAGTTCGCCAGTCCCCTCGATATCGGAGAGGATGACTTTCTCGAGCGGGTGGGCTTCCCCGGTGAGTATCCCTTTGCGGCCGGCCGGTTTGCCGTTCCCCTGCACCAGGTCATCTGGGGCCGCGGCAAAACCCTGGGCGGCGGCAAAAGCATCCGCCACGCCTTCGGGTATGCCGGTTACGGGACGGCCGAGGACATGCGGGATTTCTTCATCGAGCGCGGCAGGACGATGGCGCGCGGGGGCGGTCCGAACATCGCCTTCGACCTGCCGACCCAGACCGGCTACGATTCCGATCACGAACTGGCCGAGGGTGAAGTCGGCCGGGTCGGGGTGGCCATCGATACCCTTAGGGACTTCGAGACGATTTACGAGGCCTTCACCGGCGACACGGACCTCGACCGGATCGCCTCCAACTGGACGATCAACGCGACGACCAACGTCATCCTGGCCATGTACGTCGCCCTGGCCCAAAAGCGCGGCATCCCGCTCGACAAGCTGCGGGGAACCCCCCAGAATGACATTCTGAAGGAGTTTGTCGCCCGGGGCACGCAGATCTTTCCCGTCGGTCCTTCCCTGCGCATGACCCGCGACACCTTCACGTACTGCCATGAGCACCTGCCCAACATGAACACCATCAGCATCTGCGGCTATCATATCCGCGAGGCCGGCGCCACCCGGGTGCAGGCCGTCGCCTTTGCCATGGCCAACGCCATGGCCTACTTCCGGGTCGCGGTGAACGCGGGCATGAGCGTCGACGAGGTTGCCGCGAAGGCGACCTTCCTCAATTTCGGCGGCGGCATGGAGTTTCTGAAAGAAGCGGCGTGCCGGCGCGCGGCGCGACGGGTCTGGGCCAAGATCATGCGGCACCGGCTGGGCGCCGTCAAGCCGTCCAACTGGATCTACCGGGAGCTCGGCGGCGGTTTGGCCGGTTTCTGGACCTGCACCCGCCAGCGGCCCCTGAACAACCTCGTCCGGGTTGCCATCGGCGCCGCCTTCGCGGCGATGATCGGCGAGCCGCCGGCCTGCGAGCCCCCCTACGACGAGGCGCTCGGACTCGGCCACAGCGTCGAGGCCCGCCAGCTGGCGGCGGACGCCGCGCGGATCATCATGGAGGAGTGCCGGCTCGGCGATACGCCGGATGTCTTTGCCGGCTCCTACTACGTTGAAGCCCTGACCGACCGCTATGAAGACGAGATCTTCGGCCTGATCGACGACATCGATCGACAGGGAGGCGCCGAGAAGGCGGTCGAGAGCGGCTGGATGAAGAATGAAGTGCTGCGGAGCGCGGAGGACTTTCAGCAACACCTGGAGACGGGGGAGGCCACGGTGGTCGGGGTCAACAAATACACCGAAGCCGACGAGATCGACGTGATGACGCCGCGCACCTCGCCTTATCCGGTCGCCCGGCGGGAGCAGGCGGAAGAAAAGCAGATCGCCGGTCTCCGCCGCGTCAAGAAGGAACGCGACCCGCGCGCCGTGCAGTCCTGTCTGGAGAAGATAGAGAATGCCGCCCGCGATGAGGGAGCGAATCTGATCCCCCACTTCATCGAC
>JALNWL010000266.1 GCA_023230905.1 Syntrophales bacterium
AAGGCCCGTGTGCTATGAATAATGTGCGTAACACTTACTGAAGATTCATGCCACCAATATTGCTTCTCTAGTCGCTCCAGACCCCGGTGTCAAGTTTAAATGGGTTTAGATAGGGTTTAAATAGGGACAGCGCCCATTTAATCCTATTTGATCGGGATCCCTTTTCACGTCACGGAGCTCCCTGGAAAAAATAGGGACAGCGCCCATTTAATTCGTGCAGGCAAAAAAATAGGGCGCTGTCCCTATTTAATTTGTCCGGAATTAACCTTAATTAATTCCACTAATTAAATGCTACGATCCGGGGCGCGCCCCGGAATTGCTCGATTTCCCGTTTTTGGGGATTGACGTGTATATTTATTTATACTAGAAAGCTACTGTTTTGTCCGTCAACGTTTCAAACATCACTTCCGCCCCTTGTAATCCGGAGGGCGGCACTGTATCATCATGCGCCAAGGACGGCGCCGCGACCGCGGTTGCCGCCGTCCGTAATCGAGAGAGCGGAGCTGTATCATCATAGGCCCGCCTCGCCCCGAAATAAATAGGGACAGCGCCTATTTTTCCCATAACTAAATCACGGAGCGCGATCGATCCATGAAAGGCATCATCCTCGCCGGCGGCGCGGGCACGCGCCTGCACCCCATCACGAAAGTCATCAGCAAACAGCTCCTGCCCGTCTACGACAAGCCGATGATCTACTACCCCCTCTCGATCCTCATGCTGGCGGGCATCCGCGAGATCCTCATCATCTCCACGCCGGACGACCTGCCCCTCTTCCGGAAATTGCTCGGGGACGGCGCCCAGTGGGGCATCGCCTTCACCTACGCCGAGCAGCCCCGGCCCGAAGGCCTCGCCCAGGCCTTCATCATCGGCCGCGACTTCGTCGGCCGGGACGGCTGCTGCCTGATCCTCGGCGACAACATCTTCTACGGACAGGGCCTGGTCAAGCAGCTCCGCAAGGCGGCCGGGACCGAAAAAGGCGCGACCGTCTTCGCCTACTGGGTGAAGGATCCGGAGCGCTACGGCGTCGTCTCCTTCGATAGCGCAGGCAACGCGACCACCCTCGAGGAGAAACCCAAGGATCCGAAATCCAACTGGGCCGTGACGGGCCTCTACTTCTACGACAACCGGGTGCTGGACATTGCCGCCGGCCTGAAGCCGTCCGCGCGCGGGGAGTTGGAGATCACCGACGTCAACCGGGCCTATCTTGCGTGGAGGGAGCTGAACGTGGAGACCCTCGGCCGCGGCGTCGCCTGGCTGGACACGGGCACCCACGAATCGCTGATCCAGGCCTCCACGTTCATCGAGGCCATCGAAAACCGGCAGGGCCTCAAGGTGGCGTGCCTCGAGGAGATCGCCTACCGGATGGGGTTCATCGACGCCGACGCCGTCCTGGAGCTCGCCCACCCGATGGCCAAAAACGGCTACGGCCACTACCTGATCAACCTGGTCCACCACCACGAAAAATAGGGACAGCGCCCATTTTCTTTCATCCGACCTTGCTTAACAGAAACCTTTGCATAGTCCCCGATTGTGTCATTTTGACAAAATAGGCTGTTGTGCAAAAGTCTCGAAAGGAAAAATAAATTAATGGATTTCATCGATCTCAAGGCCCAGCAAAAACGAATCAAAGAACAATTGGATGCAAATATTCAGAAGGTCCTCGCCCACGGCGCCTACGTCATGGGGCCGGAGATCAAGGAACTCGAAAGGCAACTCGCCGCCTACGTCGGCGTGAAGCATGCCGTCGCATGTGCCTCGGGCACCGACGCCCTCCTCATGGCCCTGATGGCGCTCGATATCGGCCCCGGCGACGCCGTCTTCACGACGCCCTTCACCTTCATCGCCACGGCCGAGGTCATCACGCTGCTGGGCGCCGCGCCCGTTTTCGTGGATATCGACCCCACGACCTACAACATCGATCCGACGAAGCTCGAACAGGCCATCCTGGCCGTCCGCGACAACGACCCCACCCGGCACCCCCTGCCGAACGCCGGCCCCGCGGCGCCCGCGACACCCGCGGCAATCCCGACGCCCGCGTCTTCCACCGGCCCCGCTGCGCCCGCAACGCCCGGGACGCCCGCGTCCTACACCACACCCAATGTGCCCCTGTCCCCCAACGCGCTCGGCAAGATCGTTCCCCGCCACGCGCCGGCATCCGCACCGGCATCCGCATCCGCGGCCGCGCCCCCGACCGCCCCGCTGCGTCCCCGCGCCGTCATCCCCGTCGATCTTTTCGGCCTGCCCGCGGACTACGACGCGATCAACGCCGTCGCCGCCCGCCACGGCCTGGCCGTCATCGAGGACGCCGCCCAGTCCTTCGGGGCCCAATACAACGGCCGCCGCGCCTGCTCCTTCGGCCACGTCGCCTGCACGTCCTTCTTCCCGGCCAAGCCGCTCGGCTGCTACGGCGACGGCGGGATGTGCTTCACGGACGACGACGCCCTGGCCGCCGCCCTCGACTCCATCCGCGTCCACGGCAAGGGCGCGCACAAGTACGACAACGCCCGCATCGGCAT
>JALNWL010000059.1 GCA_023230905.1 Syntrophales bacterium
GGCGTTCCCGTCCTCGACGTCATCGACGCCGGGGCCCGGATGACCATCCGGACGACCCGCACGAAGCACGTCGGCGTCATCGGCACGCCCGCGACCGTCAACAGCAACACGTATGCGCGGGCGATCCACCGCCTCGATCCGGAGGTCCGGATCTTCTCCCAGGCCTGCGCCCTGTTCGTCCCGCTGGTAGAGGAAGGCTGGTTCGACCACCCCGTCACGCGCCTCACGGCCCAGGAGTATCTGAAGCCGATCCTCGCGGAGGGCATCGACACCCTCGTCCTGGGCTGCACCCATTATCCCCTGCTCAAGGCCCTCCTGCGGGAGGTGACGGGGCCCGCGATCCTCCTGGTCGATTCCGCGGAGGCGATGGCGGACATCACGGCCGATCTTCTGACCGCCCGTGAACTCGCGAATCCGGACCGGGAGCCGCCCGATTACCGGTTCTACGTGACCGACGTCCCCTTGCACTTTCAGGGCATCGGCGAGCGGATCCTGGGCCGGTCCCTGCCCCACGTGGAGCGGGTCAGCCTGTAACATGGACCGTCGCACCTTCCTTTACTCCCTCCTCGTCACCTTCTTCATCAACGCCTTTCTGACCCTGTTTTTTCTCTTCCCGGCCGCCCTGCAGCGGCAGGCCATGCCCCTGTCGCTCATCGGCTGGGTCATGGGCGTCGGCAGCGTCGGCGCCCTCCTGAGCCGTCCGATCGGCAGCACCATGACCGAAACGCTGGGACTCATCCGGAGCCTCCTGGTCCTGTGCCTGGGTCTGATCGTGGTTTCCATTCCTCTGATCTGGGCACGAACGTTCTGGCCGCTGTTCTTCCTGCGGGCGGGGGGGGGATTTCTCTTCGGGATGGCGGTCGTCACCCTGACGACCTATCAGGCCTTCGCCATCCCCGTCAAACAGCGGGGCAGCACCTTCGCCTGGATCGGGATCGCCTACGTCGCGCCCCAGCTGGTCGTGCTGCCCCTCGCGGAGTGGTTCGTCACGCGCGGCCGGATCGATCTCTATATGGGCCTTGCGCCCCTGTTCGCCCTGCTGACCTTCCTGTTCGCCCTCGCGCTTCCCCCCCCTCCCGCGGCGGCGGACAAAGACCGGTCCCCCGCCGCGCCTCAGGAGACGCCGTGGGGAAGCTGGGCGGACATCCTCGTGATTCCCGGCTTCTGGGCGCTCGTCCTGGCAACCTTCACCTTCGCCATGCTCAACGGCACCACCCTGCAGTACCTGCCG
Organism: Syntrophales bacterium; assembly: GCA_023230905.1. Taxonomy (GTDB): domain Bacteria; phylum Desulfobacterota; class Syntrophia; order Syntrophales; family UBA2251; genus UBA2251. Next base: position 1,232 of record JALNWL010000059.1, read on the forward strand.
GCCTTCATCAAGGACCAGGGGCTCATCGCCAGTTCCTTCCTGGTCGTCAATTCCGCCACCGCCCTGACCGTGAGGCTTTTCGCCTATCGCCTGATGGACCGCCTTAACCGCCCCCGGGCCATCGGTCTGATCCTGACCGGCATGGGAACGGCCCTGTTCCTGCTGCACTGGGCCGACAGCCATGCCGCCTTCATCGCCGGCGGCCTCCTCTACGGGATGTTCATGGGCATCGGCTTCCCCATCATCCTCGCCCTGGCGCCGGATATCTTTCCCCCGCGCCTGATGCCCAAGGGGGTTTCCATCAGTATGCTGGCCATGGACGCCGGTTTCGTCCTCGCCCCCATCTTCGCCGGTTACCTCGGACAGCGCTTCGGGCTGGGACTCGTCTTCACGGCGGTCGGCGCCGGCGCCGTCCTGAGCGGCCTGGCGGTGACCCTGGCCAACCGGCGGATCATCCGGGGCGGGTTCTGGCAATCGTGATCCCGGCAATAGCGGCCTCAAGATTGACTTCGCAGCCAAAGCGCTAAAGGGAGAATGCAGGGGCCGTGACAGGGCTGGAGCAGAGGAATGCCCTGGCGTGGCCTCGGCCTGCCGCCATCGATTCCTCCGCCGGATCTGAGGCAACAACCGGGTTGACATGTGGATCGGTTCTCCCTATATAGAAGGTCGCCTGACGACGAGGCGGCATCCATCATCAAAAAAAACAGGGGGACTATCAGATGCGCATTGAGGAATTCAAGGAAATCGTCTACGGGAAGGAAGACAGCGGCATCGTCACCGTCACGCTGAACATCCCGAAACGGAAGAACGCCATCAGCCCGTACACCTTGTACGAATTGTTCTGGGCCGTCGACGCCATGGAAAAGGACGAGACGGCCCGGGTGATGATCCTCACCGGCGCCAAGGATCCCGACAACGACGATCCCGCCAAAGAGGCCTTCTGCAGCGGCGGCTACTTCAACCCGAACGCCATGGCCGGCGTCAGCGACGAGATCAAGGCCGACATCGACATGACCGACATCGCCCAGGCGAGGCTAACGCTCAAGATGTGGCAGTGCGACAAGCCGATCATCGCCGCGGTGAACGGCCTGTTCATCGGCGGCGGCTTCACGATGTGCCTGGCCGGCTGCGACCTGATCTACTGCTCCGAGCACGCATGGGCCCAGCTCCCCTTCATCGGCCTCGGCATCATCCCCGAGCTCGCCTCCAGCTACCTGCTGCCGCGCCTGATCGGATTCCAGCGGGCCAAGGAGATCATGTTCTTCGGCGATCGCATCCCGGCCAAGAAGCTCTTCGAGATGGGAATCGTCAACAAGGTTCTGCCCCACGACCAGTTGTTGGCCCACGCGCGCGATATGGCGCTCCGGCTGATCCCGCCGAAGGCCGCCGGCTACGCCGTCCGCACCGCCAAGCGGACCCTCCACCAGCCGCTGTTCGACGCGATCGCGACGGCCCTGAACCTGGAAAACAAGGGGCTCAACGACTGCTTCAAGACAACCGACTTCATGGAGGCCCTGACCGCCCGCGTGGAGAAACGCCCCCCGGCCTTCCAGGGAAAATAACGGCGCGGGACGACACGCTGAGGCGTCCGCGCGGGCGCGTGAGACGCCGGGAGTCGAAGACATGCAGAACCAACGCGCGGGCAACACCCATGTTCTCCGGCTGGACCGGGGCGAGGAGATCGTCACCGAACTGACCCGTTTCTGCAAGTCGCGGGGGATTGCCCTGGGCCTCGTCACGGGCATCGGGGCGGTCGACCGGGCCACGATCGGCCTGTTCCGCCCCGCGGAGAAGCGGTACGAGGCGACGGAAATGACGGGGGACCACGAGATCCTGAACCTCGCCGGCAACGTCACGACGATGAACGGCGAGGTCTATCTCCACCTCCACGTCACCCTGGGCGACGCGGCGCACCGGGCCTGGGGCGGGCACCTGAACGCCGCGTTTGTGAGCGCCACGGCGGAGATCTTCGTCACCGTCCTCGAAGGCGCCTGCGAACGGGCCATGGACGAGACCGTCGGGCTCAACCTGATGCGGTTCGGATCACCCACCTCATGACGCCCCCGCACGGCACACAGAGGCCCTCTTGAGGCCCGGCGGCCGGATGCACACGCCGCTGCCGCCGGAGACCGGAAACGACCGGGAATCCGGAAGTCCCGCCGTGCGCCGAGCGACCCTGGTCACCGCCACCGTGACGGCCTTCCTCACCCCGTTTATGGGGTCGGCCGTCAATGTCGCCTTGCCCAGCATCGGCCGCGAACTCGCCATGGACGCCATCGATCTGGGCTGGGTGGCCACGGCCTTCATCCTCGCGGCGGCGGCCAGCCTCGTCCCTTTCGGCCGCATCGCCGACATTCACGGACGCAAGCGGATCTTCATGTGGGGCGTCGTCCTGTTCACCGCCGCGTCGGGCCTCTGCGCCCTGGCCGCTTCGGCCCGGCTTCTCATCCTGGCACGGGTTATCCAGGGCGTGGGCGGCGCCATGATCTTCGGAACCGGCCCCGCCATCCTCGTTTCCGTCTTCCCCGCGGCCCAGCGGGGGCGGGTCCTCGGCTTCAACGTCGCCGCCGTCTACGTCGGTCTGTCCATCGGCCCGTTCCTAGGCGGACTGCTGACCCAGCACCTGGGCTGGCGGAGCATCTTCCTCGTCATGGTTCCCCTGGGATGCCTGCTCGTTTATTACATCCTGAGACACATGCCCGTCGAGTGGGCCGACGCCCGGGGAGAGCCCTTCGACACCGTCGGCGCGCTCCTCTACGCGTTCGGGTTGACGGCACTCATGTACGGGTTCTCCTGCCTCCCGGAGATGCGCGGCGCCGGATTCATCGCCGCGGGAGGCGCCGGGCTGGTCCTCTTCGCGGCCTGGGAGGTGCGCACCGCCTATCCCATCCTGAACATCCGGATCTTCCGTAGCAACCGCACCTTCGCGTTTTCCAATCTCGCCGCGCTGATCAACTACAGCGCCACCTTCGCCGTCTCGTTCCTGCTCAGCCTCTACCTGCAGTACATAAATGGGTTCACGCCCGTTCAGGCCGGCGTGGTCCTCGTGGCCACCCCGGTCATCCAGGCGCTCCTTTCCCCGCTGGCGGGGCGCCTCTCCGACCGGATCGCCCCCCGTCTCCTCGCCTCGGGAGGCATGGCCGCCACGGTCGTCAGTCTCGTCATGTTCACGCGGCTCGACGCGACCAGCACGCTGCCGTATATCCTGACGGGACTTGTCATCCTGGGCGGCGGCTTTGCCTTCTTCTCCTCGCCGAACATGAACGCCATCATGAGCGCCGTTGACCGGAGTCTGTACGGCGTCGCTTCCGGCGTCTCGGGCGCCATGCGCCTGATCGGACAGATGATGAGCATGGGCATCGCGATGATCGCCTTCGCGATGACGATGGGGTGCACGCGCCTCTCTCCGGACTGCTACCCCCTGTTCCTGCGCGCGCTCACGATCATCTTCGCCATCCTATCCGTCCTGTGCACGGCCGGGGTCTTCGCCTCCCTCGCCCGCGGGCCGCGCGCCCGAACAGACGCGGCCGCGGGGCCATGATGTGGATCGTGAACGGATAGCGGCCATAAAAAAGGCGGAGCCGATCAGACTCCGCCTTTCCGACAGGCCCTGAGGCCTTGAACCCTTCGGCTCAGTTTCTTTTCCCCTTGCCGGGCCCCTTGGCTTTTCCGCCGCGCTGGCCACGGTCGTCGCCATGCTTGCCGCCCTTGCGCGCATGCCGCGCTTTGTATTCCGGCACGTAGACGTTGTCGTACCACTGATTGCGCACAAAATAGACGGGTCGATCACAGGCCTTGTATTTGTGACAATACTTCTTCCAGTTTTTCTCATGCCCGGGCGGAACATGCATATAAACCGGGGGCGGCGGCGCCACACTCACCGGCACGGGAGCGATCACAACGGGCCTGGGGAAAACGAGCTCCGGCTTGGGAAAGTTTCCCACGTCGATATGGCCGTAAAAGCCCGGCTGACCGATGGTGACCGAAACGCCGACGTCGGCCGCCTGGGCCGAAACGGCAATAAAGATCGTCACGATTACGAAGAGCATCTTTTTCATGTTCTTTTTCCTCCCTTTCATGATCTTCCGCACAGGTTTCTCAGGCTTCGGCGAATGGCCGTTCAGCCGCCACCGCCCGCTGGGCAGGTTCCCCTGCCTGAACCGATCCTGCCGGATCGCGCCCCAAGAATCCTCCCAGCCGCCGCCCGCTGTCAAGCTCAATTCCCGTAAAGGTGATCAATATCACTTGATCTATGTGATCACCTTCACACACCTTTCGCATCCGAGCGGGTCGAACGGTTTTTTAAAGGATCTGTCGAATCCGCCACGGACCATGGGGATAAAACGGAAGGAGGGGGATAGGCACCGAAGACGCGATGGAACACCCCCGCTCAAGACAAAAAGCCCCCCCTCTCCCAACGTTCGGGATACGGAACGATGTCAGTCATTGCCGCCCAGGGTGGTCAGCAGAGGAAGGCTGATATAAAACGTGGCACCCCCCCAGTCGTTGTTCTCCACCCGAATCACTCCTCCATGATCCTTGACAATGCCGTAGGAAATGGAAAGCCCAAGCCCCGGACCCTTTTTCTGCGCCCGGGTCGTGAAGAAGGGATCGAAGATGTTGTTCAGATCTTCGCCCTGGATGCCGCGGCCGTTGTCGGCAACCACAATCAGCAGTTGGTCGCGGCCGTCAGCCGTCCTTTCCAGGCCCGTCGAGATTTTCAATCGTTTATCCGTTTTCCCTTCCAGGGCGAGGGTGGCGTTCGAAATCAGGTTCATCATGACCTGTTCGATTTTTCCCCTGTCCATGGCAATCTTGGGCAAATCGTTTCGATAGCTCACTTCGGTGTCGATCATGTCGATGGTGAACGGCGTGACATATAAATGAAGAACACCGGCGATGACGTCATTGATATCCTCGATCGATATCTTCTTGTCGGAAACGCGGGTCACCTGTTTCAGGCTTTCGGCAGTGGCGGCAATGCGTTTGACCTGAGATACGCAAATGTTCAATTCCTCCTCCGCGTCGGCGGACAGGTTTTCCATGGACTGCATGATCTGCAATTCCATCCCGATAATGTTCAAGGGATTGAGGATTTCATGGGCAACGCCGGCGGACAGTTGCCCCACGGCGGCCAGTTTCTCCGCCCGCACCAGTTGATCCCAGGACTCTTGGAAATCCCTCTGCGCCCGTTTGCGTTCTGTTATATCCCGCGAAACTCCGTGCAGGCCCGTCAGGACTCCCTGATCGTTGCGGATACCACTGATGATGTTTTCGACCCAACGGGTTGAACCGTCTTTGTGGTAGTGTTCCACTTCAAGGGTCACCGTTCTGTCCAAATCCGCCCCACCTTGCGCTTCGAGACGGAACTCCTCCGCCAGTTTTTCAGACACGGTCCTCAACGATTCGGGCGTTATGTGTTCGCTCGCATCCTGCCGCATTCTTTCTTCAGGCGTGAATCCGAACAATTTTTCGATCGAAGGACTGACGTAGAGCGTCCGCAGATTCAAGTCCATGATCCACACAATGTCGGTCATCTTGTCCGCAAGGAGCCGGTATTTTGCCTCGCTTTCCTCCAGGGCCTGTTTCGCCCGGCGGCGTTCCGTATAGTCGATGAGGGCGCCCCGATATCCCACGACGGTATTCAAACGGGTCACGGGGGCGGCGGACATGAGAACGGGCAGGGGGCTGCCGTCCTTCCGGATCATCGTGAATTCAACATTTTCGATTTTCCGCCCCTCTTGGATTCCTGTGAGATGATTCTCGACTTTGTGGCCATCGTCCGGCGCAAACAAGTCCTCCGCATTCAGACCTTTTTCGATATCCTCCTGCGTAAATCCGAAGGTTTCGAAACAAGTGCGATTGATCGTGTTAAGCATGCCTTTCGCATCGACCTCGAACACGGATATGGGCAGAAACTCCAACAGCTCCCGGTATTTTCTCTCGCTTTCCCGAAGCGCCCGCTCGACCCGTTCGCGGGCCTCGATTTCCTTCTCGAGCTCGACGTTGTGCTTCTTGATTTTCTGAAACTGGGTGTCGAGATTGGCACGCGTGAGGGCGTTTTCGAGGGCAAAACCGACTTCGCCCAACATGATGGAAAGCATCCGCTGATCGCCGCTGTCGAAGATTCGCCCCTCCCTCTTGTTGGAAAGGTTGACGACCGCAACCAGCCTGTTTTCGACAAAAATGGGAAGACTCAAAAACGAAGGGGTGCCGTAAGCGGGATCGTTGGCCTTGCGCGTTCTTTCATCCTGCTCGATGTTTTCGACAAGCAGCGTCTTGCCCTCCGTCACGGCGTCCTTGGCGACATAATCCTCCCAATCGATCACCGCGTCCTTTTCCAGCGGTTCCTTGTGGCCTTTTTCGGCAACGACGCGGAGCTTGTACAACTTCTCGTTGTATACCTGCGATTCCCGGCCGCTCTGCAACAGAGCCAGTTTGCGCTGCGGGATGCTGGCTCCCTCCAGACGGAGAACCGATCCCGTCTGGGCGCCGGTGATGAACATCGATTTGTCCAACAGGAGACCCAGAATCCGGTCAAAATCCTTTTCCGCCCTCGTGATTTCTAAAATGTCCTGTATCGTCAAAAGCTGGGAATGCTTCTGTCTCAATTCGTCCGTCGTCTGATCCAGTTTCCGGACAAGGTTTTTGAATGTGGAGGAAATGCTATGAAGCTCGGCGATGTCGTGATGAACGTCCGTCATCGGCCCCTCCTCCGACATCGCTTTCTCCAGGGATTCGGAAATACGGGCAACTTTATCGAAGATCTGCCGAACGACGAGGAGCCCCCCCAACACAAGGGCAATAACCATGCCCAGCAGGATGAGATGGTGGTATTCGAATCTGTATCCGTCCTGGTAAAGGACAAAAGACAGCACCAGCAACGGGACGGCCAAGATGAGCGCTTCGACCAGCAGAAGTCTGTATCGTATTCTCTCCCTATCCGGATTCAGTGGATCCATTTCGACGAAACCTTTCTATCGGCTTATGCAAAAACCTTTCACGCACGTTGGGGCAAAGCCGTTTGCCTTGTCGCAGCCGCGTTCCTGCAGGTCGGTCTGACGCGAGGGGATGTACGACCGGACAACCTTCTGGAAGGATATCCCGGCGCCGATGATGGACGGCATTCGCCGCACGCCTGGGACTGCTTCGGCTCTGGATAGCGGTATTGCGCTTTTCAGGGGCCACCGCCCGCTCTGCAGGTTCCCCCTGCCTGACCACATCCCGGAAGATTTCATGATAAGGTCCTCCCACACACCGCCCGATGTCAAGCACAATCCCCGTCAAGGTGGTGATTATCACTCGATATAGGTGACAATCGTCACACACGTTGAGATTTTCACGGCTAAACGGCTCGGACGGTTTTTCAGGTTCTGTCGAATCGGCCACGAATCATTTGCATGCGACCGGCGGATTGGTATAAGGAAGGGCAGGTCGGGGAGACAGCGTAAGGGGGAACCCGGAACCCCGGAGACGGAGACGGATCATGAACGGATACGGAAAACGATGGCCGGGCCTGCTGATGGCGCTTGTTGTCTTCCTGCCCGGCTTGGCCCGCGCGGCCGATGACGCCCTCGACAACGCCGTGGCCCTGAGCGACGGCTACATGTCCCTGTACCGGATCGTCGCCCCCAACGACCGGGTCGTCATCTACGCCAACGACCGCTTCGAACCCTGTCCCTGAACCGGGAGGATGCCCGCATCATGGAGATACGGCTGGCCGGCTACAACCTGGATTGTGACATTATCGATGCGTGCAAAAAGTACTTTCCGGATCGGGAGGATTGGACGCCGGAGACGATCTCCGCCGCCTACGCGCGGATCAGCCGCAGCCCGAAGACGGTGACCGAACTGCGCGCCGACGCGCGCGCGGAAGTGGAAAAGGCCCGCCGTTCCAACGAGAACATCGTCTTCGCGATGGGACACAGCTCCGTCGCCGAGCACGCCGTCTTCAACCTCGACGTGCTGGGCGTCTCGCGGCTCCTGGTCGAGGAGATCGAACGCTTCCGCCTGTGCTCCTACACGGAGAAATCCCAGCGCTACGTCCTCTTCCGGGACGACTTCGTCCTCCCGGAGGAGGTCCGGCGGGCGGGCCTCGCGGACGCCTTCACGGAGACGATCCGGGCGCAGTATGCCTGCTACCACGCGCTCTACGAGAAGCTGCGGCCGCATGCCTTCGCGCGGCACCCGGACCTCGCCGCCGAGCCGGCCAACCGCGCCCTGCTCGAAGGCTGGGCAAAGGAGGACGCCCGCTACATCATCGCCCTGGCCACCGAAACCCAGCTCGGCATGACGGTCAACGCCCGCAACCTGGAGCTGATGCTCCGTCGGCTCGCCGCCCATCCCCTGCTCGAGGCGCAGGCGTGCGGCCGCGAGATGTACGCGTCGACCAAGGCCGTCGCCCCATCGCTCATCCGCTACACCGAACCCACGGCATACGATACGCGGACCGGGACGGCCCTGCGGGAGGCCTGCGCGGCCTGGCTTGCCGAACGCGGGGGACCGGACGGCCCGGCCCCGGCCGATCGGGAGGCCGGCGTCCCTCCGGCGCGCCTGGTCCACGTCACCCCGGAGGCCGACGACCGGATCGCCGCCGCGCTCGTGTACGGGACCTCCACCCTCCCCCTCGACGCCTGCCGGCGCGCCGTCGACGCCATGACGCCCGCGGCCAGGGCCGATCTCTTCCAGGCCGCCTTCCGCCACCTGGCATCCCACGACGCCGTCCGGCGGGAATTCGAATACGCCGATCTGACGTATGAACTGACGATGAGCGCCTCCTGCTTCGCGCAATGGAAGCGCCACCGGATGGCCACGATCACCGTCCAGGGCTACGACACGGCCCTCGGCGTCACGGTCCCGCCGGCGATCCGCGAGGTCGGGATGGAGGGGGCCTTCCGCGACGTGGTCGCACGGACGGAAGAGACGTACGAAACGATCCGCCGAGCGGCGCCGGAGGCGGCGCCCTATCTCCTCACGAACGCCCACCGGCGGCGGGTCCTGACGAAGATCAACGTCCGCGAACTCTACCACATCGCGCGCCTCCGGGCCGACCGCCACGCCCAGTGGGACATCCGGACGCTGACGGAGGCCATGCTCGATCTCGCCCAAAAGGTGATGCCCCTCGCCCTGATGCTCGCCGCGGGCAAGGACCGCTTTCCCGAACGGATGTCCGAGGCCTTCGGCGAGCGCTGAAGGCGCCTGTCCGACAGGCCCGCCATGACAGAAAAGCCGGATTCCGGCTTTGACGAAGTCGCCAACGTTAACGATGAGGAGGATGACGATGCCGATCGAGATCACGCCCATCACCGCGAAACCCCCGCGCGAGGAACTGGAGCGCCGCATGGCGCGCGTCCGCAAGGCCATGGCGGCGCAGGCGCTGGATTGTTACATCTGCGCCAATACCGAGAACGTTTACTACCTCACGAATTTTGCCTACATCCCATTCGAACGCCCCTTCTTTCTCGTCATCCCGGCGGCGGGCCGGCCCGTCATGGTCGCCCCCAAACTGGAGGTCAGCCACGCGGCGGACCGGGTGCTCGTCGATGTCGCCTATCACACCTACGACGAATTCCCCGCCCCGCCGGGCCGAACCTTCGTGGACGCCTTGAAGAAACTTGTCCCCGCCGACCGCGCCGTCGGGATCGAATCGTCCCTGAGCCTCGCCCTGAAGGAGGCCATGCCGGGAAAGCTCCGGGTCCTGGATCTGGTGGACGACCTCCGCATGGTCAAGAGCGCCTATGAAATCGGCCGCATCGCCTACGCCGCCTCCGTCGCGGAATCCGGCCTGAAGACGGCCCTGGATCTCGCCCGGCCCGGCGTCCAGCAGCTCACAATCTATACGGAAGGGACCCGGGCCATGCTGGGACGCGTCCTGCTCGAGATCCCGAACCCTAACCTCCTCGTCACGAAGGCGATCTGCGCCGTGTGGCCGAAGGCGCTTTCCGCCCAGCCGCATTCCACGCCGGGCCTGTTCGACGCCTTTACGTCCGGCGGTCCCAACGTGGTCATCGTGACGATCCAGGCGGACGGCTACTCGGCCGAGGTCGAGCGCACCTTCTTCATGGAGACGGTCCCCGACGCCGCCCGCAAGCCTTGGGCGGCCATGATGGAGGCCCGGGCGCTGGCCTTCGCGCGGATTCGGCCGGGCGTTCGCGCCGCCGAGGTGGACGAGGTGGTCCTGGCCCTCATCAGGAAGCACGGCTACGGCGAAAACATCCTCCACCGGACGGGCCACGGCTTCGGCATCACCGGCCACGAACCGCCGTGGGTCGCCCTGGGCAGCGACACGGTGCTCGAGCCGAACATGGTCGTCAGCGTCGAGCCGGGGATCTACCTCCGGGGATTGGGCGGGTTCCGGCACTCCGACACCGTCCTCGTGACGGAGGACGGGTGCGTCCCCCTGACCGCCTGGTCGGACCGGCTGGAGGATTTGATCCTGCCGGGAAACGCCTAGGGCACGGCCCGCGCGGGAAAAGTTCTCATGCAACGGAAAGGAAAAGACGGATGAAAAGAAAAAAAGACCGGGACATCGAAAAGGGCTATCCGACGGCCGCGTTCGTCGCCAAACTCCGCCGGCTGGCCGACGCCCTGGAGAAGGGCGATCGATTCGCGATCCAGATCGCGGGGGAGCGCATCCTCGTGCCGGCGGACGCCGTGTACACGATCGAGCACGAGCGCGAGGGCGGCGCGGAAGAGGTCGAATTCCAGATCACCTGGACCCGCAAGGGCCGCTGAAGAGGGAGTGCGGAAACGGCCGCTTCCGGGGAGCCCGGAAGGGCCAGTCCTCGTTCATCCAGAACACGTTTGGAGGTGAGACATGGTCAAATTGTGGAGATGCGAAATCTGCGGCGA
>JALNWL010000060.1 GCA_023230905.1 Syntrophales bacterium
GCTTCACGGGCGCGCCCCTGCCCGGCTTTCCTTACGAATTTCACCGTTCCTTGCAGCAATCCATCGAGGACATCGAACGTTACAAGGTCAATGTCCTCTCCGGAATCGGGTCCTACGTCCGCAGACTCATCATGGTCGCCGAAGAACAGGGGAGGGATTTTTCGTCCGTCAAGTCCGTCCAGGCCTTGGGAGAGGCCGTTCCCATGGGCATGCGCGATGACATCGTCCGCAGGCTGCAACGCTTGGGGGCCGGCGAGGTCTTCGTCAGCAACGCCTTCGGGTTTACCGAAGCGCAGAGCGCGTTCCAGGAATGTCGGCCGTTGGGAGGGGCGCACGGCGGCGGACCGCTCTGCTACTTCGAAGTCGTGGATGAACAGGGAAACCGCAAACCGGATGGCGAGTCGGGGCTTTTGTGCATCACCCACCTCGACCGGCGGGGAACCTGTCTGCTGCGCTATCTGGTCGGAGACATTGTCGCCATTACGGATGAACCTTGCGAGCACTGCGGCCGAAACGACCAGCGGATCATTGCGGCGGTGGGGAGCACCTACGGAACGCGGACCAAGGAACTGATGAAGGTCAAGGGCACCCTGATCAATCCCGAAATCATGCGCGACGCGGTCGCCAATACGGCCGGTGTAATCGAATACCAGTTTGTGGTCACGAAGGAAAACGCGGACGATCCCTATTCGATGGACTTGCTCCAATTGCGTATCGGCGCCGACAAGGGGGTGGATCTGGCCGAACTGGAAAGAACGCTGAAGGAAAAGGTCAAGCGGGCCGTGGAATTGACGCCCAAAATCATCTTCGAGGAAAGGTCGGCGATCTTCAATCCGGGGGAAACGCTCAAAGCGACGCGCGTGGTGGACATGCGGCCCAAGGAATGATCGGGCGCACGTCGGTGGGGGTCCACGCAAGGATCGTTTCCCGGTCGGCGACCGGCTCGACATCAACATGGCAGGCGGGCGTGAGGCGGGGGCAAGGAAACCGCTTCACGAACACCTGATCTTGAATTCGCAACCCGCGCGGCTTGAAAAAGACGCCCCTGTCAGAAAGGAGGGAAAGATGTACTTTGGTCCCCACTTGAGAATCGAATCCTGGATGTTCGAAATTGTTCTCTACCTGTTTTTTATTCTGGTCTTCTGGGCCGGCACAAAGATCATCGGAAGAGAGAAAACAAGCCTCTTCCTCTGGGGCTCCCTGATCTGGACCCTGACCGTCGAGAATGCCATGGTCATCATCGGTGCCTATGATTATTTCGCCTATGCGAACTACTACTGCTGGGCGGACAAATTGATCCCGGGCTTCAGCGGCTGGAGCTGCATGGTCTTTTTTGTGCCTCTGAGCATCTCGATCGGCTGGTTCATCTTCGGCCTGTCCGCTTTCATTATTTCGGACCGTCTCCTGCCGCAGGGCAACATCTGGATCAAGGCGGTGGTCGCCTCCGTCATGATGGTCAGCCTCGATATGCTGATGGATCCGATCAGCGTCGTGAATGAATGGTGGCGGTGGACCGTTGCCGGTTTTTACTTCCGGGGAGTCAGCGTCGGCAATTACATCGGCTGGTTTTTCATGCTGTTCTTCTTCGCCGGCATTTATGAGCGCAGCGTCATCGAGAAGGGCTCATTTGCCTGGTTGCGCCCCATCGAGGGGCTCATTTTCCGGCGCAACACAAAAGACCTGTCGGATACCGACAGCCAGACCCTCAAGAAGATTTTCTATTTTCGAACCGTGGCCTTCATCCCCGTGATGCTGTTCGTCACCATTCTGGCATCCCAGCCGCTCAAGCAGATCGGATTCAACCGGTACGCACCATTCAACAGCGTATTCCCAACGACATACGACCAAAAGTACCCGGCATCAGCGAAGCCGGCCGATATGGCGCCGGCGGTCATTCCCGACGGCGACCCGAGAAAGGTCGAGGGTCCGCGTTGTGAAATCGCCAAGGGAGCGAATGTTCCGACTCAGCCTGCAGGAGGTGCAAGCCATGTTCAAAAGTAAACTGAATCCGGAAGTCTCCGCCGAGACCCTGAAGGGGCGTGTGTGGATTGGGGTGTTCCTGCTGGCGATCTGGCTGGTCTTCCTTTGGTGGGCCGGCATCACGTTCCCGTTCGTGGGACACGACGCCAACGGGCAGAATATCGTCTATGGGGTGATCGTGGGCATTCCCTTCCTGGTGCTTATAACCCTTTATATGGCGCTTGCCGTCAAAGACCTCAAAGAGGCGGTCGCGGCCATGAAGGCATTTTCTAAAGGAAACAGGAAGTGAACGCGGAATAGACAGGGTGGATCGACGCGCGGCAGGGCGACAGACGGCCTGGCGTCAGGACTGGGATTCCCGTGTCGCCGGTTCGCCGGCGGCACGGAATGTCCTCCGCGTTACGTGGCGGAGTTGATGTAGCGTGTCACACTCTCGGCGATGGTGCGGACGACCTGCTCGAATTCCTTCTCGTCCTTGTCGAGCAGGGTCATCCGGAAGCCCGGCAGGGCGGTGAAGAACGACGTCAGCGGCACGACGCAGATCCCGGTTGCCCCCAGCAGATAGTACACGAATCGTTTGTCGGGCTCGATCTTGTCGTGCACCAGTTTCTCGATGAACTGGCGAATCTCGTCGTTCTCGATGGGCAGGGCCTGGCGGTTGTTCAGGATCGCCTCGTTGAACACCGCCGTCATGTAGAAGGCGCCGTTCGTCCGGTTGACGATCAGGCACGGGACGTCACTCAGGATGTCGTAGGCGATGTTGGATAGCTTCTCGTAGTGGCGGACCCGCTCGTTCAGGTAGCGGTCGTACTCCGCATGCTCCATGATCCGGGGAATGGCGATCTGGGGCAGCGTCGTCGAGCAGACCTCGGACATCTTCTGGCTGAGGATGGCGCCGATGTAGCGCGAGAATGTTTCATCCTTGTCGGCGTTGTACACCTCGATCCAGCCGCAGCGGGAACCCGGCCAGGGGAATTCCTTCGAGATCCCCTTCATGCTGATCCCCGGGACGTCCTCGATGATGTCGGAAAGGGGGACCGTCTGCTTGCCGTTGTAGACGATGTTCCGGTAGGTTTCGTCGAAGACGAGGAACAGATCGTGCTCCTTGGCGATCTGGACAATCTGGCGGAGGTTTTCCTCGGGATAGACGAACCCGGTCGGGTTGTCCGGGTTGATGACGAGAATGCCCACGATGGCGTGATGGCTCTTGACCTTCAGTTCCAGCTCCCGGATGTCCGGGCACCAGCCGCTGTACGGATTCATCCGGTAGGTGTTCGGCGGGAAGGAGGCGTGGAGCACCTCCGCTAGCAGGTGGGTGGAGTAGGTCGGCTCCGGCAGGATGACCCGGGCGTCGATGCGGATGGAGCTGTAGGCGCGGGCGATGGCATCGCCCAGGCCATTGAAAAAGATGATGTCCTCCGGGGAGATCTGGACCTTGCCCCGCCGGTTGACCTTGTCGGCCAGGTATTCCCGGGTTTCGTTCATGCCCTTCGTCGGCGAATATCCGTACGACCGGTCTTCCTCGAGAATCTTGACCAGGACCTCTTTCATCCAGGCCGGGATCTTCTCCCCCTTGTTGATCGGATCGCCGATGTTCTCCCAGACGACCTCCCGACCGTAGGATTTCAGTTTATTGGCAACCGCCACGATGTTGCGGATCTCGTAGGTCAGACCGCTGCCGCTCTTCGCAATATCGAACCTCATACACGCCTCTTCCAACGCTGTCGCCCGCCGCGCGCTTCCGCCGGCGGAACGGAATCTTTTGACCCGGAACCAGGTTCAGGGCCACGTTCCATAGTATAATTTAGGGGAAATAGCCAGATTTTTTTGAAAACCGGAATCGCTTGACTCGCCGTCCGCTCTTCCCTATACTCGCCCCCCGTGACGCGGATCGAGTCCGATCCGGATTAAACACCGGCGTTTCCCCGACGCGCTTCCGCCCAACGGGTCGCGGAAGAATCCGTGACACCGTTTGGCTTCAACGGGATCGGCCCGCCGGGAAGGAGAGGTTTCATGAAGGATGCGGCCGGCCCCATCACCTTGCGGGGCATGACCCGTGCGGCCCTGTTCGGCGCCCTGACGGCCGTGGGGGCCTTCATCCTTATCCCGATCCCTCCCGTGCCGGTCACCCTCCAGACCCTCTTCCTGTACCTGGCCGCGTCCACGCTGGGCGGCGCCCTGGGGGCCTGGAGCCAGACCGTGTACCTCCTGCTCGGCATCATCGGTCTGCCCGTCTTCGCCGGCGGCAAGGCGGGGCTCGGCGTCCTGATCGGGCCGACGGGCGGTTACTTGCTGGGATTCGTCCCGGCGGCCTGGATCGCCGGCCACCTGATCGCCCTGAAGGCAAGGCCCGGCTTCGCCTGGGTGGCCTTCTCCCTGGCCGCCGGCACGGCCTGCCTCTACGGGACGGGCGTCGCCCAACTGGCCGTCGTGGGAAAGCTGGGACTCGCGAAGGCCCTGACCGTCGGCATCCTCCCTTTCCTGCCGGGGGATGTTCTCAAGATCGCCGCGGCGACGGGCATCTTCCTCAAGGTCCGGGATCGCCTGAAAAGATGAGGAGCGAGGCGTGATCCAGGTTCAAACCGTAACCTTCACTTACGATGGCGAGTCCCGCTCCGTCCTGAGGGGAGCCACGTTCGTCGTCGCCCCGGGAGAGCACGTCGTCCTGTCGGGTCCGAACGGCTGCGGCAAGACAACGCTTCTGAAGCACCTGAACGCCCTTCTCGTCCCCACAGCCGGCGAGGTCTTGATCGACGGCTTGAGCACGCGGGACCGCCGCCACGCCCCGGAGATCCGGCGGCGTGTGGGGATGGTCTTCCAGAACCCCAACAGCCAGATCGTAGGGATGACGGTGGAAGAGGACGTGGCCTTCGGTCCCGGCAACCTCGGTCTCCCGCCGACAGAGATCCGGCGGCGCGTGGATGCAGCCCTCGCAGCCGTCGACCTGGACGCCCTGAGACATCGCTCCCCCCAGGCCCTCTCCGGCGGGGAGAAGCGGCTGCTCGCCATTGCCGGCGTCCTGGCCATGGAGCCGCGCTACCTGGCCCTGGATGAACCGACGGCCTACCTGGACCCCGTCGGCCGCCGCCGCGTCCTCGACGTCCTCGACTGCCTGCAGCGCGAAGGGATCGCGATCCTCCACGTCACCCACGATTTGGACGCCCTCCTGAACGCCGACCGCCTGCTCTCCCTGGACGGCGGCGTCATCCGCCACGACGGTCCGCCGCGCGTCATCCTGAAGGAGCCGGGGGCATGGTCCGGGATCGGCCTGGAAACGCCTCCCGTCGCCCGCTTGCTGGAGCGCCTGCGGCAGGACGGCGTCGATCTCCCCGCCGACGTCCTGACGGTGGAGGAGGCCGCCCGGGCGCTGCAGGGCCTACTGGCCGGGCGCGACGCCGGCGGGAGAACGGAGGGCGGGCCGCCATGATTCCCGCCGGCCAGTACCTCCCCGGAGACGGTCCGATCCATCGGCTCGATCCGCGCGTGAAGATCCTCTGGGCCATCGCCTTCAGCATCCTTCTGTTTCAGGCAGGACTCGCGGGCGGCATCCTCCTGACGGCGCTCTTGGCGGCCGTCGGCGCCATGTCCGGCATCCCGTTCCGCCGCTTCCTGTCCGCCCTGGGCCCGTTGTGGGTCCTCGTCGCCCTCCTGTTTCTCCTGCATGCCTTCTTTTCGAACGGGCCGGTCCTGTTCGCCCTGCCGGGCCTGCCGATCGCCCTCACCTCCACCGGCCTCGCGCGGGGATTCACCGTCGCCTGGCAGTTCCTCTGCCTAGTCTCCGCGGGCCTCTTCCTGACCCTGACCACGCCGCCGGGGCTCCTGGTCCTGGGCCTCGAACGGCTGCTCAAACCGACGGGACGTCTCGGCGTGCCCTACACGGAGCTCGCCTTCACGGTTTCGATCGCCCTGCGCTTCCTGCCCATGCTCCACGAGACGTTCCTGCAGGTCCGCGACGCCCAGCGTTCCCGGGGCTCCGACACCCGGAGCGGAACGCTTCCCGGGCGCCTCCGGGCCGTCTCCGCCCTTGTCGCCCCCCTGCTCCTGGGGACCTTCCGCCAGGCCGATGCCCTGGTCGAGGCCATGGAGGCGCGGGGCTACCGCCCCGGCCCCCGGACGGGCCTGACGACCCCGCGCTTCACGCCGCCGGACGTCGCGGCCTGCGTTCTGCTGGGACTGATCGTCGCCTTGATGACGCTCCCCCTGGCCCTCCGGCTCTTTTGAGGCCATCCCGTCGGTCGTGACGGCCATTTTTGTTGACAAGCCCCGCCCTTTTCTCCTACACTCCCACGCACCGCCGGGGATGTGAAACCGTCCCGTCTTCCCGAGACAGGATGTTCGCGGCGGCCGGAAAGACGCGCAACCATGAATGGCCCCTGGATATGGATCGACAGCCCCGACAAACTGCGGGACGCCCGGCAAAAGATTTTTCAAAGCCGCGCCCTGTGCATCGACACGGAGTACGACTCCTTTCGCTACTTCCGGGAGAGGCTTTGCCTGATCCAGATCCGTGACGGGGCGACAACCTACCTGTTCGATCCGCTCGATTCCCTGGATTTCTCGTTTCTCGGCGGTCCATTCGCGGATCCGGCCGTCCTCAAGATTTTCCACGCCGGCGACAACGACATCCGCCTGCTCAAGCGGGACTACGGCTTCCAGTTTCGTCACCTCTTCGACACGCAGCGGGCGGCGAGCCTGCTCGGAAGCCAGCACCTCGCCCTGTCCACCGTGATCGACACGTTTCTCAAGATCGATCTGGACAAGACCAAGAAGATGCAGCGTTCCCGGTGGGACCGGCGCCCGCTCTCGGACGCCCAGATTCGCTATGCCATCCGGGACACGCTCTTCCTCTTCCCCCTCTATGAAACCCTGTCGGCGCTCCTCGCGGAGCGCGGGCTGATCGAACAGGGCGAGGCGGTCTTTGCGGGGATGGCCGCCGTTGTCTGGCAGGAGAAGACCCCGCATCCCCGCGCCCACGAGCGGATCCCCGGGTATGAGGTCCTGACCG
Organism: Syntrophales bacterium; assembly: GCA_023230905.1. Lineage (GTDB taxonomy): Bacteria > Desulfobacterota > Syntrophia > Syntrophales > UBA2251 > UBA2251. Next base: position 6,986 of record JALNWL010000060.1, read on the forward strand.
ACAACGAGCGGCTCCGTCTCCGGCGGCTCGTCGAGTGGCGCTTCGCCAAGGCCCGGGAGGTGGACCGGTCGGCATTCATGGTGCTCTCCGACCAAGAGCTCCTGCGCCTTTCGCAGAGCCGGACGCCGTCACTGACGTTCTTCCGGGAGCAAGGGCTCCTTCCACCGGGAAAGATCGACCGGTACGGAACGGAGGTGCTGGCGGTCCTGGCGGCGGCCGGCACGTCCCCGGCCGGCTGAGGGGGCGGGGAACGGACCCCCCGTCGACCCGTTGACGTTTTCCCGAATGTGTGCTATCGAGCCGCCCTTTGAACGAAGCGTGCATGCAAATTTGAACAGAGGCCGTCCCGAAACCCGATGAACACCTTTCTGACCGACAAGAACCGCGCCGTCAGGCGCGCCGTGCGGGCCTTCTGCGAGCGGGAAATCGCCCCCATCGCCAAGCAGATCGACCAGGAGGCGAGCTTCCCCTGGGAGGTGGCGGACAAGATGGGACGGCTGGGCTATTTCGGCATCCAGGCGCCGAAGACCCTGGGCGGCGCCGAACTGGATACGGTGAGCTACGTCCTCATCATCGAAGAAATCTCCCGCGCCTCCGGGGGCCTGGGTCTGTGCGTCACCGTCCACAACAGCGTGGCCGTCGCCCCGCTCCTCGCCTTCGGAACGGAGGCGCAGAAACAGCGCTGGATCCCGCCCCTGGCGCGCGGCGAAAAGATCGGGGCCTTCTGCCTCACCGAGCCCAACGCCGGCTCCGACGCCTCCGGCATCGAGGCCACGGCGCTGAGGGACGGGGATCACTACTGCGTCAACGCCGGGAAGGTCCTGGTCACGAACGGCGGCATCGCCGACCTTTGCCTCATCTTTGCTCGGACGGATCCCAAGGCGGGCCGACGGGGAATCAGCGTCATCGTCGCCGAACGGGGGACCCCCGGATTCTCGGTGGGCGACCTCGAGGACCTCTGCGGGATGCGCGCCAACCCGGTGAGTTCCATCCGGCTGGCGGACTGCCTGATCCCCGTCGAGAATCGGCTCGGCCGGGAAGGCATGGGTCTCGCCATCGGTCTCGCCGCCCTGGATACGGGCCGGATCGGCATCGCCGCCCAGGCGGTGGGAATCGCCCAGGCCGCCCTCGAGGAATCCGTCCGCTATGCGAAAGAGCGGCGGCAGTTCGGCGTGCCCATCGCCCGGCACCAGAGCATCCAGCAGATGATCGCCGACATGGCCACCGATCTCGATGCGGCCCGCCTGATGGTGCTTCGCGCCGCCGTCCGGCGGGACCGGGGAGATCCGTTTTCACAGGCCTCGGCGATGGCAAAGCTCCACGCCTCGGAAGCGGCCATGCGGATCACGGATCAAGCGGTCCAGATCCACGGCGGCTACGGCTATTCGAAGGCCTACCCCGTCGAACGCTACTGGCGGGACGCTCGGGTGACCCGGATCTACGAGGGGACCTCGGAGATCCACCGGATGGTCATCGCCCGCGGCGTGCTGGGAGACTGAGCCATGAACATCATCTGCTGCCTGAAATCGGTTCTCCTCGCCGCGCCGGAAGGGCAGGTCGCGCGCACGGCGGATCTCTCGGACCTGAACCCCTTCGACCGGCCCGTCCTCGAGACGGCCCTGCGCCTGCGGGAAGAGACCGGCGGACGCATCACGGCCCTGTCCATGGGGCCGCCCGCCGCCGCCGACGCCCTCCGCCAGGCCCTGGCCCTGGGGGCGGACCGGGCCGTCCTGCTCTGCGACCGGGCCTTGGCCGGCGCGGATACCCTGGCCACCTCGACCGCGCTTGCCGCGGCCGTCGCCCGTCTCGCGCCGTACGACCTTCTCCTCTTTGGCACCCGGACCTCCGACAGCGACACGGGCCAGGTCGGTCCCCAGACCGCCGTCCGGCTCGGGTTACCGCTCGTGACGTGGGTGCATGCCCTGGAGCGGACGGCGTCGGGATTCGTCGCGGAGCGACGGGCGGACGGCTTTCGGGAACGGTTTGCGGTGACGCTGCCCGCCGCCATGACCATCCATCCGGCCGCGGTCACGCCCCGGGACGAAACCCTGGGCGGCATCGATGCCGCCTACGAGCACGGCGTCATCGAGACCTGGGGACTCGACACCCTCGGGTGCGATCCCGCCGAGGTCGGCGAAGCCGGCTCGCCCACGCGGGTTGTCTCCCTCGCGAAGAAAACCCGGGACCGGAAATGCGAACTCCTGACCGGCGCCAGCGAGGAGGTCGCGGAGGCCCTCGTCCGGACACTCGCCGACCGGGGATTGATCGGATAGAACAATGCCCATGCAAACCCACACGGAAATCTGGGTGGTGGCCGATCTGAGGAGCGAGCGGCTCTTCGGCTACACCCTGAACCTTCTGGCCAAGGCGCGGGAACTCGCCCAAGCGGTCTCGGGCCGGGCGGCGGTCGTCGTTCTCGAGTCCCCGTCTCCGGCGCCCGCGGAGCCGGGGGGACTCACCCCGGACGAGGCGGACGCGCGCGGTCTGGCGCACGGGGCGGACCTCGTCTACCGGATCGCGGACCCCCTCCTGGCCGCGCCGCGGGCGGATTGTTTCGCCCTAGCCCTTGCGTCCGCCGTCCGTCAACGCGCCCCGCGCCTCGTCCTGTGTGCGCTGACGGACTTCGGACGCGAACTTGCCGCACGCACGGCCCGTTTGCACGATGCGGGCATGATCGCCGACTGTGCGGACCTCCGCTGGCAGGCCGGCGGCATCGTCGCCTCCTGCCCGTCCTGGGGAGGGGAAATCACCGCCGAAATCACCTATGCCGATCCGGATCGGACCGGCTTCGCCACGGTCCAGCCCCACATCCGCGCGGCCGTCGCCTTCGCCGGGACACCCGGCGTTGCCGAGCGCCTTCCGATCGACAGCCTGACTCCGCCGCCGGGGCTGACGCTCCTGTCCCGTGAAACCGAACCGGAAGGCCGACGGTGCCTGGAGGACGCGGAGACCGTCGTCGTCGGCGGGGGCGGCCTGGGCAGCGCGGACGGGTTTCACCTGCTGAGGGAACTCGCCGTCGCCCTCGGCGCGGAGGTCGGAGCAACCCGGCCTCCTGTGGCCCAGCACTGGGTGGACGAAGACCGCCTCATCGGCCAAACGGGCAAGACGGTCCGCCCCCGCCTGCTCGTGTCAGTCGGAACTTCGGGCGCGATCCAGTACACGGCCGGCATCGCGGAATCCGAAACGATCGTCGCCGTCAACCGGGACGCTGAGGCCCCGATCTTCGCCCTCGCGGATATCGGCGTCGTGGCCGATGCCAGGACCTTTCTGCCCCTCCTCACGGCGAAGGTTAAGCAGACCGTCATGCGCGGCCTGGCCGATCTGATCTGGGACGAGAACGAGAAGGACGGAGCGGAATCCTTCGGGGACCGGATCAGGAAAATCCGCGAAGCCCGCGACTGGACGCCCGCCGCACTGGCCGAGGCCACCGGGCAGACCCCGGAGTTCATCGCCCGGGTCGAGCGCGACGAGGTCGCGCCGCCGGTGGCCTTCCTACTGCGCCTGGCGGCGGCCCTGGGCGTGGATCCCTCGACCTTCCTCAGCCGGGAGGAAAAGACGCACCTCCGGGACCAGCGGGCCCAGGCCTATATCAAGCGCACCCAGAACTACTCGTATCAGAATCTGACCCCGGAGGCGGCGCACGACCATCTGAAGGCCTTTCTCATCACCATCGATCCGAAACAGGCGCACAAGCCCGTGGCCTACAAGCACGAGGGCGAGGAGTTCATTTTCGTGATGGCGGGCGAGTTGGAGCTCACCCTGGGCAGCAAGGCCCATCACCTCCATCCCGGGGAGTCGATCCATTTCAACTCCGACACCCCCCACAAGCTCAAAAGCCTCTCCAACGTGGAGACCCGCTGCCTTGTCGTCCTGTACACAATATGATACACGGTAAGGAAGCCTAGGGTCGCGCCGACCGCAACCCTTCTATCCGGAGGATCAGGCAATGGGAAAAATCGAGGAACTCTATCAGACGTATGTGGAACGGATCATGGACTGGTACGATGGCCTTGAGCAATTGTATCAATACGGCGTCTTATTCCTGGTTATCGTGGTCGGGCTTCTGATCTTCGCCTTTTTCCTCCTGAGACGAATCACGAAATAGCCCCTGAAACGATCGCACGGAAGCTCTCCCCCGACTCGTCCGCGCGGTATGGTTGCGCTGACGGGGCGCCTTTCGCCCAGACGAGAAAAATAGATTGACTGGTCAGTCAGGCTCTGATAGAAAACCCCCGTCAGAGCGTCCGAAGCATCCTGCGGCCCCAACCGTCAGGGTCACTTTTAACGTACATCAAAACCCCAGGAGGTGCAGCGTGGAGAACAACATCAGCCGGTTTCTGGATGACAACGTGACGATCTTCGGAGAACACGACCAGTTCATCTATCTCGGCCCCGAAGGCGAGAAACGGTTCACGAACACGGAGATCCGGCGCCGGGCACGCGCCCTGTCCACGGGACTGCGGAAGATCGGTGTGAAAAAGGGCGACATCGTGGGCGCCGTCGTCGGCAATATCCCCGAGGTCATGGAGATCATCAACGGCATCAACCGCGGCGGCGGCGTTTATCTACCGATCATATTCATGTTGACGGCCCTGGAAATCCGCTACATTCTCGAAGACTCCAAATGCAAGGTGGTCATCACGGAAGACAGCTTGCTCGCCAAGGTCCGGGAAGCCACCCAGGGCGTCGCCACGATCGAGAAGATCATCGTCATCGGAAAGGAAACCGGCGCGGACATCACCCCCTACGCCAGCCTGCTGACGGAAATCGACAATCGGGGGGACGTCGTACCGGTGGACCCCGACGACATGGCCATCCTGATGTACACGTCCGGGACGACGGGCTTTCCGAAGGGCGTCATGCTCTCTCACCGCAACATGGAATCCCAGATGAGGACGGGACAGTCCGTCTGGGGCGGGAAGAAGGGCCAGATCATGCTGACAACGGTGCCGATGAACCACATCTACGGCGTCATCAGCTGCCTTGAGCTGTACTCCCTGGGCTGCGTCAGCCTGATGATGCCTCCCTTCGACCCCCGCA
>JALNWL010000061.1 GCA_023230905.1 Syntrophales bacterium
CTCCGCCGCCGTCCGGGCCGCGCCCGGTTCCACCACTCGGTTGACGAGCCCCATGGCGAGGGCCTCCTCCGCGCCCACCGGCCGTCCGGTCAGGATCAGATCGAGCGCACGGCTCATGCCGATCAGGCGGGGGAGCCGCTGCGTGCCCCCGTCGATCAGGGGGACGCCGAAGCGGCGGCAGAACACGCCGAGGACGGCGTTCCGCTCCATGACCCGAAGGTCGCACCAGCAGGCCAGTTCCAAGCCGCCGGCCACGGCGTGACCCGTAATCGCGGCGATGACCGGCTTGGACAGTTTCATGCGTGTCGGCCCCATGGGTCCCGGGGCGGTCATGTCCGTGTTCAACCGGTTGGCCTGTCCTTCGGATAGTCTGGCCACCGCCTTCAGGTCGGCGCCGGCGCAGAAGGCGCCTCCGGAACCGTACAGGACGGCTGCGGCGGCGCATTCGTCCCGGTCGAACTCGCTAAAGGCCGCGACCAGCCGATCCGCGGTGTCCCGATTGACGGCGTTGCGGGTCTCCGGGCGGTTGATGATGACGGTCCAGACGGCACCGTTTTTCTCCGTGATCACTTCCATGCCTTCATCTCCATACAGGCCCGGACGGGCACGAAGCGCGGCCTCAGGGTTTGGCCAGTTGCTGGGCGATGCGCTCGTGGAGCATCCGGGACGCGAGATTGTTGCCCGAGACGCCGGTCCGGATCGCGACGGTCGTTTCGTTGCGGGCCACGTATTCGACCTCGATGGAGACCTTTTCGTCCTGGATGACGGCCTGGATCTGTCCCTGGGCGATCTTCCGGACCGGTTTGACCTGCGTGGCCTTCATGTCGCTCAGCATCTGTTCGCAGGCCTCCCACACCCGGTCGAAGGAAGCGGCGTAGCGGGAGTGCAGAAACCCGTCGGTGTAGAGGAAATCCCCTGAAGTGACGCCGACCGTGCGGTTTCCGATGGTCAGCGCCGTGTCGCATCCCACCATCAGAATGCTCAGCAGAAGACACACCCACAGAGTTTTTTTGATCATGATGCCCTCTCCTTCTCTTGTCAGAATGGACGGCTGAACCGCCGTGCTTCCCGTATCGCCCCTGGCCGCCGGAGACGGCGGTCGGGGTGCGGCCACTATAGGAAAATCCGCTTCGGGAAGTCAATCGAATTCAGAACGGGGCGGGGACGTCCGAGAGGAAGGCCCGGACCGTCGCCCAGACCAGGACGACGAGCGTCCCGATGGCGGTGACGCCGCCGCAAGGGGCGAGCCAGGCCGGTTCGCCGTTCCGCTCCTTGTACCCGAGTGCGAAGGCCATCAGCAAGCCCGCGACCAGGCCGCCGCCATGCGCCCAGTTGTTGATGCCGGGGACGAGCAGACCGAAGAGCACCAGTCCGACGATCCACCCGGTGGCCTGCCGGTAGACGGACTCGCCCAAAAAGCCCCCCCGGCTCTTTCCGTAGTATAGGATGGCGCCGATAAGTCCGCAGAGGCCGGCGGATGCCCCGATCGTGAAGGGGATGCCGGCGAGATAGGACAGGAGAAATCCGGCCGTGCCGCTCGCCACGTACAGGACGAGGAAGCGGTGGGTCCCGAAGATCTGCTGCACGAAGGGCCCCAGCTGCCAGAGGGCGGCCATGTTGAAGAACAGGTGAAGAAGGCCGCCGTGGAGAAAGGACGCCGTGACCAGCGTCCACCAGCGCCCCTCGTAAGCGATGGGGAGAACGCCGGTTGCCCCCAGCCGGTAGAGGGCCCTTCCGTCCGGCGAGAGGAAGGAGAACGGACTGGGGGCGAGACCGATGCCGGCGGGCGTCAGGAGCAGGGACAGGAGGTAGAGAGTGATGTTGACGGCGATGAGTCCCGGGACGAGTTGCCGGGAGGCGAGGCCGAAGACGCCCAGCGCCGCCCGCCAGGGCGCGCCCGGTCTTGTCAGGCCGCAATGGGGGCAGGCCGGTTCATCGGCGCTGATCAGCTTGCGGCAGCCGGGGCAGAGAAGCGATGTTTTTCTTGGGGACGCCATGCGAGTCTAAATGAACCTCATGATGAACGGAATGGCGATGAAGGTGCCGACCGAGGTGGTGAGGTTGACGATCGCGACGAGCAGCAGGATGCGCGTGATCTTGTTCCGGAAGAACCCGCGGACGCTCATGATGTCGTTCTTCAGCTCCAGGAAATCCCGGACCTGGGGTTTGCGGACGGACGCCTCGACGAGGCCGGCGATCCAGCCCGCGGCGAGCAGGGGGTGCAGCGTCGTGAAGGGGGCGGCCAGAGAGGCGGCGGCGATCGTGAAGGGGTGCGCGAGCAGCAGGATCGCTCCGACGCTGGCGCAGGCGGCGGTGATCGCCGCCCACCACGCCATCATCGTGAGGCTGGCGCGGCTTCCGGAGGCGAAGAAGCCCGCGACGAACAGACCGAGGATGGCCAGCGTGAACCCCCATCCCGCCCATTTTGCCCAGAGGCTCGGGGGGGGGATCCGGTTCAGGGCGTTGAGGTCGATGATCCGATCCAGGTTCTTCACGATGCCGGGGACGTGGCCGGCGCCCACCACGGCCACGATCTTTTGTCCGGGCGCGTGGGAGATCCTGTGCGCCAGATACTGATCGCGCTCGTCGATCAGGGTCGTCTTGAGCTCGGGCAGCTTCTTGCCGACCGTCTCCAGGGCCACCTCGAGGACGTCCTGCTGCTTGAGCTTCTCGATGTCCTTCTCCGTGATCTCTTCGGAGAAGAAGAGGGAAAAAACCATCTCGCTGATGAACTTCGTCCGGGCCCAGAATCCCATCGATCGCCAGACCCGGAGCAGGGTGATGCGGATTTCCCGATCGGCCAGGACCAGCTCGGCGCCCGTTTCCTCCGCGCGGGCCATGGCCCGGAGCATTTCCTCGCCCGGCTGAATATGGAATCTCTCCGCGAGCTTGTTTTGAACGGATGCCATGAGCAGCTGGGCGAGCAGGAGGGCGGTCCGTTTTTCACGGACCACGCGGACGATGTCCATCTCCTGCCACTTGTCCTTCTGCCGGAGGGCCTCGTAGCGGGCCGCGCACAACTCGATACAGATGGTGTCCGGTTTCTCCTCGCGGATGACGCGGTCCACAAGCTTGGCGTTGTCGCGCGAAACATTCTTTTCGCGGTCTAGCATGAGTTCCCTGTCGGAATATTAGAACCGGTGCAGGGGTTCAGGGTTGAAGGGGGGGGGTATCCTTCTCATGTCGGGGATGCGAACCGTCCATAGCAGGATTGATGCCGGTTGTAAAGGGAAATGGCCGCGGCTTCAGCATTCGATGCGAAGGTCGTCGCGGGCGGCGAACGTCTCGGGGAAATCGGCCCGCGCCGCGGCCTCCGCCTCCCTTCGCTCCGGCAGACTCCCGTAGATGCGGGCGTCGAAGTGCGTCAGCGCCAGGCGCCGCGCCCCGGCCTCCCGGGCAATCCGGGCGGCCGTCTCCGGGTTCAGGTGCGGCCAGCTTTCCGAAGATTGCCCCGTTTTGTAGGCGCACTCCGTGATCAGGAGATCCGCCCGACGGGCGAGGGTCACGGCGTTTTCACAGTATCCCGTGTCGGGACAGTAGGCGATGATCCGCCCGTCGAGTTCCAGGCGAAACCCCAGGGTCAGCCCCGCATGGACGAGGGGCAGGGCCTGGACGGGGAAGGGCAGGGCGGCCGCTTCCCCGGGCAGCTCGCACAGGTGGACCGGATAGGGCAGCCCGTCCAGCGGCACCGTAAAGGGGGCGTTCACGAAGGTGCGGAGGACCGCGCGGCCGCCGGCCGGGCCGCAGAGGGTCAGTCCCCCCGGGAGATTGAATTTCGTCAGGGTGTGGAGTCCGCCGATGTGGTCCAGGTGAAAATGACTGAGAAAAATGTACACCGGCCGTGGGTCTTCCGGTGACAGGTGACGGTCCAGTTTGGCGAGGCCGCCGCCGGCATCGAGGACGACGACCGCCCCGGGTGCGGAAATCAGGGTACAGACCGTGCTCCCCGTTTCCGTGTCATACCAGCCGTTGGTGCCTAGGAAACAGACCTCCATCCCCCGTATCCCTCCTCTCCCGGGGTCAGCGTGACATCGCCGGGACGTCGCCTTGCCTCTCCCCTCCGTCTCACGGTCATCCGGACCGGTTCCCGGAGAGGGTTTTGAGCTTTTCCTCCCTGAGAAAGCGGCGCGTGTCCCGGATGACGTTCCGGACCGCCTCCGGCAGGGGGGACACGGGCGCCCCCGTGGAGAGGGCGCAGGCGTAGACCTGGCAGGCCTTTTCCAGAAGCTCGGCGTTGAGCCACGCCTCGGCGAGGTCCGCGCCCAGCAGGAGGGCGCCGTGGTTCTGGATGATGTAGGCGTGGGCGTGGTTGTCCATCCGCGCGGCGACGTTGGCCGCCAGCTCCGGGCTGCCGGACAGGGCGTAGGAGATGATCTCCACCTGCTCCCCCAGCTTGAAGGCGACCTCGTCGAACAGCGCCGGGACGGGCCGGTTGATCAAGGCGAAGACGCTGGCGAAGGGCTGGTGGGTGTGAACGATGGCCCGGATCTCCGGGCGTTTCCTGTACACGGCCGCGTGCAGCCCCGCCTCCACCGACGGACGCCGGGCCCCCGCCCGGACGTTCAGGTCGAAGTCGAGCAGGCAGAGGTCCTCGGCGGTCATCTCGTCGTAGGAAAGGCTCGACGGGGTGATGAGGAAGGCATCGTCTCCGGACCGCACGGAGACGTTGCCGCCGGTTCCCCGGAGCGTGCCGAAATACCCGTGGGATGAGAGCCATCCGTTGCAGGCCAGGATTTCCTGTTTCAGGGCCGCCGTTTCTTCCGGTGTCGTCATGGGAACCCTCCTTCCGTGGTTGTCAAAGTTCATAGGCCATGGAGCGGCAGCGAGAATAGCGGAACGGCCCGAACTTGTCAAGCACGCGAGACGTCGGGGGAGGCGAAGCGGAGCGGTCGGGAAACCCAAACGGGATTCCCTGTTGACAGGCGCGGACGGCGCCGGTAAAAGAGGCTGAAGGGTTGAGGATACGGGCGGGGGAGGGACAGCCATGAAATGGACGGGGAAGCACGTGGCCCTGGCATTGGGTGGTGGAGGTGTCCGCGGGTTTTGCCATATCGGCGTCCTCCGGATCCTGGAAAGGGAGGACGTTCCGATTGACCTGATCGTGGGGACCAGCGCCGGCGCGCTGATCGGGGGGGCCTACGCGAGCGGCCAGGCCCCCCGGGATATCCAGGCCAAGGTCGATGCCTATCTGTCGAGCCCCGAGTTTGGCGCCTCCACGCTGAAATCCATCGGACTGGCGATCTCCCCGGAGCAGAAGGGCCGCTGGCGCAAGGCCCGGGCCTACGTCCTGAACCGATTCCACCTCGTCCGCGCCTTCTTCAGGCCGGCGGTGCTCCCCACCGAGGATTTCCGTTCGCTCATCGATTATTTCCTCCCGGAGGTCGACATTCGCGAAACCCGCATTCCCTTCCGGGCGGTCGCCACCGACCTGATCACGGGGAAACAGGTCGTCTTTTCCGAGGGTCCGCTCCGTCAGGCCGTGCTGGCCAGTTGCGCCGTTCCGGGTGCGGTGGAGCCGGTCCGGCACGGGGAGTGGCTCCTGGCCGACGGTGGCGTCACGAGCCTCGTTCCCGTGAACGCGGCGCGCGCGGCGGGAGCGGACGTCGTGATCGCCGTGATGGTGGATCGCGATCTGATGCCCGACGGCAACATGGAAACGGCGCAGGGCATTATCCAGCGTGCCGGTGAAATCGCGGCCAACACACTCGAAGCCACGGAACTCGCGGGGGCGGACGTGATCATCCGCCCCGACGTGGGCGATCTGCACTGGATGGACTTCAGCCGGGCGGGGGAGCTCGTCCGGAAGGGGGAAGAGGCCGCCCGAGCGGCCCTCAAACAGATCGACGCTTCCCTGCCCCTTTACCGGCGGATCTCCCGCCTGGGCCGCCGCATCTTCAAGGGATGAATCCTTGACGGACAGTCGCCTTTTCGGCTCTGCCTTTCTGAAGATCGCCCACCGGGGCTACTCGTCACGGTACCCCGAGAATACGCTTCCGGCGTTCGAGGGGGCCGTCGCGGCCGGGGCGGACATGATCGAGCTCGATGTCCGTCTCTCTCGGGATGGCGAACTCGTCGTGATCCACGACGCGACAATCGACCGCACCTCTAACGGCCGGGGCCGGATGGCTGATCTGACCCTGGCCGAACTCCGGCGCTTCAGCTACCCCAACGCCATGACGGCGTTCGGCCGGGTCCCGATCCCGACCCTGGCGGAGGTGATCGACCGCGTCGGGGCGCAGGTGACGCTGAACGTCGAGATCAAGGGGCGGCGGTCGGGGTCCGCCGGGATGGAGCGCTTGATTGCCGCGCTTCTGCGGCGGAAAGGGGCCGTTGACCGCGTCATCGTCTCGGCCTTTGACCGGCGGGCGCTGGTCGAGATGAAACGGGCGGACGGACAGGTGAGGACGGGCCTGCTCTACGACCGGGGTTGGAGGCGCTTCGGTGAAGACGTGCGGCGACTCGGCGTCTACAGCGTCCACCCGAGGCTCAGCGCGATCGACGCGGAGGCGCTGCGGTGGGTCCATTCCGAGGGGGTCCGGGTGTTTCCCTGGGTTGCGAAGGACCGGGGAGATGTCGATCGGTGCCGGGCGGCGGACTTCATCGACGGCGTGATGGTCAACGACCTCGCCCTGTTCGGGGACGCAGGCCCCTGCCGTGAGAACCCAGATAGGACTTGATAAAATCGACCGGGAGTTGTAGAAAACCGTCAGAAGATCAGCGGGAGGCACAGGCATGTACTGGGAAAAAGAGATCGAAACGATGGATCGGACCGCGCTTGAGCGGATGCAGGTCGAACGGTTGACCCAAACCCTCGACCGAGCGTCCCGCTCGCCCTACTACGCGGAGCGGCTCAAGGCCGCCGGGGTGGATGCCCGGAGCGTCCGGACCGTCGCCGATGTCGCGAAATTCCCCCTGACCACCAAGGACGATCTCCGGGAACACTGGCCCTACGGATTTCTTGCCGTGGAGCGGGACGAGCTGATTCGCATGCATTCGTCCTCCGGGACGACGGGCCGGGCCACGGTGATCTTTCACACGACGGGCGACATCGCCGCCTGGACCAACATCGTGGCCCGCTCGATGTACATGACCGGCATGCGCCGGTCCGACGTCTTCCAGAACATGATGACCTACGGCCTGTTCACCGGCGGGCTGGGGTTCCACTACGGGGCGGAGAAGATCGGCGCCCTCGTCATTCCGGCCGGCGCCGGCAACAGCAAGCGCCAGATCCAACTCATGCGGGATTTCGCGACGACGGTGATCCACATCATCCCCAGTTACGCCCTGCACCTGTCCACGGTGTTCCAGGAACTCGGCGTCGATCCCCGCCGGGACACCGAGGTGAAGATCGCCTTCATCGGCGCCGAACCGCACTCGGAGAAGATGCGCCAGAAGATCGAGTCGTTCTACGGATTCAAGGCCTTCAATTCCTACGGACTGTCGGAGATGAACGGTCCGGGCGTGGCCTTCGAATGTCCCGAACAGAACGGAATGCACCTCTGGGAGGACAACTACATCCTCGAAATCGTCGACCCGGACACGCTGAAGCCGCTTCCGGACGGGGAAGAGGGGGAAATGGTTCTGACGACGCTCCAGCGGGAGGGGATGCCCATTGTCCGTTACCGGACGAAGGACCTGACCCGGGTCATCCCGGGGGCCTGCCCCTGCGGACGCACGCACAGGAGGATCGAGCGGATCAAGGGCCGGACGGACGACATGCTGATCCTGAAGGGCGTCAACATCTTTCCCATCCAGATCGAGAAGAAACTGATGGACATTCCCGGCGTCGGACAGAATTTCCTGATCGTCCTCGACCGGGAGGGGTACAACGACCACATGACCGTCAAGGTGGAGGTCAACCGGGAATTCTTCCTGGGGGATCTGAAGCAGTTGGAGGACCTGCGGCGAAGGATCGTCGAAGACCTCAAAAGCGACATCCTCATCACGCCGAAGGTCGATCTGGTCGAGCCGGGCAGCCTGCCGAAGGGCGAGGGGAAGGCGGTCCGGGTCGTGGACAACCGCAAGGACTGATATTCGACGGCGCCGCCACCCCACGAAACCCGAACGCTTCAGGGAGGGTCGAACCATGATTGCCCAGCAGATTTCCATTTTTGCGGAAAACAAACCCGGCCGGCTGGCGGCGGTGACCCGCATTCTGGCCGCGGAAAAGATCAACATCCGGGCGACGAACATCACCACGGCGGATACCTTCGGGGTGATCAACTTCATCGTGGATGATCCCAAGCGCGCCGCGAAGGCCCTCACCCGGGCGGGAATGACGGTGCAGCTCCGCGACGTCCTGGCCATCCTGCTCGAGGACAAGCCCGGCGGGCTCGATCGGCTGACCCAGCTTCTGGCCCGTGAGGCGGTCAACATCAACAACGCCTATGGCTTCGTCCTCGAGGGCAGCAAGAAGGCCGTTTTCGTGGTCGATGTCGACCAGATGGGAAAAACGGACCAGCTCCTCCGGAAGCACGGTATCCAGACCCTTGATACGGAGGCCCTGTCGTCGATCGAACCCTTTCATTACCTCAATTACTGAAGGCGGCGAGGAGTCGGAACATGACGGAAAAAGACAAAGGGCATTTTGCGGACAAGCACCGGGGAGAGCGGTCGGTAAGCCCGGCGCTCGCGGCGGCGATTCGGGATAAGGCGGGCGAGGGCAAGCTCCCTTGCCGGCGCGCCGAGACGATCTGCCGGGAAATGGACGTCACGATGGGCGAAGTCGGCAAGGCGGCGGACCTGATGGAGCTGGAGATCACGAAGTGCCAGCTCGGTCTGTTCGGCTTTGCGCCCGACCGGAAGGCGGTCAAGCCCGCCGCCGGGGTTTCTCCGGAGTTCGAGACGGACATCCGGGCCGCCTGCGTCGACGGTCGCCTCCCCTGCCGCTCCGCCTGGGACATCGCGGCACGTCGCCGGATTCCCAAGATGGACGTTTCCGCGGCCTGCGAAGCCCTGGAGATCAAGGTCAAGCCCTGCCAATTGGGGGCCTTTTAGGCCGGGCGCGGGGGATCGGGAAGAGCCTTTGCGGCGTGCCGGCGGGAGGGCGCAGCCGTTCCGAAGATATGGCCGGGTTTCTCAGGGCGGGGTTCCCGGACGGTGTTTCAGGTAGGTTCGGACGATCCGTCCCATGCGGTCGGCGTTTTCACGGGCGGTGGCGGCGATCTGCGCCGGTGCCGGCGGCGTTGCCATAAGCCCGTGACCGTAATTGTCGATGGAGCACAGGGAGGCGTAGGGGAGTTCGAGTTCGCACGCGATCACGGCCTCTCCGGCCATGGTCATGCCGACCATATCGGCGAAGGCGGTCATCATCGCGATTTCCGCCCGGGTTTCCAGACGCGGGCCCGTCGTCTGCCAGTAGATTCCCGACGCCACCACCTCGATTCCGGCGACCCCCGCCGCGGCGATCAGCCGCCGTCGCGCCGGTTCGTCAAGGCCGGGGACGACATGAACCGGCCGGTTCGAGAAGACCGTGAACGTTCCGTAGAGCTCGATGAAGTCGTGCGGAACGACGATCGTCCCCGGCGACAGGTGCATCTTCAGGGATCCGACGGAGTTCAGGCCGATGACCTCCGTGCAGCCTAGATCCTTGAGGGCCCTCAGATTCGCCGCGTGGTTGATCCGGTGGGGGAGGATGTAGTCGTCCGGGCCCTGGCCGTGGCGCCGGATGTACGCCAGTGTTTCCGACACGTGGACCGTCGCCGTCCCGAAGGCCGTTTCCGTAACCTTCGGTCTCAGGGTGCGGAAAGGTTCGAGGTGCTGCAGGGCGGTGCCGGAGATGAAGCCGATACGGGACATGGCGGGGGACCTCCCGGGACAGGAATCATGCAACACCGTTTAACAGAACCGCGGCCGGTTGTCAAAGGCCGGGGCGTCGAAATAGGGTTTGACATCCGGCAAAATTGTGTGAGATAGGTTGCCAGCCCCCGGGTACGCCGTGATCGGGCCCCGTCGGGCCGGGCGGCAGGGCGGAAAGGTTTGAGTGCGAAAAAGGGAGGTGGAAGGGACGCCATGGGAAAAGAGGACTTGATCATCCATGTCACCGACGCGGATTTCGATGGCGAGGTCATCAAGGCGGACAAACCGGCCCTCGTCGATTTCTGGGCGCCGTGGTGCGGACCGTGCAAGGCGATCGCGCCGCTCGTGGAAGCGCTGGCGGAGGAGAACCGCGATCGGCTCAAGGTTGCCAAGGTCAACGTGGACGACAACCCGAACACGGCCTCCGCCTACGGGATCCGGAGCATTCCGACCCTCCTGTTGTTCAAGGAGGGAAAGCTCGTCGATACCCTGATCGGCATGGTTCCCAAGGACCGCCTCGAGGCGTTTGTTGGGAAAGTCTTTCAGTCGTGATCGGTCGGGTGAGATCGAAGCTCCCGGCCCGCGCGGGGCGGGAAAGCGCAGATGAACGGTGGCGCGGCGGCGAGGCGTGGAAGGCCGGTCTGCTGGCGGCACTGCTCGTCCTTCTCGCGGGCTGCAGTTGGTTCAGCCATCAGGACATGGCCCGGGCGACGCCCGAAGGGCTCTACCGTCAGGGCTTCGAGGATTATCAGGCCGGCCGGTACGAAAGGGCTATCGACAACTTCCAGCGCGTCAAGGAGCAGTACCCCCTGAGCCCCCTGGCCCTGCTTGCGGAGCTGGGCATCGCCGACGCCCATTTCAGCGACAAGAATTACGTGGAGGCGGAGGCGGCCTACATGGAATTTGCCGGGCTTCATCCGACCAACGACAACCTCCCGTACGTCCTGTACCAGATCGGCATGTGCCACTACAACCAGAGGTCGACGATCGACCGGGATCAGTCGGAGACGGTCCGTGCACAGAGGGAATTCGAGCGCCTGATCGCCCGCTTCCCGGACAGCCGGTTCGCCTTCATGGCGGAAAAGAAGCTGATCGATTGCCGACGGAACCTCGCCGAACAGGAGTTCTACGTCGGCCGGTTTTATTTCCGGTCGAAGAAATACGCGGCCGCCCTGAAACGGTTCGAAGGGATTGCGCGGGATTACGCGAACCTCGGACTGGACTACAAGGTGGATTATTTCCTCCGGGAAACCCGCCGCCGCCTCGCCGAGGAGGAGGCCCGGAAGAAGGCCATGGGCCTGACCGACACCGCCCCCGCTGCCGCCCCAACCCCCTGAGGTTTTTTGAAGAACCGCATTCAGCGTCCCTGCCGGATGCCGCGGAGGGCCTCGGCCGTCATGGCCTCCGGTGTCGTTCCGGTGTCGACGGCGATATGGACGCCGGATGCCCAGCCGGACATGGGGTCGAAATCCGCCCGCTGGGCCTCGAAGATGTCCCAGCGGCCGTCCGAGGGCTCCGCTTGGTCCGCTGCACGGGCGTCGAGTCTCCGGCGGATCACCGCCTCTTGACAGAGGCACTCCAGGATATAAAACGCCACCCCGTGACGCTGGGCCAGCGCCTCGGCCCGCCGACGTTCATCGTCCCGCTTGTACGACGCGTCGATGATGACCGAGTTGCCTGCTGCCAGGAGGTCTTCGGTGCGCCGCAGGGCCGTGTCGTATGTCTTGCGGGAAATCTCGTCCGAATAGATCCCCTCGCCGAAATTTTCGTAGTGACGGTCCGCCGGTCCGAGCGCAAGGATCTCCTTGCGCAGGACGTCCATCCGGATGATCTCCGCGCCCAAGAGCGGGGCGAGGCGCCGGGCCAGCTCGCTTTTCCCCGTGCCCATGAGGCCGGCGATCAGGATCAGGGTCGGCCGCTCCAGGCGTGCGGCGTAGGTGTAGGCGAGATCGAAATAGCGTGCGGCCGTGCGGGCCGCTTCCTCCCGGTCTGGGGCCCCGATGGCGGGGTCGTCGAGGCGGAAGCCCACCACCTTGCCGCGCACATAGGCGTAATAGCACTTGTAGAAGTTGAGCAGGGTCCGGATCTC